>NZ_JAPHNL010000068.1 GCF_026274175.1 Streptomyces beihaiensis
GCCCTGTGGGAACAGGACACCACCCCCGCCGGCTTCACCTGGGTGGCGGCCGACGCCGCCGACGACAACGTCCTCGCTTTCCTCCGCCACCCCGCCACCGACGGCGCCCCACCCCTGCTCTCCGTCTCCAACTTCTCCCCGGTCGTCCGCCACGACTACCGCCTCGACCTGCCGCCGACCACCGAGACCACCACCAGCACCGGCGCCACCACCGGCACCGGCACCGACATTCCCGTGTGGCAGGAGGTCCTCAACACCGACGAGGCCCGCTACGGCGGCGGTGACGTACGCAACCCCGACCCGATCAAGACGACGGAATCGGGCATCCACCTCACGCTGCCACCGCTGGCGACGGTGTGGCTGAGCCCGGGGGCGTAGCCGTCGGTGCCCGGCCGGCCCCGCTCGGCGACCTCGCCGATTTGCGTGTGCCGGTAGAGTCTTCCTTCGGAGAACTCCGGGCCATGGCGCCCGACCGGCAGCCGGAGGCCGACTGCCGGGGACCGGCCGGGCCCCGCTGACGTGGCCGGGCGCATTCCTCGGGTCCCTCACGATTCCGCCCCTTCGACATGCACCGTGCGACGCACAACGCCCAACGCCCAACGGGCGGCGTGCGGCATGCGGCATGCGATGTGCGGAGTCACGTACGACGACACCGCGTACGCGTGCCGCTGACGGCCATGCGTGCCTGATCAGGAAACGGTTGCATGTCCTCACCGCTCGGCGCGGCCCCCAGGCTGCGCATGTCCAAGCCTGACTGGCTCCAGTCCCCGAAGGTCCTGCGGACAGAGGTCCTCGCCGGTCTGGTCGTCGCGCTCGCCCTGATCCCCGAGGCCATCTCCTTCTCGGTCATCGCCGGGGTCGATCCGAGCATCGGTCTTTGCGCGGCGTGCACGATGGCGATCGTCATCTCCGTCGTGGGCGGCCGCAAGGCGATGATCTCGGCCGCGACCGGTGCCGTGGCGCTGGTCGTCGCGCCGATCAACCACAAGTACGGACTCGGTTACCTGGTCGCCACCGTCATCCTGGCGGGTGTCTTCCAGATCGTCCTGGGCTCGCTCGGGGTGGCGAAGCTGATGCGCTTCGTGCCGCGCAGCGTGATGGTCGGCTTCGTCAACGCGCTCGCGATCCTGATCTTCATGGCGCAGCTGCCGGAGATGGAGCACGTGCCGTGGGCCGTCTACCCGCTGATCGTCGGCGGACTCGCGCTCATGTTCACCTTCCCGAAGATCACGAAGGTGATCCCGGCCCCACTCGTCTCGATCATCATCCTCACCCTGATCACGGTGGGCGCCGGGATCGCGGTGCCGACGGTCGGCGACAAGGGCGCGCTGCCGTCGTCGCTGCCGGTGCCCGGTCTGCCGGACGTGCCGTTCACGCTCGACACACTCAAGATCATCGCCCCGTACGCCCTCGCCATGGCGCTGGTCGGCCTGATGGAGTCGCTGATGACGGCCAAGCTGGTCGACGACATCACCGACACGCGCTCCAACAAGACCCGCGAATCCGTCGGCCAGGGCATCGCCAACATCGTCACCGGCTTCTTCGGCGGCATGGGCGGCTGCGCCATGATCGGCCAGACCATGATCAACGTGAAGGTCTCGGGCGCCCGCACCCGCCTGTCCACGTTCCTGGCGGGCTCGTTCCTGATGGTGCTCTGCATCGTGCTCGGGCCGGTCGTCTCCCACATCCCGATGGCCGCGCTGGTCGCGGTGATGGTCCTGGTCTCGATCGGCACGTTCGACTGGCACTCCGTCCAGCCGAGGACGCTGAAGCGGATGCCGCTCGGCGAGACCACGGTCATGGTGATCACCGTCATCGTCGTGGTGGCCACGTCCAACCTGGCCATCGGCGTCGTCGTCGGCTCGATCACCGCGATGGTGATCTTCGCCAAGCGGGTCGCCCACCTCGCCGAGGTCTCCGGAGTCGTCGACCCGGACGGCAAGCAGGCGGTGTACGCGGTCACGGGCGAGCTGTTCTTCGCGTCCTCCAACGACCTGGTGACCCAGTTCGACTACAAGAACGACCCCGCCGACGTCGTCATCGACCTGTCGGACGCCCACATCTGGGACGCGTCGTCGGTGGCGGCGCTCGACGCGATCGAGACCAAGTACGCCGAGCGCGGCAAGAAGGTCACCATCGTCGGCCTGAACCAGCCCAGCGCCGACATGCACGAGCGCCTCGCGGGCCGCCTCACGGCGGGTCACTGACCGGCGGTCGCGATGCGCTTGAGGGGCGGCGTCCGGCGCACGGTCGGCGGACGTCAGGGTGAGACCGAGGTGGGGGACCAGGCCGTGCCGTCGTAGTAGTAGGCCGGGTCACCCTTGAGACCGACGGTGCGGAAGGGCCGCCCGTCGGCCTTGATCGGCAACAGGCCACTGCGTGTGCCGCTCGTCCAGGACAGCACCAGGTACCAACTGACGTCCTGGCCCCCGGTCCTCGCGTCCACGTTCAGAACCTGGGGGTCGCCGGCCGAGACCTGGTAGGGGAAGTCCGTCACCTTCTTCTTCACGCCGCTCCCGACATAGCCCGCCACCGGACTGGTGCGCGGCACCGTCGCGTCGAGATCCACGGCGAACGACGCCGGGTCGAGCCCACCGCCGCAGCCGGAACCGGGAGTGAAGGCGTTCCCGCGCGGCGCGGGTCTGCTGCTCATCACGTGCGCGTAGAGCGCGTTCAGCACGACCGGCTCCCCGGTCGTGCTCTGCACGGTGAGCTGTAGGCGCAGATGCCCGCCCGGGACCCCGCCGAGAGCCGAGGCCCACGCGTCCGTCTGCTCCAGCGACGGCGGCGGAGGGACCTTGCCGGGCTTTCGCGGCATCATGAACCACTGGCCGCACTGCGTGTCCCAGTTGTCGTTGAGCACGGCGACCGTGATGGGCGGCTTCCCGTCGCCGCCGGCGCTGGTCGCCGTGGCGGTGGGCGAGCCGGTGGCGGCCGAGGGCCCGGCCGTGGCGCCGGAGGTGCCGGAGGCGCCGGCCGGGGACCGCCCCGGCGAAGCGGATACGGTCCCGGCGGGCGCCGGGGGCGTCTCACCCGTCGCCCGGCCGGTCGCGCCCGCCGAGGCGCGCAGCGCGAGCGGGGCGGTGGTTCCGGTGTCCTCGGCATGCGCGGCGTCTTTGTTGTGGAGCGCGAACGGAAGGGCGGCGACGGCCGCGACGGTGGCGACGGCGGCGGCACCGAGAACGAGCACGGACCGCCTCGACTTCCGGGGCCACCCCCGAGCCCCTTCCCGTTCACGCGGCCCCCGCGCGGTCCCGGCCTTCAGCGTGCCGATCGTTTCGAGCGCCTCAAGCGCCTTGGGTGCCTCAAGCGTCCCGGACACCCGGGATGTCCCGGATACCCCCCGGTCCTCCGGTGCGCTCGACATCACTGACGCTTCCGGTGCCTCCTTCGGCTCATCGGACAGCCCGGACGTCCAGGGATTTCCGGGTGCCTCAGTCGCCCCCGGCTCACCCGTGGGTGTGGCGGGTGCGTTCGCCTGATCGGCTTCTGTTTCCCCTGTTTCCCCTGTTTCCCCCGCCGTCCGGGCGGGCGCGGGCTCTCCCGCCCGCCGTACGGACTCCGGTTCACCGGTCGGCCGCGCGGGCGCCGGTTCCGCCGTGGGCCGCGCGGAGTCCCGACGGGCCGCGTCCGCCAGCAGCCAGCGTCGGTGCAACGTCACCAGTTCCTCCGGGCCCGCCCCGCACAGACGCGCGAGGCGCTCCACCGGGGCGTAGTCGGTGGGCACGGCCGCGCCGTTGCAGTAGCGGTGCAGCGTGGAGGTACTGACGTGCAGACGGGTGGCGAGTTGCCCATAGCTGCGCCCCGAGCGCTCTTTCAGCGCGCGCAGCATCGTGGCGAAATCTTCGACATGTGTGGCCACGCCACGCTCCCCTCGTCCCGCACGACCGTTCCAGGCAATGTCATCATCGCAGCTCACAGGGGCTGGAACGTTCCAGCGTCCCTGACTGTCGCGAGACTGTGGCATCCGGGACGGACCAGGTCCGACGGTAGTGACGCAAGCCAGCCGACTCCCACAGCGAAGGTCACTCGCCATGTCGATGAAGTCCGCCCTCACGTTCACCCGGTCGATGAAGTCCGGCCTCACGTCCGCCGCCGTCCTCACCCTCGGAGCGCTCGCGCTCACCGCATGCCAGTCGGGCACCCCCGGGGCGGCGAGCAGCGCCTCCCCCTCATCCGTCGCTTCCGGTCCCGCGGCCGGCTCCTCCAGCGTCGCCGGCCCGGCTGGGGACACGTCGGGCCGGTCGGCCTCCGCACCGTCCGCCTCGTCGCACAGCGACGGCACAGGCGGCACGAGCGGCGTCGGCGGGACGGGCAAGGCGGTCAGCGCCAGCAGCGACGGTGCCGGTGGCAAGACCGGTCGGTCGGGCGGCACCGGTGGTAAGGGCAAGGCCGGCGGCGCCGGCCACACCAGCGCTTCGGACGGTTACGCGACGAGCGACGGCTACGCCTACAAGCACCCCTGCACCCCGCAGCAGCTCTCGGTGCACGTGGTCCGCCGTTCGGCCGCACCGTCCCAGCGGGTGATCGAGGTCCACAACAAAGGGGCGCGCTCCTGTGGCCTCAGCTACTTCCCGCTGGTCGCGCTTCAGAACGCGAAGGAGACGAACGGCAACCTGGCGATCAAGCCTCTGATCCCGGGCGGCCTCGGCGGCCCGCCCGCCTCGCCCGTCTACGCCGGGCACACCGTCTACGCCGTCATCGACCTCGACCCGAGCGGAGCGACCGTCGGAGCCGCGCGAAACATCAACCAGATGGACGTGCTGGCCGACGGCGATCACATGCCGAACGCCGCCACGCTGAACTTCCCGCTCGGTGACAAGGCGCTCGTGCTGAAGCCCAAGCTGGGACTCTACGAACGCGACATCGCGGACGCCGTCAAGTCGATGCACTCGGCGAACACCCGCCCCTGAGTCTCCTCGCTCGCACGAGCGGTGAACCCTCGCACGACCGGTGCCCCTCCGCCCTGTCGGTAGTGGTTCGGCCCGCCGACCGGGCGGCTCGCGGCGCCGGGCGCCGGGCGCCGGACGGAGTGGCGGAGCAACGGGATTGCCTCGGACCGATCACAGTCCGAGGCAATCTCCGCCGCCCCGCCGCGGGCCACCGACACGTTCACAACGGGCCGCCGACGTTGCTCACGGCGGGCCACCGACGTCGCTCACGGCGGGCCGCCACCGGAGCGAACGCCCCCGCTGCCACCGCTCTCCGCGTGCTGATAGGCGCGCAGGGTGACGGAGGCCGGTGGCCAGGGCGGGGCGACGGGCCGCAGCCGCCGCCAGTCGTACGGGGGGTGCCCCAGCTTCGGGCGGCGCCGGTCGTAGCCGTTGATCAGCAGCCACCCGCCGACGCAGCCCACGATCAGCACGCGCCCCGCGACATCGGCGGGGCGTGCCCCGGGCGCGAGGAGCCCGCCGAGCCCGGCCGTCCACAGCCAGTAGCCGAGCAGTGGGTAGACGACCAGTTGGTGCCAGATCTTGGTCGGGGCGACAGCCTGCCGACGGGTGAAGAACCCCCCGCGCAGCTCGCCCCACCACTGCACGGCGCCGAAGCACAACCAGCCGGCGCCGAAGGCAAGCCCCCACCACGGCCCCGTGGGCCCGCCCGGCCCCCCGCCCCCACCGGCGCCCGCGCCAGGCAGCACCGAACCGGTCCGCCACACCCCGACACCGACCGCCACGGCCAGCAAGGGGTCGCCGACCAGCACCGCCACGAACCCCGTACGAAACCCCATCAGGCGCCGCTCGAGCACCAGCGCCAACACCCAAAGACCCCCGGGCGTCACGGCGAACGCCGCGAGCGCGGCGACCCACGGGCCGTGCTGCAGCGGCACGCCCAGCCAGGGAAGGTAGCCGTCACTCACGAGCACACCGGCGAGCCTGTCCGCCGTCTCCGGCACGGCCGCCGCCGGCGGCAGAGCACCGGCCGGGAGAGGCCGTGGGCGGGGGCACGGCCGCCGACGCGGATCTCACCGCCCTCGCGCGAGCCGAGCGCCGACAGCGGCCCGCGTGCCCCGGCCCGCCCGAAACTTCGAGCACCCTGACCGGCCCGGCGACCCGCCCCTTGCTGTTGCCCCGACTGTTTCGACATACCTCCATGGTGATGAACTCCGGCGCGACGCGCAGTCTCCGCCCGTGGCTCAAACGGCCGCCACGCCGCGCGAGCTCCTCCAGCACCTTGCGCACGTGGGCACGTGGGCACATGGGCACGTGGGCACATGGGCACGTGGATTCAGTCGACCGATCACGGTCCGAGGCAGTTCCCCGCCAACTGCGGCCTCGGCCCGCCGGAGCGGGCCGGAAGCGGTTCGGAAGCGGGCCGGTTCTGGCCGCGGAAGCGGCGCCGCTGGTGCCATCGGAAGCGTCAATCGCCTTTCCTCACCCCTTGTCGACCGCCGGCCATGGCAGGCCCGTCGGGCGCGTACGCACCGGACGGGTCGCCGCGAGGGCGGCCGGGGCGGGGGCGGCGCACTGCCGCGACCGCTGGAGAACCCCATGACCGATCCAGGAACCACTCCGCGCGCCAAGCGTCCGGATCCGCCGTCCATCCCCCTGGAGCCGCCCTCGTACCGCGCCCCGGGGCTGATACCACCGGGCGGCCCGGCCCGGACCTGGGGGCTCGTGGTCATCGCCACGCCCCTGCTGCTCGCCTTGCTGGCGGCTCTGATCGGCGGCGCGGCCGGCGGTTCCGGCACATCCGGCCCAGGCCCGGGACCCGGCTATGACGGATCGAACTACAGCGGCTCAGGCGTCTCGGACACCGCAGGTGGAGGTGGAGGCGGAGACGGAGGCGGAGGAGCGACGGACCCGACCGGCTACGCGTCCCCGACCGTGCCCTCGGGGCCCTACGGCGACACCGGCACACCACCGGACCCGTACGCCACCACGCCCGGAGCGGCCACGACCGACGTCTACGGCGGCAGCGGCTACGCCGACGGCGGCTCCACCTACCCGCCGGACACCGCCTCCGCCACCGCGGGCGACACGGCCGCCACCACCGGCACGGGCCCGAGCACCGGCAAAGGACCGCGCGACGTCGTCACCGCCTACTTCGCGGCGCTCAACGCCCACGACTACCGCACCGCCTGGGCGCTCGGCGGCAAGAACCTCGACTCCGACTACAACACCTTCGTCTCGGGCTACAGCACCACCGAGCAGGACACCATCGGCACCGTGTCCGTGAAGGGCACCAAGGTGCGACTGACCATCAAGGCCCTCCAGACGGACGGCACGACGCACTCCTACGACGCCACCTACACCGTCCGCGACGGCGAGATCACCAGCGGCACGGCCACCCAGACCGGCTGACATCCACCCGGGCGCGTCCGCAGCGGTGCGCGCCTTCCTGAGCGGAGCGCTGAATCACCATGACCACCAACCTACTTCACCCGTCTCCTCCCAGCTCACCACCGCCGAAGCCACCGCAGCCCCGGCAGTACGCCCGCACCAGGGCCACCCGGCTGCTGTCGGCGGGCACCTACCTCGATCCCGGTTACCGCCGCGACGTGATCCGGGTGCTGCTGAAGATGCGGCACCGGGTCGTCGCGCCCTCCTACGGCTACGACGCCGTGTCGGTCCTCGCCCACGCCCTCGCCGCGCGCCGCCTGCGCCGTATCCAGTGGGGGGTCGCCCTGGGCGGGATGGCCCTGGTCCTGGTGCTGTCGGGCAACGGAGCGCTCAGTCCGGCCCTCGCCGTGATCGGCCTGTTCTGGGTGCCGTGGGCAGCGGCCTACCTGCGCAGGATCGTGACCCTGCACATCCTCATGACACGGCTGCGTGAGGACGGCGCCGACGGTGGCTTCGACGGCGCCTGCCCCGCACACGCCAAGCTGACCGGGGCCCTCGCCCACAAGATCGACCACGAGCAGGCCAGCCGTGGCGGGCTGGTCTTCTACGGCGGCTACCAGCCGTTCGTCGGCGCGGGCGTTCCGCTGAACGACTGGGCGAACGCGCAGTTGCTGCTCGGCGCGCCGAGGACACGGATCACGGCGCGCAAACCCAAGGACGGCTCCCTGCCCGACCTCGACACCGTCGAGCGCAGGGACGTCATCCCGTTCGACGTGACCGAGATCACCCGCGAGGTCGCCGCCCGCATGGCCGCCGACCTGCGCGACGAGACCGGCCCGGACGGGCGGATCAACGGGCTGACCGTCGAACGGCGCCGCTACACCACCGCGATCCGCACCCGCGATCGCTCCACGAAGGCCGGCTGGTCGATCCTGCCCAGCGTGGAGGACCTCCCCGCGCTCCACTGGCGGGAGGACTACGACGCTGCCCGCGAGTACCTGTGCATACGGGTCGGGTCGTGGGACGAGGAACTGGTGACCACGATCTACGTGGGCTTCGACCTCAGGGGCAGCACCCTGCACACCGAGTTCTACACGTACGTGCTCGGGCCCCTCGTCGAGGACTTCCACCTGGTGGACCAGCTGCCCGCCGCCATGGACTGGCTGCTCGCGGTACGGGTGGCCTGGGACATGCTCACCAGCGCGGTCCGCTGGTGGGTGGGGCTGTGGCTGATGCCGCTGTGGCTGATCCCGGAGCGGTTCCTGCCGTCGTGGGCCGTCCCGTGGATCCGGCCCTGGCGCGCCAGGAGGGCCAGGAGGGCGGCCACGGTCTTCCTGAGGCTGCGGACGGTGGACTCCAGCGAGTTCCGGCTCGGGCGGTACGTCAACCGCTGGCTCAACTGTGGCGCGCTGACCAGCGTCAGGGAACTCGCCACCAGCGAGACCTTCCACCACTTCTTCCAGCAGGCCGACGCGGTGAAGTACATGCAGATCATCGAGCGCCGCCTGCTGGAGAACGTCCGCGCCTTCCTCGACGAGCACGACGTGGACCTCGCCGAGCACGACCGCGCACAGACCAACATCCTGCTCGGAGACAACAGCCAGAACGTCTTCGGCAGCGGGAACAGCAACTTCGGCTACAACTACCAGCCCCCAGCGGGCGGTTCGTCAGGAAAGACGGGGAAGTGACATGAGCCAGGGCCACACCTTCGGCGAGAACAACCAGAACATCCTCGGCGACGGGGCCAGCGGGTTCGGCTACCACGTCTACAACACCCCCCAGCCGGACCGGGAGCAGGAGAGCGCACAGGCCGCCGCCGAGCAGGAGGCGGCCCGCGCGTCCTACGCACGCAGTCGCAGCGTCTTCGTCGTGCACGGCCGTGACGAGGAGGTCCGCCTGGCCATGTTCGGGCTGCTGCGCCGGCTCGACCTGCGCCCGCTGGAGTGGGAGCGGCTGGTACGGGCCACCCACGGGGCCACTCCGTTCCTCGGCGAGGTCGTCGAGAAGGCGCTGTCGCAGGCCCAGGCCGCGCTCGTGCTGCTCACACCGGACGACGTCGCCAAGCTCCACCCGCACCTGCTGGGCGACCGGGAGCAGCCCTACGAAACCCAGTTCACCGGCCAGCCCCGGCAGAACGTGCTGATCGAACTCGGTATGGCCTTGATGGCCTACCCGGAGCGGACGGTGATCGTGGAGGTCGGCGAGGTACGGCCCGCGGCGGACCTCGCGGGCCGCAACGTGATCCGCTTCGACGGTTCCCTGGCATCCGTGTCGAAGATCGTCGAACGGCTCAAGGTGGCCGAGTGCGACCTCGACGACACCCGGCAGGACTGGCGGGAGACCTCGTACTTCAGGAACCTGTCGGCTTACCACCGACAGGCCTGAGGCACGGAGGCACGGAGGCGCGGAGGAAAGGGGCGGGAGGCCATGAGCCTTCCGCCCCCTCCGCGCGGGCACGCGGGGCGGGGCGCGGGGCGGGGCGCGGGGCGGGGAACCAACCACCGGGCACCCAACGGCAGACCCGGGCATCGGCACAGGGCCGGGAAGGAAGAGGGCCGGGAACAGGCATGGAAAGAGGCCCGGCAACAGGACCGGGACCAGGCCCGGGGCGCCGCCGGTGATGCGCGCGGCAACAGGATCGGGATCCCCGCAGGCACTACTGGTCCGGGCTCGTAGCCAGGGCGTCCAGGAACGCGGCGAGTTCGCGCATGTCGACGCCGTCCAGCTCGCCGGGCCGGACGACCAGGCGCAGTTCGCGGCAGACCGCGGCCTCCCGGGAGCTGGCCACGAAGGACACCAGGATCAGCCGGAGCAGACTGTCCCGGTCGAGGTAGCCGATCCGGGCGAGTCCCGACCCCACCAACGGCATGTCGACCCGGTCGAGTTGAGCGTGCGCGCGCAGCGCACGCCACAGACCGCCCAGCCCCCGCCACAGGTCGTCCACGCCCGACGACGCCACGTAGTCGTCGCCGATCCGGCTGTAGGCCACGCCGAACACCAGCCGGGGCCGGGCGCCCAGCACCGCGACCGTGCCGACCGGGTAGCGGTCGAGCTTGCCGAGCGGCTTGTCCGAGCGCGCCTCCCGGGCGACGGGCCGGACCGACGCGAGCGCCGCGTCCAGCTCCGCGTCCAGGCGGCGCGTGTCACCGCCGTAGCGGCGGTCCAGCAACTGTGCCTGCACACTGTCGTCGTTGATGACCCGTCCGCCCGCCGACAGGGTGTCGAAAGTGTCGCAGAACCCGACGACGAGGTGGGCGGGCCGGTCGAACACGTCGCCCGTCTCGACGACCACCGTCATGGCGGGCCGCCGGAACACCTGCCGCACCCGGGTGATCGGGCGGGCCCGCAGCAGCCCCCAGGCCAGGCAGGTGCCCACGGACAGTCCGACGACTGCGCCGGAACCGCTGTGGGGTACGAACGGGCCCACGACCTGGAGCACCGCGGAGAGCCCGCCGAACGCCACCATGGTGTCGCGCACGAAGACCTGCCGGGCGCGTCGCACACCACGCGGCCACCACGAACGCGCCAGGCGGCGCGGCCACGAGACGCCGCCGGACCGCAGCGCCCCGCCGGCCGGGCCCGAACCGTTGGAATCACCCGGATACATGGTTTCTCCAAGGCATCATGATAATCTGCCAGTCACCAAGGCTTACGCAGAGTGACGCACAATCGCCGGGGGGCGACGCGGATGGCCGGTGCGAGAGCGCGTATCCGGGTGAAGGTTCTGGGGCCGGTCCAGCTCGAGGTCGACGGGGCTGCCGTCAGGCTGACGCCCCTGACCGTACGGCTGTTGGTCCGTCTGGTGGCGGCCGAGGGCGAGGCGGTGCCGGTGCGGCAGCTCCGGCGCGACGTGTGGGGGCTCGCGGACGAACCACGCCATCTGGACCAGCGCAACCGCAACGAAGTGCAGAAGCGGGTGCTGGAGCTGCGGCGGGTGCTGGCGCCGGGTGACCGTTCGGGCGCGGGCAGTTCGGGTGCCCATGTGCTGCGCACCGAGCAGCAGGTGACGGCACAGGGCTCGGAGACGGCCTACCGTCTGGTTCTGCGGCCGGAGGAACTGGACAGTTCGCGGTTCACCGCGATCGTCAGCGAGGCTCTGCTCGCCCCGCCGGCCACCGCCGCGCACCAACTGGCCGAGGCGTTGTCCCTGGTACGCGGCAGGCCGCTGGCCGAGGTGAACGGCGAGGGGTTCGCGACGTCGTTCATCCGCCGCCTGACCGCCCTGCAGAACACCGCCCGCCGCGAACTGGTCCGCGTACAGACCGACTTGGGTCGCCCGGAGCTCGCCCTTCCGGTGGCCGAACTGATCGCCCACGAGCATCCCGACGACGTCGAGGCCGCACGGGCCCTCGACGCTCTGCGCGCGGAACTGCGGGCCCGGCACGGAGACGAACTGTTGCGGCACCGGGTGCCGTTGCCCGGCCGACGCGCGGAAGTGGTGCTGATACGCGGGGATCTGTTCGACCAGGTGGACGCCAATCTGGTGGTCGGCTTCTCGGACACGTTCGACACGGAGAACTCCGAAGACCTCGTGATCAGCCGCGAGAGCGTACAGAGCCAGCTCGTCGACCGGGTGTTCGCGGGGCGGCGCCGCCTGCTGGACGGCAAGCTGCGGGCGGGGCTGCGCACGGTGAAAGCGGTGGGCACCGAGAACGTGCGGTCCAAGCCGCTCGGCCGACGGGTGCGCTACCCGGTGGGCACCACCGTGATGCTGCCGGTCGACGGCCGCCGGGTGTTCGCCACCGCCTATTCGAGGCTCGGGAACGATCTGGTCGCCAGGTCCAACTGCGAGGACCTGCGGCGGAGTCTGGACAATGTGTGGGCGGCGGTGGCGGTGCACGGCCTGTTCAAGCCGGTCGCCGTGCCGCTGATCGGGTCCGGGCTGGCCCGGATCACGGATCTGGACCGGGGCCAGCTGGTCGCCCTGATCGTGGACTCGTTCATCGACGCCTGCCGCGAGCACCCCGCTCTGGCACCCGAGCTCCGGATCGTCGTCCGGCCCCAGGAACTGGCCAGGACCGACCTGACTCCGGTGGAGCGGCGCTTCCAGGAGACCGTGCCCGGCCTGCACGCGACGGACTGACGGCTGCGGTGGGGCCGAGCAGCGGCTCGGCCCTGGCCCCTGAACCGGCTTGCTGCTCCGCATAGTTGCTCCCCCCTCGCGGCCGCACTCCGCCACCCGTGCCTCGCGCCGCCTCGCCCGGCCCCACCGCTGTCCACGAGACCACGCCGGACGCTTCCTCCGGTACCCACCAACCGCTTCCGATCCGATTCCGAGCGGTTGCGGCAGCGGAGGGCCATCGAACTCCCCGACCGTGCCGGCAGCGATGACGTCCTTGACACCGAACCGGGCGAGATCGCCTTTGCGGGATACGCCTCCCCGCTTTCCCGGCCGGGTTCCGGCCATTCCCTCTGCGCCACCGTTGCCCGGCGCCCCGGCGCAACGGGAGCCGCGTACAACGGACCCCCTTCCTCCTGCCGAGACCGATCCGGCCGCCACCGAGGCGCCGGCTGAGTCCGCCGTTCGAGCCCCTGACACCGCCGGTTCGGCCGGACCTGACACGGGTGGTCCTGACAGCCGAGCAACGCAGGTGGAGCAACGGCGCCGCGGCGCGTTCCCGCGTATGGGGTGCGTCAAAGCGGCCGGGAGCGGCGTATGGATGCCGTTAAGGGGCGTAGATCCGGATCAGGACGGCGTGTTCGCTGGGTCGGTCAGATCCCTTCGATTCGCACCTCATCCAGGAGTTCCGATGGCCGACGTGGCCTTCGTCATCGGCACGATCGCGGTCTTCGCGCTCGTGGTCGTCATCGCCAAGGGGGTGACGAGGCTGTGACCGCCGAGAACATCGCCGGCCTCGTCGTGGCCGTCGCCCTGCTGGGCTACCTCGCCCTCGCCCTGATCTTCCCGGAGAGGTTCTGAGCCGCACCATGAGCCCCGTTCTTGCTGACGTGCTCACGGTCGTCGCGCTGACAGGCGCGCTCGCTCTGGTGCACCGTCCCCTCGGCGACCACATGGCCGCCGTGTACTGCTCCAAGAAGCACCTGCGGGTGGAGCGCTGGATCTACCGCGCCGTCGGCGCCAACCCGGACACGGAGATGCGCTGGCCCGTGTACCTGCGCGGGGTGCTCGCCTTCTCCGCGGTCGGCGTGCTCTTCCTGTACCTGGTGCAGCGAGTCCAGGACAAGCTGCCGCTGTCGCTCGGCTTCAAGCCGGTCTCCCCGGACCAGGCGTTCAACACGGCCGCCTCCTTCGTGTCCAACACGAACTGGCAGTCGTACGCGGGCGAGACCGCCATGAGCCATGTCACCCAGACCATGGGTCTGGCCGTGCAGAACTTCGTCTCGGCGGCCGTCGGTATCGCCGTCGCCGTGGCGTTGGTGCGCGGCTTCGCGCGCTCGCGCACCGGCGGCCTGGGGAACTTCTGGGCGGACCTGGTGCGCGGCACCATCCGGATCCTGATCCCTCTCTCGGTGGTCGCGGCCGTGGTCCTGATCGCGTGCGGCGCCATCCAGAACTTCGGCGACATCCACACGGTCACCACGCTCACCGGTGACAAGCAGTCCATCAGCCCCGGTGCCGTCGCCTCCCAGGAGGCCATCAAGGACATCGGCACCAACGGCGGCGGCTACTTCAACGCCAACTCCGCGCACCCCTTCGAGAATCCCGACGGCTTCACCAACTGGCTGGAGATCTTCCTGCTGCTGGTGATCCCGTTCTCGCTGCCGCGCACCTTCGCCACCATGGTCGGCTCGGCCAGGCAGGGCTACGCGATCGTCGCCGCGATGGGCGTCATCTGGCTGGCCGCCCTCGTCGCCGTGACGTGGCTGGAGTACGCCCACCCCGGCACCGCCTCGCAGCTCGCGGGCGGCTCGATGGAGGGCAAGGAGCAGCGGTTCGGCGAGGGGAACTCGTCCCTGTTCGCCGTCTCCACGACCATGACCTCGACCGGGTCCGTCGACTCCTTCCACGACTCCTTCCAGGGCCTGTCCGGCGGCGTCCTGCTCCTGGGCATGATGCTCGGCGAGATCGCGCCCGGCGGCGTCGGCTCCGGCCTGTACGGGATGCTGGTCATGGCGGTCATCGCGGTGTTCATCGCCGGGCTGATGGTGGGGCGCACGCCCGAGTACCTGGGCAAGAAGATCGGCTCCCGCGAGATCAAGCTGGCCGCCTGCTACATCCTGATCACCCCGGCCCTCGTCCTGACCGGCACCGCGCTCGCCATGGCGCTGGGCAAGGGCGTGCCGTCCATGACCAACCACGGGGCGCACGGCTTCTCCGAGGTCCTGTACGCGTACACGTCGGCGAGCAACAACAACGGTTCCGCCTTCGCGGGCTTCGGCGCCGACACCACGTACCACAACACGATGCTCGGGCTGTGCATGCTACTCGGCCGGTTCCTGCCGATGGTGTTCGTGCTCGCGCTCGCCGGTTCGCTGGCCGAGCAGAAGCCGATCCCCGCCACCGCGGGCACTCTGCGTACCGAGAAGCCGCTGTTCACCGGGCTGCTCGTCGGCGCCATCGTGATCATCACCGGTCTGACCTTCTTCCCGGCCCTCGCGCTCGGGCCGCTCGCCGAAGGGCTGGCGTCATGACCGCCGACATCAAGAAGCAGAACCAAGAGGACCGAGAGAACACCGTGTCCCAGACGCCTCCCACTCCTCCCGCCACATCGGCTCCCTCCGCCACGTCGGCTCCCTCCGCCACCTCGACCACTCCGAACACCGCGCCTCTCGCCCCGCACGCGGACGTGCCCACCGGGCACAAGGAGCAGCGGGACCGGATCGGCGGCGGCCTGTTCGACCCTCAGCAGCTGTGGACCTCGCTGCCGGACGCCTTCCGCAAGCTGGACCCGCGGGTGATGGCCAAGTCGCCGGTCATGTTCGTGGTGCTGGTCGGCTCGGTGGCCACCACGCTGCTCGCGGTCGAGAACCCGGGCGACTGGTTCGGCTGGACCATCGCAGCCTGGCTGTGGCTGACGGTGATCTTCGCCAACCTGGCCGAGGCCGTCGCCGAGGGCCGCGGCAAGGCGCAGGCGGACACCCTGCGCAAGGCCAAGACGGACTCCGTGGCGCGTCGGCTGGCCACCGACGGCACGACCGAGGAGCAGGTCCCTGGGACGGATCTGAAGATCGGCGACCGTGTCGTCTGCGAGGCGGGCGACATCATCCCCGGCGACGGTGACGTCGTAGAGGGCGTGGCGTCCGTCGACGAGTCGGCCATCACCGGCGAGTCGGCCCCCGTCATCCGCGAGTCCGGCGGCGACCGCTCGGCCGTCACCGGCGGCACGAAGGTCCTCTCCGACCGCATCGTCATCAAGATCACGACGAAGCCCGGCGAGACGTTCATCGACCGCATGATCAACCTGGTCGAGGGCGCCGCCCGGCAGAAGACGCCCAACGAGATCGCCCTCAACATCCTCCTGGCGTCCCTCACCATCGTCTTCCTGCTGGCCGTGGTCACGCTGAAGCCGTTCGCCATCTACGCGGGCGCCGACGACCAGACCTCCCTGGTCGTGCTGGCCGCGCTCCTGGTCTGCCTGATCCCGACCACGATCGGCGCCCTGCTCTCCGCCATCGGCATCGCGGGCATGGACCGCCTCGTACAGCGCAACGTACTGGCCATGTCCGGCCGCGCCGTCGAGGCCGCGGGCGACGTGTCCACGCTGCTGCTCGACAAGACCGGCACCATCACCCTCGGCAACCGTCAGGCCGCCGAGTTCGTCCCCGTACGCGGCACCACCGAGGCCGAGGTCGCCGACGCCGCGCAGCTCTCCTCGCTCGCCGACGAGACGCCCGAGGGCCGCTCCGTCGTCGTCCTGGCCAAGGAGAAGTACGGGCTGCGCGAGCGACACCAGGGCGAGCTGGAGCACGCCACGTGGATCGAGTTCACCGCCCAGACCCGTATGTCGGGCGTGGACGTCGGCGGCCGCAGGATCCGCAAGGGCGCGTCGGGGTCGGTCGTCGCCTGGGTGCGCGAGCGGGGCGGCCAGGTTCGCGACGAGGCCGAGAAGCTGGCGAACACCATCTCCGAGGCCGGCGGCACTCCGCTGCTCGTGGCGGTCGAGGACACCGAGGGTGCCCGTGTCCTGGGCGTCATCCACCTCAAGGACGTCGTCAAGGAAGGCATGCGCGAGCGGTTCGAGGAGCTGCGCCGCATGGGCATCAAGACGATCATGATCACCGGTGACAACCCGCTCACCGCGAAGGCCATCGCGGAGGAGGCGGGCGTCGACGACTTCCTCGCCGAGGCCACTCCCGAGGACAAGATGGCCCTCATCAAGCGGGAGCAGGCGGGCGGCAAGCTCGTCGCGATGACCGGTGACGGCACCAACGACGCCCCGGCGCTCGCCCAGGCGGACGTCGGTGTCGCCATGAACACGGGCACGTCGGCCGCCAAGGAGGCCGGCAACATGGTCGACCTCGACTCGAACCCGACCAAGCTCATCGAGGTCGTCGAGATCGGCAAGCAACTGCTGATCACCCGGGGCGCGTTGACCACGTTCTCCATCGCCAACGACGTCGCGAAGTACTTCGCGATCATCCCGGCGATCTTCGCGGTGGCGTACCCGTCGCTCGACAAGCTCAACATCATGGGCCTGGCCTCGCCGGAGTCGGCGATCCTCTCCGCGGTGATCTTCAACGCTCTGATCATCATCGCCCTGGTGCCGCTGGCCCTGAAGGGCGTCCGGTACCGGCCGATGAGCGCGGACAAGATGCTCCGCCGCAACCTGGCCGTCTACGGCCTCGGCGGCCTCGTGGTGCCGTTCATCGGCATCAAGCTCATCGACCTGCTCATCACGCTCATCCCCGGCGTCGGGTGAAGGACATGAACACTTCTTTCGCGAATTCAGCCCGCATGGTGGGGGCCGCGCTGCGCATGCTGCTCGTCCTCACCGTCCTCACCGGCGTCGTCTACCCGCTGCTCGTCACCGGCATCGGCCAGGCCGCCTTCCAGCACAAGGCCAACGGCTCGCTGGTGAAGGTCGACGGCAAGGAGGTCGGCTCCGAACTGATCGGCCAGAACTGGAACCTGCCCGGCACCGACAAGCCCGACCCGAAGTACTTCCAGCCCCGCCCCTCCAACAGCGCCTACGACCCACTGTCCACCGGCTCCAGCCAGCTCGGCGCGAGCGACCCGAGGTTGGTGAAGAGAGTCGAGGCCGCCAGGGCGCAGGTCGCCGCCTTCAATGCCGTACCGGAGTCGCGAGTGCCCGCCGACGCGGTCACCGGCTCGGCGTCCGCGATCGACCCGGACATCTCCCCGGCCTACGCCGGTATCCAGATCGACCGTGTCGCCAGGGTGAACAGGCTGCCCGCCGCCCAGGTGCGCAGGCTGGTGCGCGACCACACGGACGGCCGTGCTCTGGGCTTCATGGGCGAGCCGCGCGTCAACGTGCTGGAGCTGAACATCGCCCTGACGAAGCTGGCCAGACACTGATGGTCTTACGGAGGTCCGGAGGTCCGGAGGTCCTTACGGAGGTCCTTACGGAGGTCCTTACGGAGGTCCTTACGGAGGTCCTTACGGAGGTCCTTACGGACCGGGAGGGGCCGGCGGACCGTGAGGATTCACGGTTCGCCGGTCCCGAAGAGCACAATCACACCGAAACGACGGAGAACACAGGAAGGCCGCACGCCGATGACGCGGGTGCTGGTGGTCGAGGACGATCCACAGCTCGTACGAGCCCTCATGATCAATCTGCGGGCCCGGCAGTACGACGTGGATGCCGCCCCCGATGGCGTCACCGCGCTGCGGCTGGCAGCCGCCCGCCAGCCGGACGTCGTGGTCCTGGATCTGGGGCTGCCCGACATGGACGGCGTCGACGTGATCAAGGGGCTGCGCGGGTGGACCCGCGTACCGATCCTGGTACTGTCCGCCCGCGCCGCCTCCGGTGAAAAGGTCGCGGCCCTGGACGCGGGCGCCGACGACTACATCACCAAACCCTTCGGCATGGACGAGCTGCTGGCCCGGCTGCGCGCCGCCGTCCGCCGGAGCGCGGACGCACCCCTCACCCCCGAGACGACCCTCGTCACCACCCCCGACTTCACGATCGACCTGGTGGCCAAGAGGGTCGTGCGAGACGACCGCGGCGTTCGCCTCACCCCCACCGAATGGCATCTGCTGGAGATCCTGGTCACCAACCCCGGCCGCCTCATCACCCAGAAACAGCTCCTCCAGGAGGTGTGGGGCATTTCCCAGAGCAACAGGACCAACTACCTGCGCGTCTACATGGCGCAACTACGTCGCAAACTGGAAGCGGACCCCGCCCATCCCCGCTACCTGATCACCGAGCCGGGCATGGGCTACCGCTTCGAGGCATGACGCCCACGTCCGGGCACGGACACAGACACGAAGAGACGACACACATGGCACGCGGCAAGCTCCGGATCTACCTCGGCGCCGCACCGGGCGTCGGCAAGACGTACGCGATGCTCTCCGAGGCCCACCGCCGCATCGAACGCGGCAAGGACTGCGTGGTCGCGGTCGTGGAGCACCACGACCGCCCGCGCACCGAGGTGATGCTGAGCGGACTGGAACAGATCCCGCGCCGGGAGCTGGAGTACCGGGGCGCGCGGTTCACCGAGATGGACACCGACACGGTCCTCGCACGCCACCCTCAGGTGGCCCTGGTGGACGAACTGGCGCACACGAACGTCCCCGGCTCGCGCAACGCCAAACGCTGGCAGGACGTGGAGGAACTGCTCGCCGCGGGCATCGACGTCGTGTCGACCGTCAACATCCAGCACCTCGAATCCCTCGGCGACGTCGTCGAATCGATCACCGGCGTCCGGCAGCAGGAGACCGTGCCCGACGAGGTCGTGCGGCGCGCCGACCAGATCGAGCTGGTCGACATGTCCCCGGAAGCGCTGCGCCGCCGCATGGCCCATGGCAACATCTACAAGCCCGACAAGGTCGACGCGGCCCTGTCCAACTACTTCCGCCCCGGCAACCTCACCGCGCTGCGCGAGCTGGCCCTGCTGTGGGTGGCCGACCGGGTCGACGAATACCTCCACCAGTACCGGGGCGAGCACGGCATCCGCTCCACCTGGCAGGCCCGCGAGCGCATCGTCGTCGGACTGACCGGCGGACCCGAGGGCCGTACGCTGATCAGGCGTGCGGCGCGGTTGGCGGAGAAGGGCGCGGGCGGCGAGGTCCTGGCCGTCTACATCGCCCGCAGCGACGGACTGACCGCCGCCTCACCCAAGGAACTCGCTGTCCAGCGCACCCTCGTCGAGGACCTGGGCGGCACATTCCACCACGTCGTCGGCGACGATGTCCCCGCCGCGCTCCTCGACTTCGCGCGCGGCGTCAACGCCACCCAGATCGTGCTCGGCGTCTCACGGCGCAAGGGATGGCAGTACGCCTTCGGGCCCGGCGTGAGCGCCACCGTGGCCCGCGATTCCGGCCCCGACCTGGACGTCCACCTCGTCACCCACGGCGAGGCGGGCAAGGGCCGGGGACTCCCGATCGCGCGCGGCGCCCGGCTGGGCCGGACCCGGCTGCTGTGGGGCTGGCTGCTCGGCGTCATCGGCCCCCTCCTGCTCACCTACACCCTCACCCACATCACACCCGGCCCCGGCCTCATCAACGACGTCCTGCTCTTCCTGACGCTGACGGTGGGCGCCGCACTGCTCGGCGGCCTGCTGCCCGCGCTGGCCTCGGCGGCCGTCGGCTCGCTCCTGCTCAACTGGTACTTCACACCACCGGTCCACACCTGGACCATCGCCGACCCGGAGAACATCGTCGCCATCGCGGTCTTCTTCGCCGTCGCGGTGTCGGTGGCCTCCGTGGTGGACCTGGCCGCCCGCCGCACCCATCAGGCGGCGCGGCTGCGGGCCGAGTCGGAGATCCTCTCCCTCCTCGCGGGCAGCGTGCTGCGCGGCGAGACCAGCCCCGAGGCGATCCTCGAACGGGTCCGCGAGACCTTCTCCATGGAGTCGGCGGCCCTCCTGGAACGCGCAGGCGACGCCGCCCCGTGGACCTGCGTGGCCGAAGTCGGCTCCGACCCGGTCGTGGACCGGCCAAAGGACGCCGACGTCGACATGCCGGTCGGCGACCACATCGCCCTGACGCTGTCCGGGCGCGTACTGCCCGCCGAGGACCGCCGCGTCCTGGCCGCGTTCGCCGCCCAGGCCGTGGTCGCCCTGGACCGGCAACGGCTCCAGGAGGAGGCCGGGCAGGCCAAGGTCCTGGCCGAGGGCAACCGCATCCGCACCGCGCTCCTCGCCGCCGTCAGCCACGACCTGCGCACGCCCCTGGCAGGCATCAAGGCATCGGTCACCTCACTCCGCTCCGACGACGTGGAGTGGTCCGAGGAGGACCGCGCCGAACTCCTCGAAGCCATCGAGGAGGGCGCGGACCGCCTCGACCACCTGGTCGGCAACCTGCTCGACATGTCCCGCCTGCAGACCGGCACCGTCACCCCGCTGATCCGCGAGACCGACCTCGACGAGGTCGTCCCCATGGCACTGGCCGGAGTCCCGGAACCCGACGAGCTGATCGACCTCGACATCCCGGAGACGCTGCCCATGGTGGCGGTCGACCGCGGACTGCTGGAACGCGCCGTGGCCAACGTCGTCGAGAACGCCGCCAAGTACAGCCCCCCGGGCGCGAAGGTCCTCGTCTCCGCGAGCGCGCTGCACGACCGCGTCGAGCTCCGCGTCGTCGACCGCGGCCCCGGCGTCCCCGACGAGGCCAAGGACCGCATCTTCGCCCCCTTCCAGCGCTACGGCGACGCCCCGCGCGGCGCCGGCGTCGGCCTTGGCCTCGCCGTCGCCCGCGGCTTCGCCGAGGTCATGGGCGGCACCCTCACCGCCGAGGACACCCCCGGCGGCGGCCTCACCATGGTCCTCACCCTCCCCACGACCACCGGCCACCCACCGAACCGACCGGAACTCCCGGCGACCGTGGCGACATAGGACGCACGCAGGGACAGCGCTGACAGTGCTGTCCGCACCCGCTTGATCAGCGCCGCCGTCCCGGCGGTGCCGGCGGCGGAGACGGCGTGGCTGCTCCGGCGCGAACCGGGGCGTCGGCGCGTTGCGTGGTGCTGCGGGCCCCGGCTGCTTGTGCTCGGCGGCCCGGTGCGTGCCGCTCGCCGAGGCGGCGGACGCGCCAGGTCAGGGCGCGGGCCGGGCTGCGGGCGTCGTCCAGCGGGCGCCGGCCGAGCGCCTGGTCGAGGACGGTGGTGGCCGTTGTGGCGGACGGCTCCGACACGTCTGGGATGCTCTCACCGCCGTACTCGCCGAAGCGGACGCGGGTGTCGACCACATCGCCCGCACGAAGGCGACGCCTTGCCCCTGCCTCGGAAGGACGTAACGTCCTTCCGAGGCAGGGGGCAGCGCGTACGGGTGGGCACCAGGGTGCGAAGCTCATCGACGTCGCGCGGCTGGCGCGGGTCTCCACGGGGACGGTCTCCCACGTCCTCAACCGACCCGACCGGGTCGCCGAGGTCACCCGGGTGCGGGTCGAGAAGGCCATAGCCGACCTCGGACTCGTGCGGGGCGGCACGGTGTCGGAGCATGCGGCCCACTGGCGCAGGAACGGCTTCGCTACCTGGCTGCTCACCCCGGCGGTTTCCGGCTGGTACCCGAAGAAGGCACCACAGGAGGCCCGCCCCGTGCCCATCCTCGGCGGGCCGTGACCTGGCGTCCCGGCAAGAGGGCGCCGCGCCACCGATCGCGCCGATGCCTGCTGGCTCCAGATCGTCAAGGGCCTCATACCTCACGGTCTCCGTCACACCCACCGGACGATGCTGGAGGACCTGGGCACGGAGAAGGTGCTCATGGACGAGTGCATGGGTCACCTCGACGGTTCGGTCTCCGCGCGCTACGCCCACGCCACTCGTGGTATATGAGAACGCCTCATGCTCGGCCTGACCCAGCAGTGGGAGGCAGCACTCGACGCCCGCCTGGCCCTGTGCCCGACGTCACCGGTGCGCGTCCTCAACGACCTTCTGCGCGCACACGCAGCCGTTCTCCGATAGCTGCACGGCGCCCCACCACACTGTCGCGGGCACCGCCGTTTTCCCCATAGGAGGGTGGCGGTCCGACGCTCATGCGCCAGCGTGTATCCGAGGGCGCCCACACGGCCAGCAGAGACAACAGGTCAGTGCCGAAGGGAGGGGTGCGCCTTCTCAAGCGCTCTTCTCCCCAGCACCAGTTTGTCGAACTCCTCGTCGCTGATCACGGGCGCGTCCGTGATGTAGTAGCGGAAGCGGTGGTCGTCAATCTCCACGCTGAGGTTCGCGTGCTGGGCGGCTGCCTCCGTGAGAGGGAGCGCTTTTGCCTGACGCAGAGCCTCCGCGCTCACCGGGCTGCTGGCGGACAGGGAAAGCAGCTCCAGAAAGTCGGTCTCGGAAATGACCTCGATCTCATGCCCGGCATCCAGGAGTTCCTGCGCCTTCCGATGCTTCCCGCTGAGCGTCATGCCGGGTGCGAAGCGCGTGGGGTCGGCGGTGCCGACGACCAGGATGTCGGTCTTGCGGCTCACCCCCGCTGTGGCTTGCGCGCCGATGTCTGCCAGTCGCTGTTGGGCCTCGGCGCGGGACAGGGAGTTCAGCGTGCCGGTGATGCAGACGTGGCGGCCGTACAGGGGGCCCTCGGGGTCTGCCTCCGGATTCGCGGTCGGGATGGGCTGCCGCTTCTCCTGGACGCGGCAGCGACAGCTCGACCAGGACCCGGAGTCCGGGTAGAGCTGGCCGTAACGGATATGGAGTTTCCTCAGCAGATCATCGAGTTTGTCCGTGCCGTGCACGGGCATGGCGGCCAGCATGACGCGAGCGGCCGTGTCGGCATCTGCTTGAGCATCGTGGTGGGCGCCCGTCATGGGTACGCCGGCAGCCTCAGCTACGAACGGAAGGCGATAGGCAAGAAGCCTCCACGTTTGGCGGGCGACTACCAGGGAGCAGGCATACCGGACCCTGGGCCATTCGACCGCCGTCTCCGTGCAGGCTGCGCGCAATGCCCCGAAGTCGAAAGCGGCGTTATGGGCGACCAACGGACGGCCGTCGGCGAAGTCGAGGATCTGCCGCAGAACCGCCGGCCAGGCAGGCGCTCCATCGACCATCTGAGCAGTGATGCCGTGGATGGAGGTGTTGTATGCCGCGAAGCCTCCGTCACCGGGAGGGCTCACCAATGTGGAGAACCGTTCCGTGATCTTTCCGGCAACAACGGCTGTCATGCCGACCGAACAGATGCTCCCTGGCCAGTAGTTGGCGGTCTCGAAGTCGATTGAAACCCAGTCACCGTTCACGATTCCCTCCCCGCACTCCTTGAGATCTTCACACGCCCGGTGGGGTTCGGGGAACGTATGCGTCCCTTCGATCAGGCGCCGAGATTGCGCCGCACCCGCAGGGAATAGGTCGTCCCTTCCGGGCCGCTACTACTGCCCCAGCCGACGCTGGTAGCGACGTTCCAGCCTTGCTGTTCCCGCATCTGCTGGGCGAAGGCGTCCAAGTTTCGGATCTCGGTGCGTTGTGGCAAACCGGATCTTGTTCGAGGGGCAGCGGGTGGTCGTCTGGACTGAGGTTCGGGTGCGGTCGCGGGCATGAGAGAACGGGCCCCTTGGTAGTGACGCGGTTACGACACCAGCACGACCAAGGAAGCCCGTTGCCTGATCAGTTGAGCAGCACCACTGTGGCTGCGTCTACTGCGGTCACCCCTGGGTGTGACTGCTACGTGCACAGGTTCGGTTCGATCGCTCCGGGACGGCGGGCAGGCTGCTATCCGAGTGACATGACGGATGCGGAGTGGGCCGAGGTCCGCTCCGCGATGCCGGTGCCGACCTGGCTGCTGAAGCGGGGCGGGCGTCCGGAGGCGTACTGCCACCGGGAGATACTCGACGCTGTGCGCTATCTGGTCGACAACGGCGTGAAGTGGATGGCCATGCCGGTCGACTTTCCATACCGGCGGGCGGTGACCGCGACGCGACGGCCGCCGATCGTTGTGATGCGTACGCGCTCGAAGAGCGGTTCGCCGCTGTCGTCGATGGTGTTCGCGCACACGGCCATCGCGTGGAGGGTGGGTTCGAAGTAGTGGGGCCAGCCGTGGTTTCCGGGGGCGATCACGTCGTAGAGGCCGGTGAGGATGTTCCGCTCGATCTGTCCGTGGCCGAGGCGGTAGTGGCCGCTGCCTTCGAAGAAGTCGCCGCAGTCCACGATCAGGCTGTGGGGGCGGGCGGCGTGGAGGTGGGCGAGCAGCGGTGTCGCCGTGTCGAGGGCGGAGTGGACGTCGGTGGTCGCGATGATCTGCCGGAGGTGGCGGTTCACGGGGTCACCTCGCAGATGTCGGCGCCCAGGGCGTGCAGCTTCACCGGTAGGTCGGCGTGGCCGCGGCGGAGTTGTTCGAGGCCGCCGAGGGTGGTGATGCCGTGTGCGGTGAGGCCGGCGGTGAGCAGGGCGGAGCCGGTGCGGATGTCGGTGGTCTCCACGCCCGCGCCGGTCAGCTGCTGGGGGCCGGTGAAGCGGCACTCGGTGGGGGTGATCGCGCGGATATCGGCTCCGAGGCGGGCGAGTTGGGGCAGGAGGTTGTTGTGGCGGCCGGGGTTGATGGCGTCGGCGAACAGGTGCGTACCGGGGCGGGTGAGGGCCAGGGCCAGCAGGGGCGGTTCGAAGTCGGAGTCCAGGCCACCGGGCGAGAGTGAGGCGATGGCCCGAAGTGAGCGGCCGGTCGGGAGGGCGTCCTGGGCCTGGACGGTGAGGGTGGTGCCCTCAGAGGCGGCGGGGATGCCGAGCCGGTGCAAGGCGGCGATCAGGGGTGCGACGTCGTCGCCGCGTACGCCGGTGATCGTGGCGGTGCCACCGGTGGCCGCGACCGCGCAGGCCAGCGTGCCCGCCTCGATCTTGTCGCCGGGCACCGTCCACATGATGTCGTCGTCCCAGACGGAGGTCGGCGGCTGAAGCGCGAGGACGCGCTCGCTCACCTGGGACTTCCACCCTGCTCCCTGCAACGCCTCTACGACGCCGAGTACTTCGGGCGAGAGATTCGGCCCACCAAGGCGCAGTGGACGCCGCGCGACGACCGCGCGCAGCAGTGCGGCGATGCTCGCCCCGCGCGAGCGGAAGGGCAGCATGACCGACACGGTGCCGGTGCCGCCCGTGGCCGCTTCCACCAGATAGCCGTGGTCGTCGACGGTGGTGCGGTCACCGAAGCGCCCGTACACCTTGAAGTGCTGTTCCATCCCGCGCTCCCCGATGGCGCAGCCACCCGGCCAGGGCAGGCGCGCCCGTCCGTACGCGCCGAGCAGTGCGGGCACGAGGTAGTAGGAGGCCCGGATACTGGCGGCGGCCTCGGTATCGGGTCCGGACGGGGTGCCGCTGCCGCTGGGCAGGATCACGACTGTGTGCGGGGTGGTGACAGGGCGGGCGGCGTGCCAGCCGGACTGCTGGAGCAGGGTGAGCAGTGTCTCGACGTCGGTGCTCGTCGGGACGTTGCTCAGGCGCACGGGGCGATGGAGTGCCGCCGCGGTGGCCAGCAGGGGCAGGGCCGCGTTCTTGGAGCCGTCGACGGCCACGGTCCCAGCAAGCGGGTTACCGGGCCGTACCGCGACCACTTCGGCGGCGACAGGTGGAATCCGTACAACAGACAACGCTCAACTCCTCTGTGAAGGAAGGCGAGATGGGATGGCGGGGAATGGTGCGCCGACTTTGAACTGGGCCCAGCAGCGTTTGCCGGACGGCAACTGATCGCATCCGTGCAGATCGGCGAGCGCGGCGACGAGGAACAGCCCGCGCCCGCCCTCGGCCTCCGGGTCAGGCAGAGCGACCTGCGGGAGGCGGCCATCGGACGCGCTGTCGGTCACGTCGAGCAGCAGACCGGCATCGTCGAGGCGGGCACCGGCCCAGATCGGCCCGCCGCCGGCGTGTCGGACCGCGTTCGCGATCAGCTCCCCGGCGGCCAGTTCCACCGTGTCCAGGAGGTCGCGGTCGAGGAGGTCGCCCCAGGCCGTCCGTATACCGAGCGCGAGCTGTCGCCGCGCATCACGGGCGGCGGCCGGGGTACCGGCGACGGGCAGACGGATCTCGTGCGCTTCCATGAGCGGCCTCCTGGTCGGTTCGGCGGCCACTCCACGTAACCGGGCCGGGGCCGAGCGGAGCCAGGAGGTGTGCCGGTGCCGCATGACTTATGCAGTTGCTGCATCGCAGTCAATTCGCTGTCGCTTACGCTCGGTTGAGCAGGCACGATCGGCGGCGGCGGAAGGGGCCGTGGCACAGATGGCCGAAGAGCACAGTTCAGCAAGACCAGACAGGCCGGTTGGACCGGCGGGACCGGCGGGACCGGCCAGGCAGGTCAGCGACGCCGCCCGGATCGGGGAACTGATCCGGCAGGCCCGCGTGGTGCAGCGACGCTCGCAGAAGGACGTCGCCGCCGCGCTGGGCTACCACCAGTCCAAGGTGAGCCGCCTGGAGTCGGGCAAGGGCACCGAGGACGTCCGCGTGCTGCGCGAGATCGCGCAGGTGTTGAACATCCCGCCGCACCGCCTCGGCCTCGCCGCCACCACGAACAACAGCCCTTCCGGCCCTGAGACCGAGGACATGCACCGCCGTACGTTCCTTGCCGCGGGCGCCGCCGGTATCGCCGCGCTCACCACCACCCCGGCCGCAGGCCGGGCCACCGCCTCGGCCGCTCACAACGAGCTGATCCAGTCCCTGCTGCCGGGAGCCACACCGCATACCCCCACCGGCCCGCCACCCGACCTTCAGGGCCTGCAGTCCCACGTCGCAGACGTACGACGCCTGTTCTGCACCTGCGACTACACCGCGCTGGAACGCAGCCTGCCCGCCCTCATCGGGCAGCTCAGGCAGGCGATCGGCAACGCCCCCGGCTCCAGCGACCTCTCCGGACCCCTGGCCACCGCGTACCAGACCTCGGCGAGTCTGCTGCTCAAACAGAGTGACCAGGGCAACGCCTGGCTCGCCGTCGGGCGAGCCATGGCCGAGGCCGAACGCTCCGGCAACCCGGTCGTCCTCGCCTCCAGCGTCCGCGTTCACGCGCACGCCCTCACGCGCGGCGACCACGCCGTCCAAGCCGTCACCCTCGTCCGCCACACCGCGAACCAGCTCACCGGCTCCTACGATCAACGCTCCCCGCGCTACCTCGCCGCACTCGGCCTGCTCCTCCTGCGCGGAGTGACCGCAGCCAGCAACGGTGGCGACCGCTCCGCCACCCACGACTTCCTCACCGAGGCCAGAGAAGTCGCCCGCTACGTGGCTCTTGACAGCCCCGACGCCTGGGCCAACTTCAGCCCCACCAACGTCGACCTGCATGCCGTCAGCGCCGCCGTCACCTTCGGCGACGCGGGGATCGCCCTGGAGACCGCACGCCCGCTCATGCGCCGCCACATCCCCGTCCCCGAACGCCGCGCCGCCCTGTGGGTCGAGTCCGCCCGCGCCTACAGCCAGCAAGGCCGCCTCGGCGACGGCTACCAGGCCCTGCGCATCGCCGAGAGCTGCGCGGCCCAGGACATCCGCCGCCCCGCCGTCCGCGAGCTGGTCGCCGACATGGCGGCCCGCGACCGGCGTCGTAGCCTGCCAGAGCTGCACCACTTCAGCCGACAGTTGGGAGTCCCCGCGTGAGCGCGCCGCAGTCCGAACCGCAGGCCAGGAAGCCGTTCCTGTACGTCGTCGTGTGCGCGTCCGGCATCGCCGGTGACGTGGGCAAACTGATCACGGCGGCACAGGAGGCGAACTGGGACGTGGGCGTGGTCGTCACCCCGCAGGGTCTCGGCTTCATCGACGCGACAGCGGTCGAGGCACAGACCGGCTACCCGATCCGGTCCGCGTGGCGGCAGCCCGGGGACCCGCGCCCGCTGCCGCCCGCCGATGCGATTGCCGTGGCCCCGGCGACGTTCAACACGATCAACAAGTGGGCGGCCGGAATCTCCGACACGCTCGCGCTGGGCATTCTGTGCGAGGCGCACGGCATGGGCATCCCCATCACCGCCCTCCCGTACCTGAACGCGGCGCAGGCCGCCCACCCCGCGTACGCGCGCAGCCTCGACGTGCTCCGCGAGATGGGCGTCCTGCTCGGCTCGTACGAACCGCACAAGCCGAAGGCCGGCGGCGGGGCCGACCGCTTCCGCTGGGAGGAGGCACTGGAGCTGCTCGCTCCGGTGGTGTCCCGACAGGCGTGATCAGCGTCGCCGGGACTGCTGGGCCGGCCCGTTCGGTGGCATGCCGAACGCGGACGCCGCGGTGGGGCCGGGTGCGCCGGGGCGATACCTCGAGCTGCGGGCTTGGGCGGCGCGGGCTCGTTCACTGGGCGCGGGGCGGGCGGCCAGCCGTTGGATGCGGCAGGTCAGGACGCGGGCTGGAGACTGCGCGTCGTCCGGGACTGGCTCCCAAATGGCTCCCAAGACGGCCCCTGGAACCACTCAGGGGCCCGACCCGCTAAGCGGATCAGGCCCCTGACCTGGTGTTTCTCTGTCGGGGTGGCGGGATTTGAACCCACGACCTCTTCGTCCCGAACGAAGCGCGCTGCCAAGCTGCGCTACACCCCGATGTCGTTGTTCCGCCTCCCGCAGGTGCTGCGGTCGCGGCGACATCGATTACTTTAGCGGACCGGTGGCCTGAGACGAAATCCGGTTTTCGGGGGGCGGGCCTCGGGCCTGATCCGGTCCAGGGTGACGAGGAGCAGGGCCAGGGCGTAGAAGGCCAGACCGAGGACGACGGCGTTGCGCAGGACATCGGCGTAGCCGTGGGCCTCGACGTCCAGGAACGGGTACGGGTAGCGGGCCGGGGCGCCCGGGGGCATCAGCGCGCCGCGGGTGAGGGCGAAGGCGAAGTAGGCCAGGGGATAGGTCAGCCAGAGTGCGGCGTGGTGTCGGCGGTAGGTGCCGGGGCGGGTGAGCAGGAGCCAGTTCAGGGTCGCGCCGATGGGGGTGACCGTGTGCAGGAGCTGGTTGGCGGCCTGGTGGGGGGCCGTCATGACGAAGTCCGGGTCGCCGACCATCGAGAAGCCGCTGGAGCTGTTGGCCAGGAGGAGGTGGTAGACGAGGCCCGTGATGGCGATGAAGAGCAGTGCGCCGCCTGTGAGGAGGGGGTTGAGCGGTGGGCGGGCGGTCCAGGCGTGCCAGGCCGAGAGTGTCAGGACGACCGCCAGCAGGATGTTGGACTGGATCGTGAAGTAGCTGAGGGTGCGCAGCACGCTGGTGCTGATCGAGAGCTCGATGACGACGCCCGTCGCGGCCGCCAGGGCCACCAGTGCCCGGAAGGCGGCTGCCGGCGGGCGGCGGCCCACAGCGGTGGCCGTCTCGGCCGGGGCGGCGGCCGCCACGGGGCGAGCGGCGGAGGGGTCGGCCGCGCTGCTGGGCGTGATCACGGACTTACCGTACGTCTCGTGTGATCCACGTGAAAGCGGTGTGAATCGTTACCGTCTGGGCCAGTGGTGCGAAGCGTCTGCGGCGGTGGTGCTCGGCGTCGCGGGCGCCGTGTCAGGGCCGCGGTGTCAGCGTGAGCAGTGTCGCTTCCGGGGGGCAGGCGAAGCGGACCGGCGTGTAGCGGTTCGTGCCGCAGCCCGCCGAGACGTGGAGATGGGACGTCCGGCCCGCCGCCCGATGCGTGGACAGGCCCTTCACACGGTCCGCGTCCAGGTCGCAGTTGGTGACCAGAGCGCCGTAGAAGGGGATGCAGAGCTGGCCGCCGTGGGTGTGTCCGGCGAGGATCAGCGGGTAGCCGTCCGCTGTGAACGCGTCGAGCGCGCGGATGTAGGGGGCGTGGACCACGCCGAGTGAGAAGTCGTGGCCGGGCTGGGGGCCGCCCGCCACCTGGGCGTAGCGGTCGCGCTTGATGTGCGGGTCGTCCAGGCCCGTGAGGCCGATCACCACGCCGGCCACCTTCAGCGTGCCGCGCGTGTTCGTCAGGTTCACCCAGCCCGCCTCGTCGAAGCCGTCACGCAGCACCTCCCACGGGTTGTGGATGACGCCGACCGCCGGTGCGTTGCCGTTCAGGCCGTGCCTGCCGGACGCCTTCTCCAGCAAGTAGCGCGCGGGGTTGCGGAGCCTGGGGCCGTAGTAGTCGTTGGAGCCGAAGACGTACGCGCCGGGGAAGTCCATCAGCGGGCCGAGCGCGTCGAGGACCTCGGGGACGCCCTCCGGGTCGGACAGGTTGTCGCCCGTGTTGATGACGAAGTCGGGGCGCAGTCCCGCGAGCGAGCGAAGCCACCGCTGCTTCTTGCGCTGGCCGCTGACCATGTGGATGTCGGAGACCTGCAGGACGCGCAGCGGGTGCATCCCGGCGGGCAGGACCGGGACCGTCACCCGTCGAAGCCGGAACGAGCGGGCCTCGAAGCCGGCCGCGTAGGCCACCGTGGCGGCTCCCGCCGCCGCGACGCCTGCCGTCACCTTCAGGGAGGTCTTCAGGAGGGACTTCGGGGCCGTCGGGGGAATCCCGTGTCGCACGCGCATGTCTCCATCGTGTCAGACAGCGTGTTCAGTGGAAATCAACGGGCGCCGCTCCCCGCGCACCTGCGACAATCGGGCCATGACCACGCTCAAGGCGAAGCTGCAGGACGACCTCAATGCCGCGATCAAGGAGCGCGACGAGCTGCGCTCCTCGACGCTGCGGCTCACCCTCTCCGCGATCACCAACCAGGAGGTCGCCGGCACGGAGAAGCGCCAGCTCTCCGACGACGAGGTGCAGAAGGTGATCGCCAAGGAGGCGAAGAAGCGCCGTGAGGCGGCCGAGGCATTCGAGAAGGCCGGGCGCGCCGAGTCCGCCGGGCGCGAGAAGGCTGAGGGTGAGGTCCTCGCCACGTATCTGCCGCAGCAGCTGAGCGACGCCGAGCTCGAGCAGATCGTCGCCGAGGCGGTCGAGGAGGCGAAGACGGCGGGTGCCGAGGGGCCCAGGGCCATGGGCCAGGTCATGAAGATCGTGAAGCCGAAGGTCGCCGACCGCGCGGAGGGCGGCCGCGTCGCCGCCACGGTCAAGCGGCTGCTGGCGGGCTGAGTGGGCTGAGCGGCTGAGTGGGCCGAGCGGCTGAGTGGGCTGAGCGGCTGAGTGGGCCGAGTGGCTGAGTGGGCCGAGTGGGCTGAGCAAGCTGAGCGGCCCGAGTGGCCCGAGTGGGCCGAGTGGGCCGAGTGGGCTGAGCAAGCTGAGCGGCCCGAGTGGGCCGAGTGGGCTGAGCAAGCCGAGCGGCCGAGTGGGCCGAGCGAGCCGAGCAAGCTGAGCGGCTGAGTGGGCGGCAACTTCTGCTGTTGGCCCGGCGTCGGGCCTATGTCGACATCGGGCCTGTGCGTAAGGGGCGCCTCCGACTGGGAAGCGCCCCTTACGCATACCTGCGAGGTCCGACGGGGCCGGACCGAGCCGGTTAGTGGCCCCAGACTCCGCCGGTTCCGTGCTTGTTGCCGCCGCCGTTGGTGCCGCCGATCAGGTCCGGCGGGATCGAGACGCCGGGCAGCGGGCTGCCGCCAGTGGTGCCGGTGCTTGTGCCGGTGCCGGCGACCGTTCCGCTGCCGGGCTTGCCGTCCTGCTTGCCCTTGTCGTTCTTGCCGCCGTCGTTCTTGCCCTTGTCCTTCCCCTTGTTGGCGTCGGGGTCGGGGATGTCGACCTTGTTGAAGGTCGGTGCGGGCTTGCCCGCGAGGGCGCCCGTCATGGCGTCTCGCCAGATCGGGCCGGGCGTGTCGGCGCCGTAGACCTTCTCGTGGTACTGGCCGCCGATGCTGATGTTCTCCATCTTGACGCTCTGCGTCGCGCTGCCGACCCACACCGCGCCTGCCAGGTTCGGCGTGTAGCCGACGAACCAGGCGTTCCTGCGGCCGTCCGTCGTACCCGTCTTGCCCGCGTTGTCCCGGTCCTTGAGACCGGCCAACTTACCCGTACCGGAGTCGGTCACGCCCTTCAGCAGGGCGTTGATCGTGTCCGCGGTGTTCTCCGACATGGCGCGTGAGCACTGCGTCTTCGGCACGTCGAGCGCCTTGCCGTCCGGCCCGGTGATCGACTCGATGGCGACCGGCGTGCAGTACGTACCCCGGTTGGCGAACGCCGCGTACGCCGAGGCCATCGTCAACGGCGACAGGCCGGTCGAGCCCAGCGTCATCGACGAGGGCACCTCGGGCACCTTCTTGCCGTTGCCCTGCACCACACCCAGCTTGTCGATCATCTTGGCCACCGGGCACATGCCGGTGTCGGCGAGCATCTCCACGAAGTACGTGTTGATCGACCGCTCCATCGCCTCCTTCAGGCGGAAGGGGCCGACCTCGGTCTCGTTCTCGTTCGACAGTTTGTAGCCGCCGTCGTTGACCCACGGCTTGCCGCTGCACGTCTGGACCTGCTTCGGGTAGGGCATCTCGTACGGCGCCGGGTACTGCTTCGTCACCGGCGTGCCCTGCTCCAGGGCCGCGGCCGCCAGGAACGGCTTGAACGTCGAACCGGTCGGGAAGCCGAAGTTGGCGCCGCCGTACTGGGCGTTGACCGAGTAGTTGTAGACCGTCTGGTGCTTGTCCGCGTCCGAGCCGTACGGCCTCGACTGGCCCATGCCGAGGATCTTGCCGGTGCCCGGCTCGACGAGCGTGGCCGCCGAGGCGACCGGGTCCGTCTTGTAGACGTGCTCCTTGAGGGATGCCTCCACCGAGTCCTGGGCCTGCGGGTCCAGGGTCGTCCTGATCGTCAGGCCGCCGCGGTCCCAGACCTTCAGCCGGTCCGCCGCGGTCTTGCCGAAGACCGGATCGTTGAGGAAGACCTTCTCGACGTAACTGCAGAAGAACGACGCGCCGCGGACCGCCGTGATGCATCCGCTGCGCGGCCTCTTCACCTTCAGGCCCAGCGGGGTCTTCTTGGCCGCGTCGGCCTCGGTCTGCGAGATCGCGTGCGTGTCGGCCATGCGCTGCAGCACCACGTCGCGCCGGTTCTTCGCCTCGGTCGAGTCGTTGATCGGGTCGTAGCGCGACGGCGACTGCACGATGCCCGCGAGGAGGGCCGACTCCGGCACGTTCAGATCCGCGGCGTGCTTGGAGAAGTACCGCTGGGCCGCGGCCTCGACGCCGTAGGACTGCTCGCCGAAGTACGTGATGTTCAGGTAGTTGGCGAGGATCTTCTTCTTGCCGAGCTCCTTCTCCACCTGGATCGCGTACTTGAGCTCGCGGATCTTGCGCCCGATCGTCTGCTGGGTGGCCTGCGCGACCTTCGTCGGGTCGTCGCCCGCCTCCTCGATGAAGACGTTCTTCACGTACTGCTGAGTGAGGGTGGAGGCGCCCTGGGCGACGCCGCCGCTGCGCGCGTTGGCGTTCAGGGCGCGCAGGATGCCCTTGGCGTCGACGGCGCCGTGCTGGTAGAACCGCGCGTCCTCGATCGAGACGATCGCCTTCTGCATGTACGGCGAGATCTTGGTGAGCGGCACCACGGTGCGGTTGCGCGAGTAGACCGTCGCGATCTTGCCGCCCTGGCTGTCCAGGATGGTGGTGCGCTGGCTCAGCGGCGGTGTCTTCAGGTTCGACGGGATCTCGTCGAACCCGGCGACCGACCCCTTCGCGGCCAGGCCGAGCGCGCCTGCCGCGGGCAGGGCGATTCCGGCCAGCACGGCACCGGCGGCCACGCTGACACCGAGGAACTTGGCGGCCTGTTGGGCCGGCGACAGTCCGCCGCCACTCCCGGCCGAGCGCTTCTTTCCCATGCAGGGCAGCCTACGTTCTGATTCTCCGGACAGGCGTATATGCCTTGGCCTAAGCTGCACTCAACTGTCACAGCAGTGCGGTCGCGTATCAAGACGTGGGACGACCCCGAATCGTTCCCGGCGTTTCCCCGGCGCCTTCCCCCGGCGCCACTTGCAGTCCTTCCCGTCTCTCCCGGCGGGCCGGCGGGCCGACCGGAGGGACGGGTCTACGGGGCGACGGGTCAATGGGCCTCTTACGGAGGCGCTATGAGTGTCCGAATTCGCCTTATGTGTTACCTGGTGGCCGATGTGGCGTAAGTGAACTGTCCTGGTTTGCCGGGGTCATCACACATGTCCATCGGTCACTCCGTCGGGTGATCTGACGCTTACGCATAGTCCGTTCGGGCCATTCAAGATTGGGCCCGAAGGGGGTGTTGCGCTGTGCCCACCTTCCGTAACGTCCTCAACTGGCGGCGGTGAATATGCCGCTTGCCGCCGTGGGGGAGCCTCGATTCGGGAGAGGACGGCGCCGGTATGGGCTGGGTAGTCGACTGGAGTGCGCAGGCCGCCTGCCGCACTACCGATCCGGATGAACTGTTCGTTCAAGGAGCAGCGCAGAACCGGGCCAAGGCGGTGTGCACGGGGTGTCCCGTGCGGACCGAGTGCCTGGCGGACGCGTTGGACAATCGCGTCGAGTTCGGCGTGTGGGGTGGCATGACGGAGCGGGAGCGCCGCGCACTGCTGCGCAGGCGCCCGACCGTCACCTCGTGGCGCCGACTGCTTGAGACAGCGCGTACGGAGTACGAGCGTGGCGCGGGCCTGCTGCCCGTGGAGCTCGAAGAACACGCGCACGGGCATGGGCACGGCCACGGGCATCACGAGCATGACGAGGCGTTCGACCGGTACGCGGCCGTCGGCTGAGGGCCGTGCACCGGTCGCTGGCGGCGGCCGGACGGGCCGTTGACGTCAGCGTCAGCGTCGGCGTCAGCGTCAGCAGAGACCTCGGCGCGCCTGCTCCGAGGCCGAGGCGGCGCCCGCTGAAGCGAGCCGAGGCTCAGGCAGCTCCGGTCGGGGTGTCACCGGCCGCGAGCCGGGCCCCGATGTCCCGGAGGCCCGCCAGGTCGTGTACGTCGCCGGGCAGCGCCGCGACCTCGGTCACGGCGACCTCGGGGTGCAGCGCGGTGAAACGGTCACGCGTGCGCTGTTCGCGTGCGATCAGCTGCATACGCTCGGCGTGCAGCCGCAGCAGACCGGCGGCGAGCCGATCGACGGAGGTGGCGGCCAGCCGGTCGACGGAGGTGTCGTCAGCGGTCTGGTCGAAGGCCGTGGCGGCGGTCGTTGTGGCGGTCGCGCTGTCGGGATGTTCTGGGGAGTCCTCGGGGGAGTCCTCGGAGTCGTCGGGGGAGTGCTCGGAGCCCTCGCTGTCCTCGGGGTAACCCTCGGGAGAACCTTCGGGAGAGGTGGGCGAGGTACCGGTACGACCCTCTTCCTTCCCGGCCGTCTGATCCACAATGCGGCGCTCGTCAAGATTTTCCGCGGCGGCGAGCGCGCGCTCGGCGGAGACTCGCTCGGCGTCGCTGCCGTGCACCCGGTTCAGTACGAGCCCGGCCAGCGGCATCTTCTCCGCGGCGAGCCGCTCCACGAAGTACGCCGCCTCGCGCAGCGCGTCCCGCTCCGGCGCGGCGACGACGAGGAACGCGGTACCGGGCGCCTGCAGCAGCTTGTACGTGGCGTCCGCGCGGGTGCGGAACCCGCCGAACATCGTGTCCATCGCCGCCACGAACGTCTGCACGTCGCGCAGGAGCTGACCGCCGAGCAGCTTGCCGAGCGCGCCGGTCATCATCGACATCCCGACGTTGAGGAACTTCATGCCGGCCCGCCCGCCGACCTTCGCGGGCGCCATCAGTACGCGGATGAGCTTGCCGTCGAGGAAGGACCCGAGCCGCTTGGGCGCGTCCAGGAAGTCGAGCGCCGAGCGGGAGGGGGGCGTGTCGACGACGATCAGATCCCACTCGTCGCGCGCCCTGAGCTGCCCCAGTTTCTCCATCGCCATGTACTCCTGCGTGCCCGCGAAGCCCGCTGAGAGCGACTGGTAGAAGGGGTTGGAGAGGATCGCCTCGGCTCGCTCCTCGTCCGCGTGCGCCTCGACGATCTCGTCGAAGGTGCGCTTCATGTCGAGCATCATGGCGTGCAACTCGCCGCCCGCCGCTGCCCCGGTGGCCTCGATGCCCTTGACCCGGCGCGGGGTGTTGTCGAGTGAGTCGATGCCCATCGACTGGGCCAGGCGGCGGGCCGGGTCGATGGTGAGCACGACAACCTTGCGGCCGCGTTCGGCGGCGCGCAGACCAAGGGCGGCCGCGGTGGTCGTCTTGCCGACACCGCCCGAGCCGCAGCACACCACGATGCGGGTCTCCGGGTCGTCGAGCAGTGGGTCGACGTTGAGCGCGGCGTTCGTCTCCAGCGTCATCGTCTCTAGATCCCTCGGTCGGTTCCTCGGTCGGTTCCTGGGGCGGTTCCTGGAGCGGTTCGGGGGTCGGTTCCGTGGCCGGTTCCCGGGTCGGTTCCGTGGCTGGTTCCGTGGCCGATTCCTTGGCCGCGCAGGTAGTCGGCGAGCGTGTACAGGCCCGCCAGGTCCAACCCCTCGGTGAGCTGGGGGAGTTCGTGCAGCGGGAGCCCCGTGTCGGCGAGCAGGCCGCGCTGGGCGTGCTCCAGGGCGTGGCGTTCCGCGTACTCGTCGGCCTGGGCTAGCAGCGGCGCCGCGAGCTTCGTGGCGCCGCTGAGTCCGGCGGAGGCCAGGGCGGCGGCGACCGCGGGCCGGACGGAGGCGTCGCGGGCCAGCGCCAGGGCGGGGGCGTCGAGCAGCGTCGGGCGCACCATGTTCACCAGGACCCGGCCCACGGGCAGCCGGGCGGCGCGCAGTTCGGCGACGCCGTCGAGGGTTTCCTGGACCGGCATCTCCTCAAGGAGCGTCACCAGGTGCACCGCGGTTTCGCGGGACTTGATGACGCGCATGACCGCCTGCGCCTGGTTGTGTATGGGGCCCATCTTGGCGAGCCCCGCGACCTCGTGGTTCACGTTGAGGAAGCGGGTGATGCGGCCGGTGGGCGGCGCGTCCATCACGACGTAGTCGTACGCGTAACGCCCTTGTTTGTCCTTGCGCCGCACCGCCTCGCACGCCTTGCCGGTCAGCAGCACGTCGCGCAGCCCCGGGGCGACGGTCGTGGCGAAGTCGATGGCGCCGAGTTTCTTCAGGGCACGGCCCGCGCCGCCGAGCTTGTAGAACATCTGGAGGTAGTCCAGGAGCGCCAGTTCGGGGTCGATGGCCAGCGCGTACACCTCGCCGCCGCCGGGAGCGACGGCGATCTTCCGCTCCTCGTACGGCAGCGCCTCCGTCTCGAAGAGCTGCGCGATGCCCTGTCTGCCCTCCACCTCCACGAGGAGTGTGCGCCTGCCCTCGGTCGCGAGGGCGAGCGCGAGTGCGGCGGCGACCGTGGTCTTTCCGGTACCGCCCTTGCCGCTGACGACCTGGAGCCTGCTCACACATGCGAGCCTAACCAGTGGGCCGCCCGATCACGCAGGAGCCCGTGTGATGTCTGCGTCCGAGGCTGTGCACTCTGTTGCGGCGGATACAGTCGCTCCATGGCAAAGAAGTGGGAATACGCGACCGTGCCGCTCCTCGTGCACGCGACCAAGCAGATCCTGGACACCTGGGGCGAGGACGGCTGGGAGCTGGTCCAGGTCGTGCCGGGGCCGAACAACCCCGAGCAGCTGGTGGCGTATCTGAAGCGGGAGAAGGACGCGTGAGCGCGGTGGAGGCCCGGCTGCGGGAGCTCGGCCTGACCCTGCCGCCCGTCGTGCCGCCGGTGGCCGCGTACCAGCCCGCCGTGCAGTCGGGTGTGTACGTGTACACGGCCGGGCAGCTGCCCATGGTCGACGGCAAGCTGACGCTCACCGGTAAGGTCGGCGCCGAGGTGACCGCCGAGGAGGCCAAGGAGCAGGCCCGTGTCTGCGCCCTGAACGCGCTCGCCGCGGTCAAGTCGGTCGCGGGTGACCTGGACCGCGTCGCGCGCGTCGTGAAGGTCGTCGGCTTCGTGGCCTCGGCCGCGGACTTCACCGGGCAGCCCGGCGTCATCAACGGTGCGAGCGAACTGCTCGGTGAGGTCCTGGGCGACAAGGGCGTACACGCGCGCAGCGCGGTCGGCGTGGCCGTGCTGCCCCTGGACGCCCCGGTCGAGGTCGAGGTCCAGGTGGAACTCACCGAGGCGTAACCACAGCCTCAACCCCGGATAAGCGTAGGTAGCGGATAAGCGCGGATACCGGCACGGGGGGCGAGGAGGCCCACCAGGCGAGCTGGCCCGCCGGGCGGGCCGACCCCGTCTCGGGCACGCGCTCGGCGTGGGTGGGCCCGGCGGGGGGTGGGCTCTCGAACATCCGGCCGTCAGCGGATAGCCTCCGGCCATGGCAAACGGGCAGTGGTACCCCCCGGAGTGGCCGGACCGTATCCGGGCCCTCGCCGCAGGCACCCTCGTGCCCGCGGCACCCCGCCGGGCTGCGACAGTGATGCTCCTCAGGGACGGCGCCGCCGCCTCTTCGGCACCCATGTCCGCTCCCGCATCGGCTCCCGTGTCGGCTCCTGCATCGGCTCCCGCGTCGGCGTCGGCGCCCGCATCCGCGCCGTCTCCGGCCGCCGGCGCGGGTGGTGGCACCGGCATCGAGGTGCACATGCTGCGCCGGCACACCTCGATGCCGTTCGCCGCGGGCGCGTACGCCTACCCCGGCGGCGGCGTCGACCCCCGCGACGACGAGCGTCAGGTCCGCTGGGCCGGCCCGTCGCGCCAGGAATGGGCCGCACGGCTCGGCGTGCCGGAGGGCGACGCGCAGGCGGTCGTCTGCGCCGCGGTGCGCGAGACGTTCGAGGAGGCGGGGGTGCTGCTCGCGGGCCCGGCGCCGGACGACGTCGTCGGCGACACGACGGGCGACGACTGGGAGGCGGACCGCCGAGCGCTGGTCAGCCGCGAACTCTCGTTCGCCGAGTTCCTCGACCGCCGCGGGCTCGTCCTCCGCTCCGACCTGCTCGGCGCCTGGGCCCGTTGGATCACCCCCGAGTTCGAGCCGCGCCGCTACGACACCTGGTTCTTCGCCGCCGCGCTCCCCACGGGTCAGCGCACCCGTGACGTCTCCGGCGAGGCCGACCGCACCGTATGGATCCGGCCGGCCCTGGCGGCGGCCGCGTACGACAAGGGCGAGCTGCTGATGATGCCGCCCACCATCGCCACCCTGCGCGCCCTGGCCGCGTACGACACCGTGAACGGCGCCCTCGCGGGCGCCGCGGGCCGCGACCTGACGCCCGTACTGGCAGAGGCGAGGCTGCGCGATGGCGAGGTGGTGCTGACCTGGCCGGGCCACGACGAGTTCACCAAGCACGTGCCGAGTGGTGACGTGCCGACCATCGACAAGTCCACTGGCGGCGTGCGGACTGGCGACAAGTCCACTGGCGACAAGTCGACTGGTGGCGTGCCGACCGGCGACGTGCCGATCGGTGGCGTGCCGACTGCCGACGTCCCGACCGGCGACAAGACGACTGGCGACGTCCCGACCGGCGGCAAGCCGACCGGAGGAGCCCACCGATGACGGAAGCCGCCGCACTGCCGGGGCAGCCACGCGGCGGGGTGCTCTCCGGCCCCGCCACCACCCGCGCGATCAACGTCCTCGCGCCGAACCCGTCCGCGATGACCCTCGACGGCACCAACACCTGGATCGTCGCCGAACCGGACAGCGACCTGGCCGTCGTCATCGACCCCGGCCCCCTGGACGACACCCACCTGCGGCACGTGATCCAGGTCGCGGAGCAGGCAGGTCGGCGCGTCGCCCTCACGCTCCTCACCCACGGCCATCCCGACCACGCCGAAGGCGCGGCCAGGTTCGCCGAACTGACCGGCACCAAGGTGCGGGCCCTCGACCCGGCGCTGCGCCTGGGCGACGAGGGCCTCACGGCGGGCGACGTCGTCAGGACCGGCGGCCTCGAACTACGGGTCGTGCCGACGCCCGGCCACACCGCCGACTCGCTCTGCTTCCACCTGCCCGCCGACCGCGCGGTCCTGACCGGCGACACGATCCTCGGGCGCGGCACGACGGTCGTGGCGCACCCGGACGGCCGTCTCGGCGACTACCTCGACTCCCTGCGCCGCCTGCGCTCCCTCACGGTCGACGACGGGGTGCACACGGTGCTGCCGGGCCACGGCCCCGTACTCGACGACGCCCAGGGCGCGGTCGAGTTCTACCTCGCCCACCGCGCGACCCGGCTCGCCCAGGTCGAGTCGGCGGTCGAGAACGGGTACGCCACGGCCGCCGAGGTGGTGGCGCACGTCTACGCCGACGTGGACCGCTCGCTGTGGCCCGCGGCCGAACTGTCGGTACGGGCCCAGCTGGACTACCTGCGCGAACACGGGCTGGTCTAGCGGCGGTCCAACGGCGGTCTAACGGCCGTCCGGAGTGTCCACCGCGGTGTCGGCCACGGTCTCGGCCGGGACACCGGCACGGGTGTCGAGAGCGCCGAGAGCGGCAAGAGCAGCCAACCGATCCGGGCCGAGGATGATGTCGACACCGACGACCTTTCCACCGCGGAACGTGAACGCCAGCACGGAGACGACCTTGCCGCCCGGCGCCGCGACCAGTCCCATGCTGTCGCCGACGAACGCCGGGTACGTGGCCCTGGCCGGGGCCGTGCGCCCGTAGAGGGCCGCCTGACCGGCCACCTCCAGCGCGCCGCGCACCAGCTTGGACGCCCCGCCGGGCCCCACGTCCACGCGCAACAGGACGTCCGGGTCGAGGAGTTCGAGCAACGCGTCGAAGTCACCGGCGCGCGACGCTGCCAGCCAGGCGTCCGCGACCCGGCGCTGCCGGGCCAGGTCGGTGTCCTGAGCCGGTACGGCGCCCTGGACGCGGCGCCGCGCCCGGCTCGCGAGCTGACGGGTGGCCGCCGGAGTGCGCTCCACGACCGGCGCGAGCTCGTCGAACGGCACCGCGAACATGTCGTGCAGCACGAACGCCAGGCGCTCCGCGGGCGCGAGCGTGTCGAGGACGACGAGCAGCGCCAGGCCGACCGAGTCCGCGAGCTCCGCCTCGCGCGCGGGGTCCGCGGGTCGGATCACCGGGTCGGGCAGGCGGATCTCCGTGTCGCCGGCTCCGGTGCCGTCCAGGGGCTCCTCGCGGCGGGACGCGCGCGTGCGCAACATGTCGAGGCAGATCCGTCCCACGACGGTGGTCAGCCAGCCGCTCAGGTTCCTTACGTCGTCCGCCGCGGGGCCGGAACCGGCGCGCTGCAGCCGCAGCCAGCTCTCCTGAACCGCGTCCTCCGCCTCACTGAGCGACCCGAGCATCCGGTACGCCACGGACCGCAGCCGCCCCCGTTCCCTTTCGAATCGCGCGGCCAGTTCGGCAGGGGAGGACGGCGAGGGCGACGGCGACGGCGACGGCGTCGGGAGTTGTGACGGCGTCGGGAGTTGTGATGGTGTCGGCAGCTGTGATGATGACGGTGTCATGGCAGGTTTGAGGCTCCTTAAGGCCGTGGTTTCTTGATGCCGTGCACGCGCGTGTACTCGCCCGCGAGCCACGGCCCGAGCTCTTCGGTGACGGTGTACAGCGCGCCGAGTTCACCCGTCGGCTCGTACGCGGCGGTGGCCGCGGCCCGCATGTGTGCCGCCCACTCGGGGTAGTACCCGGCGAACGCCTTGGCCATCTCGGCCAGGTCGCTGGTCCAGCCGTTCCAGCGGGGCATGACGAGAGTGAAGCCGGTGCGGACCAGGTGCCGGGAGATACGCCGCTGGAGGCGCGGCAGACGTTCGGGCGCGGTCGACCGGATCTCCGCGCGCCAGCGAGGCAGGAACAGGGCGAGGTCACCGTTGGTCTCGCGGGCGAGCAGTGACGTGGGTCGGTAGGCGGGCAGCAGAGGGGCCAGGTCCTCGCCGAGCAATGGCGTGCACAGGCAGGCGACGAACCAGCCCAGGTCGTACCTCTCCAGGTCGCTCAGCAGCCGGTCCCGGCCGGACAGCAGCGTGCCCGAGCCGTCGATCTGCTCGAACCGAGCGTCCAGCTCCACGTCGAGCCGCCGCGCGTCCGCGCGGTCCCGCTCGGTCGGTTCCGCGCGCAGCGCCACCAGGAGGTCGAGGTCGGAGCGGCCGGGCCTGGCGGTGCCGCGAGGCACTGAGCCGTAAAGGTAGGCGCCGGTCATCCGCGACTCACCGAAGGTGTCGCGCAGAGCGTCCCGCGCGGCGGAGACGACCGGGCGGAACGGGGCCTGAACGTACATCAGGGAGCCCTCCCGCACGATGTGACCCTGCGCGTCGAGGCCACGGGCGCCGTCGGACGCCGCGTCGGGGTCCGGGAGGCGCGGCGTGGTCGGCGCAGTCGGCGCAGGCGACGTGGTCGTGGGCGTCGGCTTCGGCATGGGAACCGGCTTCGGCATGGGAACCGGCTCCGGCATGGGAACCGGCTCCGGTAGGGGCGTCGGCTTCGGCATGGGGACCGGCTTTGGTAGGGGCGTCGGCTTCGGCACGGGCCTTGGCGTGGGCATGGAGTCACTGTGCAGCCACGTACCGCGCGGGGCACGCGCTTTTCCGGTTCCCGCGGCCCCACCGCGCGGGACTCCCGCCGTCCCGCGCGGGTGATGACGATGGGCCCCGCCACGAGACTGTGGCGAGGCCCATCGATGTCCGGTCTTCGGCGCTACAGGACCGGCGGCGCGGTCAGCGCGAACGCTTCGCGAGGCGCTCCACGTCCAGCAGGATCACGGCGCGGGCCTCAAGGCGGAGCCACCCGCGGCCCGCGAAGTCGGCGAGTGCCTTGTTCACCGTTTCGCGGGAGGCGCCGACCAGCTGGGCCAGCTCTTCCTGCGTGAGGTCGTGCACGACGTGGATGCCCTCCTCGGACTGCACACCGAAGCGGCGCGACAGGTCGAGCAGCGCGCGGGCCACGCGGCCCGGCACGTCGGAGAAGACCAGGTCGGACATCTGGTCGTTGGTCTTGCGCAGGCGCCGCGCGACGGCACGCAGCAGGGCGGTGGCCACCTCGGGGCGCGCGTTGAGCCACGGCTGCAGGTCACCGTGGCCGAGGCCGAGGAGCTTCACCTCGGTCAGGGCGCTGGCGGTGGCGGTGCGCGGGCCCGGGTCGAACAGCGACAGCTCACCGATCAGCTCGCCGGGGCCGAGCACGGCCAGCATGTTCTCGCGACCGTCGGGGGACGTGCGGTGGAGCTTCACCTTCCCCTCGGTCACCACGTACAGGCGGTCTCCTGGGTCGCCCTCGTGGAAGAGGGCGTCACCACGCGCGAGGGTCACCTCACTCATGGAGGCGCGGAGCTCCGCGGCCTGCTCGTCATCGAGCGCCGCGAAGAGCGGGGCGCGCCGCAGAACGTCGTCCACGAGTCTCTCTCCTATGTCGCCGGCATCGGGACCGGGCCGACCGGCCGACCGGGTCGGTCCGGTTGTCGATCGTTCCCGCTGCCCATTTTGCCGGACGGTCCAAACAGTGTGATCAGTCACTCGGACACAAGTCTGCCGCAACCGCGTCACAAGCAGAGGGGGAGGGGGCCCAATCGGGGGCTGATCCGGCGGCTCAAGCGCGGATGTCGGTGCCTGGCTTTAGGCTGACCGAGTGTCCAAAAGGCCGGTGAGAGCGCAGGCGAAGGGGGCTGAGGCGGTGTCGGCAGACCGCGATTCCGCTATGGGCGAACATGCGCCCGTCAGTACCCCCGTAACCACCACCGGAGGCTCCGCCGGGAGCAGGAAGCGTACGACCGTGTCCGCGCAGGGGAAGGCCGCCATGTCCGCGAAGAAGGCCACCGGGGCCAAGAAGACGGCCGCAGCCAAGCAGACGGCAGCAGCCAAGACGCCGACGGCAGCCAAGACGGCGGCGGCAGCCAAGACGGCGGCGGCAGCCAAGACGGCGGCCGCGGCCAAGACGGCGGCTCCTGCCGCGAAGAAGGCCCCTGCGGCCAAGAAGACCCTCGCGGCCAAGAAGACCCTCGCGGCCAAGAAGACCCCTGCGGCCAAGAGGGCCCCCGAGGCCAAGAAGGCTTCTGCCGGCGCCAAGACCGAGAGCCACACCGCCCTTGTCCGGCGTGCGCGCAAGATCAACCGTGAGCTCGCGGAGGTGTATCCGTACGCCCACCCGGAGCTGGACTTCGAGAACCCGTTCCAGCTGCTGCTCGCCACGGTCCTGTCCGCGCAGACGACCGACCTGCGGGTCAACCAGACGACTCCGGCGCTGTTCGCCAAGTATCCGACCCCGGAGGACCTGGCCGCGGCCAACCCCGAGGAGGTCGAGGAGCTGATCCGGCCGACCGGTTTCTTCCGGGCCAAGACGAAGTCGATCATGGGCATCGCGAAGGCGCTGAGCGAGGACTTCGGCGGGGAGGTGCCGGGCCGTCTGGAGGACCTGGTCAAGCTGCCCGGCGTGGGCCGCAAGACGGCCTTCGTCGTGCTCGGCAACGCCTTCGGCCGCCCCGGCATCACCGTGGACACGCACTTCGGCCGCCTGGTGCGCCGCTGGAAGTGGACGGACGAGACGGACCCGGACAAGGTCGAACAGGCCGTCGGCGCGCTCTTCCCGAAGAGCGAGTGGACGATGCTCAGCCACCATGTGATCTTCCACGGCCGCCGCATCTGCCACGCCCGGAAACCGGCCTGTGGCGCCTGCCCCATCGCCCCGCTCTGCCCGGCGTACGGGGAGGGCGAGACGGATCCGGAGAAGGCGAAGAAGCTGCTCAAGTACGAGAAGGGCGGCCTGCCCGGCCAGCGCCTCAAGCCCCCGCAGTCCTACCTGGACGCGGGCGGCATCGCGGCCCCGCCGCTGGGTGGCACGAGAGGGTGACAGAACGCGGCGGCGGAACGAATCGGGGGTGCTCGGGCGTTGGGCCCACCACGAGACGGACGGGGGCGGCTATGAAGCATGTGAGTGAGATCGGGGAGATCACGGAGATCAGCGAGATCCGCGAGATCGGCGAGGCCCGCGCAGTCAGCGAAGTCGGCGAAGCCGGTAAGACCGACGGCGGCGGCAACGCGGGCAGCCCCAGCGCGGGCAGTTTTAACGCGGGCAGTTCCAACGCGGGCAGCCCCAGCGCGGGCAGCTCCAGTACCAGCAATAGCGGTTCCGCCCCCGCGCAGGCTCACACCCACACCGGTACCGCCCCACCCGACCTCTCCGGCACCACCCTGACCAGCCAAGGCATCCCCGACTGGCTGGTTCCCGTGGACCGGGCCGCGCGCGCCGTCCGCGGGGAGCAGCTCAGCCGGTTCCTGCCGCCCGAGGACGGCGGAGGGCGCCAGTCCGCCGTTCTGATCCTCTTCGGCGAGGGGCAGCGGGGGCCCGAGCTGCTGCTCATGGAGCGGTCCGGCGCGCTCCGCTCGCACGCGGGCCAGCCGTCGTTCCCCGGCGGCGCGCTCGACCCGGAGGACGGGGACCCGCACACGGACGGCCCGCTGCGAGCCGCCCTGCGCGAGGCGTGGGAGGAGACCGGGCTCGACCCGCGTGGTGTCCAGCTCTTCGGCGTCCTGCCCCGCCTCTACATCCCGGTCAGCGGCTTCGTGGTGACCCCGGTGCTCGGCTGGTGGCGGGTGCCCACACCGGTCGCCGCGGTCGACCCGGCGGAGACGGCCCGTGTCTTCACCGTGCCGGTGGCGGATCTCACGGACCCGGCGAACCGGGCGACGACCGTCCATCCGAGTGGCCACAGGGGCCCGGCTTTCCTGGTGGAATCGGCTCTGGTCTGGGGTTTCACCGCCGGAGTGATCGACAGGATCGTGCATTTCGCAGGCTGGGAGCGGCCCTGGGACCGCGGGAAGACGGTCCCGCTCGACTGGCGCTCATGACATGGTGACCCGCGTGTTGTGTAATCCCGGGGGCCGCGAGAGGCCCGCGGCGCCGGAACCGAACCCGGAACCGAATCCGAACGTGACGCCGGTCGCGACGCCGGTCGTGACGCCGGTCATGACGCCGGTCGTGACCCCGAAAGTGAAGCCGATCGTGCCGCCGGAAGTGATGTGGGGCAGGAGTCTGCGAGGCGTGAATCCGTGAACGTGCTGGACATCCTGCTGATCGTGGCCGCCGTGTGGTTCGCCGTCATCGGCTACCGCCAGGGCTTCGTCGTCGGCATTCTCTCCGTGATCGGCTTCCTCGGCGGCGGCCTCGTCGCCGTGTACGTACTGCCCGTGGTCTGGGACGCGGTGACCGACAAGGCCGAGGTGACGACGACGGCCGCGATCGTCGCCGTGGTGGTCGTGATCGTCTGCGCGTCCGTCGGCCAGGCATTCACCACCCACCTGGGCAACAAGCTGCGCAAATTCATCACCTGGTCCCCGGCGCGCGCCCTGGACGCGACGGGCGGCGCGGTGGTCAACGTGGCGGCGATGCTCCTGGTCGCCTGGCTGATCGGTTCCGCGCTCGCCGGGACCACGCTGCCCACGCTCGGCAAGGAGGTACGCGGCTCGAAGGTGCTGCAGGGCGTCTCCCGCGCGCTGCCCGCCCAGGCCGACACGTGGTTCGCGAACTTCTCGTCGACGCTCGCGCAGAACGGCGTACCGCAGGTCTTCAGCCCGTTCACGCACGAGCCGATCACCGACGTCAGACCGCCCGACCCTGCGCTGGCCAACAGCCAGGTGGTGCGTACGGCGAAGCGTTCCATCGTCAAGGTCGTCGGCCAGGCGCCCAGCTGCGGCAAGGTCCTGGAAGGCAGCGGTTTCGTCTTCGCGGACCGGCGCGTGATGACCAACGCTCACGTGGTCGGCGGGGTCGACGAGCCCACCGTCCAGATCGGCGGCGAGGGCAAGCGCTACCGTGCGAAGGTCGTCCTCTACGACTGGAAGCGGGACATCGCGGTCCTGGACGTCCCGAAGCTGACCGCCCCGCCGCTGAACTTCACGACCCGTGAGGCGCCGCGCGGCACCGGCGCGATCGTCGCGGGCTTCCCGGAGAACGGCGCGTACGACGTGCGCCCCGCCCGTCTGCGCGGCCGCATCACGGCCGACGGCCCGGACATCTACCACCGCGGCACCGTCCGCCGCGAGGTCTACTCGCTGTACGCGACGGTCCGGCAGGGCAACTCCGGCGGACCGCTCCTGACGCCCGAAGGCAAGGTGTACGGCGTGGTCTTCGCCAAGTCCCTCGACAACGACCAGACCGGCTACGCCCTGACGGACGACGAGATCGCCACCGACATCAGCCAGGGCCGCACAGCGGTCCAGGAGGTCGACACGCAGGCCTGCGCACTGTAGACCGCCGTCTCCGGCCTCCGCGGCCCGTCTCTGCGTCTTCCGGCCTCCGAGCCTGTCTCTCCGGCTCCGCCTGGCTCCGAGCCTGTCTCTCCGGCCCCTCCAGACCCCGAACCCGCCTCTCTGGCCCTGCCAGACCCCGAGCCCGCCTCTCCGGCGGCCCCGACCAGGCCCCCAGCCCGTCTCCGGCGCCTTCAGCCCTTCTCCGGCGCCCTCAAGCCAGTGTGCGGCGCCGCCGCAGCAGCCCTTATCCAGTACCTCGGCTCTTCAGCGCCCGGTCTGGTGCCGCAGCCTCGCCGACATCCAGCGGGCCCGACGCCGCAGGATCCGCGGGATACCGAGCCGGGGTCCGAGTACCGCGTACTCGCGCGGCGCCCCTTTGCGGGAAGGGCCCGGCGTCGTCGCGGGGCGGCGGGTGCGTGCTGCGTCACTGTAGTTGTGCGTCCAGCCCATAACCCGACCTGTGCCCGTGCCCCATGGTCGGTAACCGTGTCGGACGGCTCCAATCGGCTTATGCGTCGGGCATGTGGCCGACTGTCGGACAGGCGTTCACATTTCACCGGTCCGGTTCAGGATCCCGCAGCCAGTTCACCAGCTCCGTGGAGAACGCCACCGGGTCTTCTTCGTGCGGGAAGTGTCCGAGGCCGTCGAACAGGCGCCAGCGGTACGGCGCTTCGACGTACTCGCCCGAACCCGCCGCGCTGCGCGTGCGCATCACCGGATCGAGTGAACCGTGCAGATGCAGCGTCGGCACCCGCACCGGCCGCTTCATCCGCCGGTTGAACTGGATCCCGTCGGGCCGCGCCAGCGACCGGACGAGCCAGCGGTACGGCTCGACCGAGCAGTGCGCCGTGGACGGGATGCACATGGCGTGCTGGTACGTCCGTACGGCCTCGTCGTCCGGCTGGTTCGGCCCTGACCAGTCCCGTACGAGCTTGCCGACCAACGCCCCCTCGTCCGCCACCAGCTGACGCTCCGGCAGCCATGGCCGCTGGAAACCCCACACGTACGACCCGGCGCGCGACTGCCGGTAGTCCGCCAGCATCGCCGAGCGCCAGCGCCGCGGGTGCGGCATCGAGGCCACGGCGAGCCGCCGCACCAGCTTGGGCCGCATCACGGCCGCGGTCCACGCCAGGTAGCCGCCCAGGTCGTGGCCGACGAGTGCCGCGTCCGGCTCGCCGAGCGAGCGCACCACACCGGTCACGTCGAGCGCGAGGTTGGCCGGATCGTAGCCGCGCGGCGTACGGTCGCTGCCGCCCACGCCCCGCAGGTCCATGGCGACGGCCCGGTAGCCCGCGTCCGCGAGCGCGACCAGTTGGTGCCGCCACGCCCACCAGAACTGCGGGAAACCGTGCAGCAGCAGCACGAGCGGGCCCTCGCCCAGCTCCGCGATGTGGAAGCGGGCGCCGTTGGCCGCGACGTCCCTGTGGGTCACCTCCCGGCCACCCGGCAGGTCGATCCGTACGACCGAGGTGGGGGCCTGCTGCGCTGCTGGAGGGACCTGCCGCGGCGAAGAGCCTGTCTGCTGAGCAGAAGGGGCGGCTTGCTGAGCAGAAGAGGTGGCCTGTTGCGCCGAGGGGGTGGCCTGTTGCGCAGAAGGGGCGGCCTGTTGCGCCGAAGGGGTGGTCTGCTGCGCCGAAGGAGTGGCGGGGTCCGTCATGAGGACGAGCGTGCCACAGCCTCGATGGCCTCGGGGCCATGGTCGGGCGGGGTCACCTGACGGGGGTGCGGCTTGGCGTTCCCCAGTACGCCCGCCGTCTCCTTGACCGAGGCGGCGACCTTCTGCGGGCCCTTGCCCTTCTTGGCCTTCTTGAAGAACGCGACACCGATGCCGACGAGCAGGAGGAAGAGGACGAAACTCGCCCCGAAGGACGCCAGGAAGCACAGGGAGAGGTTCCACCCGCCCTGCCCGTTGTGGCCGCCGGTCCACGCGTTGATCCCGTATGCGAGCGCGAAACTCAGCATGGGCAGCGAGAAGGTCAGCACGACGAGGGCCGCGACGAAGGCGCCGCCGCCGATCCCGCCGCGCTTCACATCCTGCTTCAGCTGTGCCTTCGCCAGGGCGATCTCGTCGTGCACCAGCGCGGACATCTCGGTCGTCGCGGAGGCGAACAGCTGGCCGATGCTGCGTTCGGCGCCGACCGGGCTGTCGTCGGGTGCGCTGGGTGCGCTGCTCATCGCGTACTCCCTGTTCTCCTGTGGAGGTTCCCGTGGCGGCCCGTAGCCAGGTGCGCGGGCCACCGCGAGTGCGGACTTGCTTGTCGTCAGATCATGCCGGACGCGCGTCCTCGTCGCCTGCCCCGGTGGTCACTTCGGCAAGCCTCCGGTGCTCCGCGGCCTTCTCCTCGTAGATGCGGGCCATCCGAAGGTGGTATTCCGGTTTGTCCATCTCGTAGATGTCGGGGATGCCGTCCTGGTCCTCGTCGCGCTCCTCTGCCTCGCACAGAGCGCGGTACTTGGCGTTCCGTATCTTCAGCAGGATGCCCGCGAGGATCGCCGCGATCACCGACCCGACCAGGACAGAGGCCTTGACCTCGTCGGTCAGTACCGGGTCCTCGGTGAAGGCGAGTTCGCCGATGAGCAGCGAGACGGTGAAGCCGATCCCGGCGAGCGTGGCGACCGCGAACACGTCCGGCCAGGCCAGCTCGTCCGAGAGCGACGCCCTGGTGAACCGGGCCGTCAGCCATGTGCCGCCGAAGATGCCGAGCGCCTTGCCGACCACGAGCCCGAGCACCACGCCGAGCGTCTCCGGCCGGGTGAACACGTCGCCGAGCGACTTGCCCGACACTGCGACACCGGCGCTGAACAGCGCGAACAGCGGCACCGCGAGACCGGCCGAGACCGGCCGCACCAGGTGCTCGATGTGCTCGCCGGGGGAGTGCTCCTCGCCCTCCTCGCGGTGGCAGCGCAGCATCAGCCCCATGGCGACACCGGCGATGGTGGCGTGGACGCCGCTGTTGTACATCAGGCCCCAGATGACCAGCGCCAGCGGCACGTACACGTACCACCCGCGCACGCCCTTGCGCAGCAGCAGCCAGAAGACGACGAGACCGGCGACCGCGCCGCCGAGCGCCGCGAAGTTCAGGTCGCTCGTGAAGAAGATCGCGATGATCAGGATCGCGAAGAGGTCGTCGACGACGGCGAGGGTGAGGAGGAAGGCGCGCAGGGCGCTGGGCAGCGACGTGCCGATGACGGCGAGAACGGCGAGCGCGAACGCGATGTCGGTGGCGGTCGGCACCGCCCAGCCGTCCAGGTTTCCGCCGCCGACCGCGTTGACGATCGCGTAGACGATCGCGGGCATCGCCATGCCGGACACGGCGGCCACGACCGGCAGCACGGCGGCCTTCGGGTCGCGCAGGTCGCCCGCGACCAGCTCGCGTTTGAGCTCGATACCGGCGACGAAGAAGAAGATCGCGAGCAGACCGTCGGCGGCCCAGTGCGTCATGGACAGGTTCAGGCCGAGCGTCTTCGGGCCGATGTGCCAGTGGCTGACGGTCTCGTAGCTGTGGTGCAGGGCCGGGACGTTGGCCCAGATGACCGCGGCGATGGCGGCGACCAGCAGCAGCACGCCGCCGACGGTCTCGGCGCGCAGCGCGTCGGCCACGAAGGTGCGCTCGGGCAGGGAGAGCCGGCCGAGGGCCTTGCGGTGGTCGTTCTTGCTGGGCGCGCTCACGTGGGAGACCTCCGGGCGGGTGGGCAGACAAGCAGGCAGGAATGGGTATGGGTTGCTGTTCTGCCGACCAGACTTCCCGGCGCACCCTGTTCGCTTCTTGACCCTTCCTTTACTCTACAGGGTCCGCTGGGCGTACGAGTCGTACTTGGAGTACTTGACGTACTGGGGGATCATCACCTTACGCATTGCACGCGAAACGGGCACCCGGCGCTGTGCCGGGTGCCCGCCTGACCTGGGCTGCGGGTATCAGTCCTCGCTCGGTGCGGCCGGGAGCTTGGACTGGATGAGGTCCATCACGGAGGAGTCGGTGAGTGTGGTGACGTCACCGAGCTCCCGGTTCTCCGCGACGTCACGCAGCAGACGCCGCATGATCTTGCCGGACCGCGTCTTGGGCAGCTCGGCGACCGGAAGCACCCGCTTGGGCTTGGCGATCGGGCCGAGCGTGGCGCCGACGTGGTTGCGCAGGTCCGCCATGAGCGAGTCGTCCTCGGCGTTCGCGCTGCCGCGCAGGATCACGAACGCCACGATCGCCTGTCCGGTCGTCTCGTCGGCGGCGCCGACCACGGCGGCCTCGGCGACGGCCGGGTGGGACACGAGCGCCGACTCCACCTCGGTGGTCGAGATGTTGTGCCCGGACACGAGCATCACGTCGTCGACCCGGCCCAGCAGCCAGATGTCGCCGTCCTCGTCCTTCTTGGCGCCGTCCCCGGCGAAGTACTGCCCCTCGAAACGCGACCAGTACGTGTCGATGAACCGCTGGTCGTCGCCCCAGATGGTGCGCAGCATCGACGGCCACGGCTCGGTGAGGGTGAGGTAACCGCCGCCGCCGTTCGGCACCTCGTGGCCCTCGTCGTCGACCACGGTCGCGCTGATGCCGGGCAGCGGGCGCTGGGCGGAGCCCGGCTTGGTCTCGGTGACGCCGGGCAGCGGCGAGATCATCATCGCGCCGGTCTCGGTCTGCCACCAGGTGTCGACGATGGGGCACGTGTCGCCGCCGATGTGCTTCCGGTACCACATCCACGCCTCGGGGTTGATCGGCTCACCGACCGAACCGAGGACGCGCAGGCTGGACAGGTCGAACTTCGCGGGGATGTCGTCGCCCCACTTCATGAACGTACGGATCGCGGTCGGCGCCGTGTAGAGGATCGTGACGCCGTACTTCTGCACGATCTCCCAGAAGCGGCCCTGGTGCGGCGTGTCCGGGGTGCCCTCGTAGATGACCTGCGTCGCGCCGTTCGCCAGCGGGCCGTACGTGATGTACGAGTGGCCGGTGACCCAGCCGATGTCGGCCGTGCACCAGTACACGTCCGTCTCCGGCTTGAGGTCGAAGACCGCGTGATGGGTGTAGCTCGCCTGGGTGAGGTAGCCGCCGGACGTGTGCAGAATGCCCTTCGGCTTACCCGTCGTACCCGACGTGTAGAGGATGAAGAGCGGCTGCTCGGCGTCGAACGCCTGCGGGGTGTGCTCGGCCGACTGACGCCCGACGGCCTCGTGCCACCAGACGTCACGCCCCTCGACCCAGTCGACGTGCTGCTTGGTGCGCTGCACGACGAGAACCTTGCCGACGCCGTCCGTACGGGTGAGTGCCTCGTCGACCGCGGGCTTGAGCGCGGACGGCTTGCCGCGCCGGTACCCTCCGTCGGCCGTGATGACGACCTTGGCGTCCGCGTCCTGGATGCGGGCCGCGATGGCGTCGGCCGAGAAGCCGCCGAAGACGACGGAGTGCGCGGCGCCGATGCGCGCGCACGCGAGCATCGCGACGACGGCCTCGGGGATCATCGGCAGGTACACCGCGACCCGGTCGCCGGTCTGAACTCCCAGCTCCGTCAGGGCGTTCGCCGCGCGACTGACCTCGTCCTTGAGCTCGGCGTACGTGATGGCCCGGCTGTCGCCCGGCTCGCCCTCGAAGTGGATCGCGACCCGGTCGCCGTTTCCGGCTTCCACGTGGCGGTCGACGCAGTTGTACGCCACGTTGAGTCTGCCGTCCTTGAACCACTTGGCGAACGGCGGGTTCGACCAGTCCAGCGTCTCGGTCGGCTCGGTGGCCCACGTCAGACGGCGCGCCTGCTCGGCCCAGAAGCCGAGCCGGTCAGCCTTGGCCTGTTCGTACGCATCGGCCGTGACGTTGGCTTGCGCTGCCAGGTCAGCGGGCGGCGCGAAGCGTCGCTCCTCCTTCAAGAGGTTGGCCAGGCTTTCGTTGCTCACGACATCTCCCTATACGCCTTTAGGCTCTACGCCTTTTACGCTGCTTTGCCGGGGCGGCCGTTGTGTCCCAGGCCACAGCTCATCAGAAGGCGGCCCCTGCTGACAAGGGCCGCCGGGAAAATGGTTTAGACCTGTTCTCGAAGCCCTTCGATTCCGGCCACTTCGGCCTCCACCTGGGCGAAGACCGGGTCACCCGTCCTGAGCAGATACGCCTGCGCGTCCCCGACGTGGAAGTACATCCCGTGCAGCTCCAGTCGGCGCTCCCGCAACGCACGGGCCACCGACTCGTGCGCGCGCAGATGGTCCAACTGCTGTACGACGTTGGTCAGGCAGAGCTGCTCGACCGCGTCGGCGGGCGCCCGCCCGGCGAGTCGCACCCACCCCCGCCCCTCGACTGCCGTCCGCTCCAGACTCGGCACCCCGTGCCGCAGCCACCGCGCGAGCGGCGTGCGCGCCACGGACCCGACGTCGGAACCGGCACCGGACCCGGCGTCTGAACCGGCGCCGGAACCGGCCAGGAGCGCCTGCATGGCGCCGCAGCCGGAGTGTCCGCAGACGGTGATCGACTGCACCTCCAGTACGTCCACGGCGTACTCGATCGCCGCGGCCACCGAGTCGTCCCCGCTCTCCGAGCCGGGCGCGGGAACGAGGTTGCCCACATTGCGCACGACGAACAGGTCACCGGGACCGCTCGCCGTGATCATCGAGGTGACCACCCGCGAGTCGGCGCAGGTCAGGAACAGCTGCGTCGGCTTCTGCCCCTCCCGCGCCAGCCGCGCCAGCTCCCCGCGCACATGCGGCGCCGTGTCCCGCAGGAACGCGTTGATCCCGCGCGCGAGCTGCCCCTGCCCACCCCGCCCCGACTCGACCGCCCCGGGCGCAGCGCTCCCCGGCCGGCCGCATCGGTGATTCCACCACGGCGTCCAGGGGCGGCAGCAGGGGTGGGCGGACGCGGAGGCGGGGGTGGGTGTGGAGGTGGGTGTGAGTGTGGGCGTGGAGGTGGAGGTGGGCGTGGAGATGGAGGTGGAGGTGGGCGTGGATACGGGAGCGGGAGCGGGATTGGGGGTGGATGCGGATGCGGATGCGGACATGGGCCCGGTCGTGGACCAGTCCAGCGTCGAGCCGGGCGAATCGGCTGCCGATACAGCCGCAGCCATCGGTACAGCCGGAGTCGTCGGCGCAGTCGCAGCCGCCGATACAGCCACGGCCTCCGCCATGCCCCCGGCCTCCGCCACGCCCCCCGCCTCCGCCATGCCCCTCGACGCCCCCGGGGCCACCGGTGACGCGGTTGCCACGGCGGGGTACGCCCCGGAGTGGGCAGGCGCGGAGCGCATCGCCCCCGCGTCGGCTGCGCCGGAGTGGACGGCCCCGGAGCGGGCAGCCCCCGAGTGGGCGGCCCCCCAGTGGACCGTCCCGGAGTGGGCCGACACGAGATCCTCCGCGATGGGCTCCTTCCCGCGGTTGCCCGCACGCCCCGCGATCTCGACTTCACCTCCTTGTCCGGTGTGTGACTTCCGCCAGTCCTGCAACGCCTCGTACGCCGCATGGTCCATGTAGGAGCCGCTCAGCTCCACGACGCACCGCGCACCGTGCGGCACCTGGTGCAGTGTGCGGCTCAGCCGGGGGACCGCGAGGAAGGTCAACTGGCCGCGCACGCGCACGTGGTGGGCGCCGAGCTTGTCCTCCTCGTGCGTGATGCGGGTGTGCGCGAGGCGGTGCAGCGCGACGGCGACCGCGACCGCCACGCCGATCCCCACTCCTTCGAGCACGCCGAGCAGGACGACGCCGAGGATCGTGGCCCCGTAGACCAGCACCTCACGGTGGCGGGTGACCGTGCGGATGTGGTGCAGGGACACCATCCGGATCCCGACCGCCATCACCAGGGCGGCGAGTGACGCGAGCGGGACCAGTTCCAGAACGGGGACCAGTAGCAACATGGCCGCTACTACCCAAACGCCGTGGAGGACCGCGGAGTTCCCGCTCTTCGCTCCCGCTTTCACATTGGCCGTGGAACGTACGACGACGCCCGCCACGGGCAGCCCGCCCAGCGCTCCGGAGACGACGTTCGCGGCGCCCTGGCTGAACAGCTCACGGTTCAGGTCCGACCGGCACATTCGCGGCGGCAGATCGGGCCGCGCCGTGGCCAGCTTGTCCACGGCCACGGCTCCGAGCAGGGACTGCACGCTGCACACCAGTGTGGTCGTCAGGACGGCGGCGGCGATGCCGAGCACGGGACCGTCCGGCAGCCCGGCCAGCGCGTGGCTGCTCCACGAGGGCAGGTTCACCACAGGCAGGCGCAGCCCGAACAGTGCGGTCGTCACCGTCGCTGTGGCCACCGCCACGAGCGCGGCGGGCAGCCGACGGGCGACCCGGCCCAGGCGGCCGGGCAGCCGCGGCCAGCTGGTGAGCACCGCCAGGGTGAGCGCGGCGGCCAGCAGCGCGCCCGGGTGGATACGGGTCAACTGGGCGGGCAGCGCCCGAAGGTTGGCGAGTACGGAGCTCTGCGGGGTGCCACCCAGGACGATGTGCAGTTGGGCGACGGCGATGGTGACACCGATGCCCGCCAGCATGCCGTGTACGACGGCAGGGCTGACGGCGAGCGCCGTACGTGCCACGCGTAGGCAGCTGAGCCCGATCTGGGCGAGTCCGGCGAGCACGGTGATGGCGCAGGTGGTGCGCCAGCCGTACCGATGGATGAGCTCGGCGGTCACCACGGTCAATCCGGCGGCGGGGCCGCTGACCTGCAATGGGGCGCCGCCGATGGCGCCGGCGACGATCCCGCCGACGGCGGCGGCTACGAGCCCCGATTCCAGCGGCGCGCCGGTGGCCAGAGCGATACCGAGGGACAGGGGCAACGCGATCAGGAAGACCGCGACGGACGCGGACAGGTCCGCGCCCGAGAGGCGGGACAGGCGGTGGGGCGGTGCGCAGGCTGACATGGTTCCCGTCTCCTCCGGGGGGCGGCACGGTCGCGGCACGTGGCGGCGGGATGTATCAACTTTCGGTAAATGGATGGTAATGCAGAGTAAAGGATGTGACCGGATTATCGGGGCAAATGGTTCGCATTTTCACTCTGTGTAGTGAATGAGGGGTCCGGTCGGCTTGTCGTACAAATGGTGCGCGACTCTCGTGCGAGGTTGGCGGCGCCACCCGTACATCACGGGCATTTCGTGCATGACGCGCTTCCGGCGTATGCACCGTCCTGAACGCCGGCTCCAAGGAAGAAGGTGGGCGGAAGATGGCCGCCACCAAGAAGATCGCCGCGGGCGTCGCCGCCGTCGCGGCCTGTGCCGCAGCCCTCGCCGGCTGCGCGAGCAATGACCACGCGCACGCGCGCGAGAAGGGCGCCCCCGGCCCGAAGAAAGCGGCCCCCGCCGCGCCCGGTTCGGTCAACCGGCTCATCGGTGACGGCTCGACCGCCTACACCGGCAGCCAGCCGCACCTGCCCACGCCCCACCGTCTGAGACCGGGGCAGAAACCGCCGCAGTTCGTGGTCTTCTCCTGGGACGGCGCGGGTGAGGACAGCCAGAAGCTGTTCTCCCACTACCGCAAGGTCGCCAAGGCGAACAACGCGACCATGACGTACTTCCTGAGCGGCGTGTACATGCTCCCGAAGAGCAAGGCGAAGCTCTACCACGCACCTCAGCACGCGGCGGGCCAGTCGGACATCGGCTTCAACGGCATCGAGGGGATCAGGAACACCGCCGAACAGGTGCGCGGCGCCTGGCTCGACGGAAACGAGATCGGCACCCACTTCAACGGACACTTCTGCGGCAAGTACGGCGGGGTCGGCCAGTGGTCGGTGGCCGAGTGGAAGAGCGAGATCCGGCAGGCCAAGTCCTTCGTCAAGTCGTGGAAGACCAACGCGGGCCTGAAGAACATGCCGCCCCTGCCCTTCGACTACGACAAGGAGCTCATCGGCGCCCGCACCCCCTGCCTCGAGGGCCGGAAGAACTTCATGCGCGCCGCCCGCCAACTCGGCTTCCGCTACGACACCAGCGGCGTCGACGACCAGGTGTGGCCCAAGAAGAAACACGGTCTGTGGGACCTGTCGATGCAGCTGGTCCCCTTCAAGGGCCACTCCTACGAACAGCTCACCATGGACTACAACTTCATGATCAACCAGTCCGGAAAGTCGACCCAGGGCGACCCCGGCATGCGGGAGTACTGGGGCGACCAGATGCGGGACAGCCTGCTCGCGGGCTTCAACCGTGCCTACAAGGGCAACCGGGCACCGCTGATCATCGGCAACCACTTCGAGTCCTGGAACGGCGGCACGTACATCCGGGCCCTCGACGAGACGATCCACACGGTGTGCAACAAGCCCGAGGTGCGCTGCGTCTCGTTCCGGCAACTCGCCGACTGGCTCGACGCGCAGGACCCGCGGACGCTGAAGAAACTCACCACGCTCGGTGTCGGCCAGGCGCCCAAGCAGGGCTGGGCGTCCTTCCTCGACGGCAAGAAGGCCCCGGCCCCCAAGGGCGCGGCGGGCGCACCGGCCACCAGGTCGTGAGAAGCGGCCGCCCTCAGGCGGTCGCGGCGACGCTCTCCTGCAGCACGTAGCCGGGGTCGACCTGGGCCTCCAGGTCGGCTCCGGTCCTCGCGTTCCCCCAACTCTGGGCGTTCTTCAGGTGGAAGTGGACCATCTGGCGCGTGTACCGCTCCCAGTCGCGGCGCTCGTACGTCGCGTCGGCGGCGTCCTGAAGCGCCTGCAGGGAAGCCCTGTTGGGCGCCTCCAGGAGGTCGAAGCGCGGCGGGCGCCCCTTCTCCATGGCACGCACCCAGTCCGAGTGCCCGACCGTCACGAGCAGGTCGTCGCCGACCTCGGCGCGCAGGTAGTCGAGGTCGTCGCTGTCCCGCACCTTGTTGCCCACGACCTTCAGGGCGATGCCGAAGTCGCGTGCGTACTCCTTGTACTGGCGGTAGACGGAGACCCCCTTCCGGGTCGGCTCGGCGACGAGGAACGTGATGTCGAAGCGGGTGAACATGCCCGAGGCGAAGGAGTCGGAGCCCGCGGTCATGTCGACCACCACGTACTCGTCGCGGCCGTCGACGAGGTGGTTCAGGCACAGCTCCACCGCTCCGGTCTTGGAGTGGTAGCAGGCGACACCGAGGTCGGCCTCGGTGAACGGGCCGGTGACCATCAAACGCACGGCGGCGCCGTCGAGTTCCACGGGGCGGGCGCAGGCGTCGTAGACCGGGTTGTTCTCCCGTACACGCAGCAGGCGCGAGCCCTCACCCGGCGGCGTCGTCTTGATCATCGTGTCCGCCGAGGCGATGCGGGAGTTGGAGCCGCGCAGATAGTCCTTGATCAGCGGCAGCCGTGCCCCCATGGCGGGCAGCCTGGCTGCGGCCTCCTCGGTGAGGCCGAGCGCCGGCCCGAGGTGCTGGTTGATGTCGGCGTCCACGGCGATGACGGGAGCGCCCGTGGCGGCGAGGTGACGGATGAAGAGCGAGGACAGCGTGGTCTTGCCGCTGCCGCCCTTGCCCACGAAAGCGATCTTCATGTTCACGAAGAGTAGTGGCACTGTCGCGTTGAGTGTCCTCCTTGCGTGAAGAAGACCACTCCTTCGTGGGGCGGCGCCCGCGGGCCCGTACTGTCGTACTCATGAGTACGACTGACCCACTCGCCGCCCTGGCCGGCCTGCCGGGCGTGGCCGACTCCGTGGACTCCGTGCGCAAGGCCGTCGACCGGGTCTACGGACACCGGGTCATGCGGCGCCGCAGCAACGAGGTCACCTCCGAGGCCGCGCTGCGCGGAGCGCGCGGCAGCGCCGCGCTGGCCGGTGCCGACTGGGCGCTCGAGGAAGTGCGCAGGCGCACCGACTTCAGTGGCGCCGGCGGCGACACCGACGCGCGCACCGTCGGCGCCGCGCTGCGGCTGACCGCGGAGGCGGGCCAGCTGCTCTCCATCTGGCGACAGTCCCCGCTGCGCGTCCTCGCCCGCCTGCACCTGGTCGCGGCCGCCGACAAGGGGGACACCGTCGGCCGCCCGCGCACTCAGGGCGAGCCGGTCGACGAGCCGCTCATCGAGCTTCCGCTGCCCGATGCCGAGGAGGTGGCGGGCCGGCTCGACGGGCTCGCGCAGCTCATCATCGCCGGAGGATCGGCTCCGGCTCTGGTGAGCGCCGCGGTGGTCCATGGTGAACTGCTCGCGCTGCGCCCCTTCGGCTCGCACAACGGTCTGGTCGCGCGCGCGGCAGAGCGTGTCGTCCTGGTCGGCAGCGGCCTGGACCCGAAGTCGATCTGCCCCGCCGAGGTCGGTTACGCGGAGCTGGGGCGGGCGGCGTACGTGGCCGCGCTGGAGGGCTACGTCTCCGGCACCCCCGAAGGGGTCGCGGCCTGGATCGCCCACTGCGGCAAAGCGGTTGAACTGGGCGTCAGGGAGTCGACCGCGGTCTGCGAGGCGCTGCAGCGGGGCGCCGCGTAAAAGTCGCGTAAGAAAGCAAGGTTTGTGGGCGCGGAAAGGGCCCGGAACAGGGTTGCGGCGGTACGAATTCTCGTACCGCCGCTGGCATGGCCGCCGGGTTACCAAGCGTCCTCGATATGTGTTGCCCATCAGGTCGGGAACTTTGCCCGTCACCTGGTGCGGCTGGCCCGTAATCGACGGGTCGACGTCGCGTGGGTGCCCGGTGTTCATGCTTCGGTCCGTGGGGCCTTGCTGCTTGACAGGTAATCCTCTCGGATGTCCTTGGTCTCGCGGGCCGTTGACTCCTTTGTACTCCACCCCGGGGGGAAGGGAAAGTCCTGGCCTCACTTCTTTACTTTTGGGTTCAAACAGGGGTAAAGCGGACGGGCTTATCGGGGCGCCGTGAGAGTGCGGCGCCGATTCGCGTACCAGACCAGTCCCGCGGTGGCCGCCGCGGCGCCGACGGCGGCCGCCGCGACGAGGGCCGGACGCGACGACGCGCCGAGATTCGGCAGCCTCTGCTTGAGCCGAACCGGCTTGTGGAAGTCGAGAATCGGCCACCCGCGCGCGAGTGCCTCGCGGCGCAGTGCCCGGTCCGGATTGACCGCGTGGGGGTGACCGACCGCGCCGAGCATCGGCAGATCCGTCGCGGAGTCGCTGTACGCGTAACACCGCGCGAGGTCGTAGCCCTCGCTGCGGGCCACCTCCTCGACCGCCTCCGCCTTGGTGGGTCCGTACGCGTAGTACTCCACCTCGCCCGTGAAGCATCCGTCGTCCCCGACGACCATGCGTGTCGCCACCACCCGGTCCGCGCCCAGGAGTTCACCGATCGGTTCGACGACCTCCGCGCCGGAGGTGGAGACGATCACGACGTCGCGCCCCGCGGCGTGGTGCTCCTCGATGAGGGAGGCCGCCTCGTCGTAGATGATCGGATCGATCAGGTCGTGGAGGGTCTCGGCGACGATCTCCTTCACCTGCTGCACGTTCCACCCGCGGCACAGGGACGACAGGTAGGTGCGCATCCGCTCCATCTGGTCGTGGTCGGCGCCGCCGGCCAGGAAGACGAACTGTGTGTACGCGGTACGCAGCACGGCCCTGCGGTTGATCAGCCCGCCTTGATAGAACGACTTGCTGAAGGTGAGCGTGCTCGACTTTGCGATGACCGTCTTGTCCAGGTCGAAGAACGCGGCTGTGCGGGGCAACGAGTGGGTTTCCACGCCCTTGAGCATAGGCGCCCACCATTCGGCGTAAGCTGGGCGCGTGGGTTTGCCTGAGAAGGCTCTCGGGTACACCATGGAAGTCACGGATCGTTCGCGACCGTGCTAACCCGGTCTGGCTCCTCCCCCCCCCGAGTCGGACTGTGGAAGACGACCCCCGCTCTCCCCCCCGGCGGGGGTCGTCGCATGTCCGGGCCCGTTTTCGGTCCTCATTCTGATGCCGCCACCTTGTGCGCCCGCCCGGGTACTCGCGCGACGGCTCACCCGCCGACGGTTACTGCTCGTAACCGTTGGGATGCGGTGCGGAGGCTTTGATGTGGAGTTCGAAGCGTCACTTGTTCGGGTGATCGAGATATTCACATGTTGAGCTGCATCCACAGTTATTGACCAAGATCCACACGATTTCAGGGATCGCCGCACAGTGATTCCGCACGCGAAGTCCGGGCCGGTGTCCGTCACCGGGCTCGTTTTGACCGGGCCGTGACGGGCTCGCGCCATTCGGCGCCCTTCACCGGTGACTTCGCGGCGGACCGGAACCGCCCGGCGGGGCGGGGCACGCGCGACGAAGGGGGACTGGATCGTGACAGAGGTCATGACGTGTGACACGAGGGGCGTGCGGCGAGCGCCGCTCATCGTGACGGAGGACGTGGAGCTGCTGGACGACCTGCTGCGGCTGTGCGCCGCGGCAGGCGTCCGGCCGGACGTCGGACACGGGCCACCAGAGGGCAGAGGCGTCTGGGAGTCGGCGCCGCTCGTCCTGGTCGGTGACGACGCCGCGCGGCGGCTGCGAGGGGTGCCGCGGCGCCGCGCAGTCGTGCTGGTCGGCCGGGACCAGGACGATTCCGGCGTGTGGCAGCGGGCCGTGGAGATCGGCGCTGAGCATGTGCTGATGCTCCCGGACGGTGAGCAATGGCTCATGGACCGGATCGCCGACATCGCCGAAGGCGTGGGGCGGCCCGCTCTCACCGTCGGCGTGCTCGGCGGCCGGGGCGGAGCCGGAGCCTCGACGCTGGCCTGCGCGCTCGCCCTGGCATCCGCGCGGGCGGGACGGCGCACACTCCTCGTCGACGCCGACCCGCTCGGCGGCGGGCTCGATGTGCTGCTCGGCTGCGAGACGACGGACGGGCTGCGCTGGCCGGCCTTCGCCCACTCCCGCGGCCGGGTCGGCGGCGCCGCACTGGAGGAGTCGCTGCCCCGACTGCACGACCTGCGGGTACTCAGCTGGGACCGCGGCGATCTGGCGGCGGTTCCGCCGGAAGCCGTCCGGGCGGTGCTCGCCGCCGGGCGGCGCAGAGGCGGGGTGGTCGTCGTCGACCTGCCGCGCAGGGTCGACGACGGATCCGTCGAGGCGCTCACCCAGCTCGACCTGGGACTGCTGGTCGTGCCCCCGGATGTGCGGGCCGTCGCGGCGGCCCGCCGGGTGGCTGACGCGGTCGGCATGGTCCTCCCCGATCTGCGGGTCCTCACCGGTCCCGTACGGGGGCCGGGCGCCCTGCCGGCGGACGAGGTGGCGCGGCTGCTCGGGCTGCCACTCGCCGGTGAGCTGCCGCTGGACGACCAAAGCGTCCTGACACGCGCGGCAGCGGCCGGTCATAGGGGATCGGCCAAGGACCCCGCCGCCGCGGACGGACCGCTGGGACGGTTCTGCGCGGCGTTCTGGGAGCGCATGCCCGCCACGACGGAATGCGGTGACGTATGAGCACGGTGGTGGGCGGGCGGATGCTGGACGGAGTGCGCCGCTGGCTCGCGGAGAACGGGGCGGAGCCGACGCCCGCGCGGGTGGCCGAGGCGCTGCGCGCGCAGGGCCGGATCCTGGGCGATGCCGAAGTCCTGGGAGTCTCCGGCCGGCTGCGCTCGGAGCTGGTGGGCACGGGGCCGCTCGAACCGTTGCTGGCCGATCCATCGGTGACGGACGTCCTGGTCTCGGCGCCGGACCGGGTGTGGGTCGACCGGGGCGGCGGCCTTGAGCGCACCTCCGTGACGTTCGAGAGCGCCGCGGCGGTACGGCGCCTGGCGCAGCGCCTCGCCGCTGTGGTCGGTCGCCGCCTCGACGACGCCAGGCCCTGGGTGGACGCGCGGCTGCCCGACGGGACGCGGCTCCACGCGGTGCTGCCGCCCGTCGCGGTGGGCTGCACCTGCCTATCGCTGCGGGTGGTGCGCCCCCGGCCTTTCACCCTGGAGGAACTGACGGCGGCGGGCACGGTGCCACCCGGCGGGGACCGGGTGCTGCGCGCGCTCCTGGACGCCAGGCTCTCGTTCCTGATCAGCGGCGGCACAGGAACCGGCAAGACGACCCTGCTGAGCGCCTTGCTGGGGCTCTGCGGACCGCAGGAGCGGATCGTGCTCGCCGAGGACTCGTCCGAGCTGCGCCCGGACCATCCGCACGTGGTCCGGCTCGAAGGGCGGCCCGCCAATCAGGAAGGGGCGGGCGCCGTCGGCCTGGACGATCTGGTGCGCCAGGCGCTGCGGATGCGACCGGACCGACTGGTGGTCGGCGAGGTCAGGGGCGGAGAGGTCGTCTCCCTCCTGGCCGCCTTGAACACGGGCCACCAGGGGTGCGGCACGGTGCACGCCAACACGGCGGGCGACGTCCCGGTGCGGCTGGAGGCGCTGGGGACGGCGGCCGGACTCGACCGCGCGGCGCTCCACAGCCAGGTCGCGGCAGCGGTGTCCGTGGTCCTGCACCTCGTACGGGACGGCGGCGGGCGGCGCCGTATCGCGCAGGTGCACGTACTGGAGCGGAGCGAGCAGGGCTGGGTGCGGACCGTTCCGGCGCTGGAGTGGGCGGCGCGCGGGTTCGCGCCCAAGGCCGGATGGGGGCGGCTGAGCGGGCTTCTGGGGGTGGCGCCGGCGGAGTGAAGGCCGGACGAACACATGGGACGAGCAACTGGGGCGAACACACGGACGGAGAGGGGTGAGCGGAAGTGGTCCGGAGCGCGGTGGGGGCATGGGCCGGTGGCGCGGCGGCGCCGAGCGCGAGAGAGGTGGGTGTTCTGGGGGTGATGGTGGCGGCGTCGGTGATGGCGCGGGTCGTCTCGGCGCGGGGTGCCGAGGTGCGGCGGGCCCGGACGGTGTTCGGCGACGAGGCCGCGCGAGGTGGTTCGGAGCCGAGGTGGTGGATCGGCTGCCTGGTCGGAAGGTGGTGGCGATCCGCAAGGGCGCGGCCCGAATGGGGCTGTGCGGCCGCCGGGGCGGTGGTCGCGGTCCTCGGCGCGTCGGTGCTGCCGCTGGCTCTCGGGCTGGCCGCCGTGCCGGGTGCGGCTCGGGTGCGCAGAGCACGTGAGGCGCGGCGGCGGCGTGAGCGGCGCGTCGAAGCGGTGATCCGGCTGTGCGGGGTACTTGCCGGAGAGGTGCGGGCCGGCCGGCAGCCGGGGGAGGCGATGGTCGTCGCGGCGCGGGAGTCCGGCGCCTTGGCCGACGCCGGCGGGGATGCCGTAGTGGCGGCTGCCCGGTTCGGCGGGGATGTGCCGGGCGCCTTGCGGGACGCGGCAGATGAGGCCGGTGCGGACGGGCTGCACGGGCTCGCGGCGTGCTGGCGGGTGGCGGTGGACCGTGGCGCCGGACTTGCCTGCGGGCTCGAGCGGCTCACGGAGGCCCTGCGGGCGGAGCGGGATCAACGAGCGGATCTGGCGGCCCAGTTGGCCGGATCGAGGTCGACCGCGGTGATGCTCGCCGGGCTACCGGCCCTCGGTCTCCTGCTCGGCTCGGCGCTGGGAGCGAATCCGCTGCACGTTCTGCTGCACACCGGGCCCGGAATCGGATGTCTGACGGTGGGCGGCGCCCTGGAGGCGGCGGGGGTGTGGTGGGCGCTGCGAATCGTGCGGGGAGCGGAGGTGTGACCGAAGCGTCAGATGGGTTCGATGATGACGGGAGAGTGGAAAGTGATGGCCTTTGACGTTGTCCACAGGCTGGGGGTGGAGCTGTGGCTTGTCGTGATGTCGGTGTGGTCGATCCGAGTTCTTGAGGCGCGAAGGCGCGATCGGGCGTCTCGACGGAGGGCACGGGACGTGCTGGGTGCCGCTGTGGTCGCGGGCCCCGCCGGGCGGCGGCGTCGGGCCGGGAGATGGGCGGTCGTGGCACGGCGGTGGTGGCCGGCCGCCGGTGCTGCGGGCGCCGGGTGTGTGGTGGTCGGTGGTGTGGCGGGGCTGGTCGTCGGGGCGCTGGCCGGAGCCGCGGTGTGGAGGTGGTGGCGTCGGCGGGGAGCGGGGCAGGCGCGGGCGGGAACCGGCTCCGGTCCGGAATCCGAGGCCGCACGGCAACTCCCTTTGGCCGCTGACCTCTTGGCCGCGTGCATCGCCGCCGGGGCCGACCCGGTGGATGCCGCTCGGGCCGTCGGGGAGTCGCTGGGCGGGCCGGTCGGTCGAGGGCTCGCCCGGGGCGCCGCACAGATCCGGTTGGGCGGGGAAGCGAAGGACGCCTGGCGGGAGTTGGCGGCGACGCCGGGGGCCGTGGCACTGGTGCGGCTGCTGGAACGGGCGGGTGATTCCGGGGCTCCGGCCGCAGAACCCGTCGCGCGGTTCGCCGCGGAATGCAGAGCGGAGCAGGGACGCCGGGCGACGGCCGTGGCACGCCGGGCGGGCGTGGTGGTCACGGCACCGGTCGGGCTGTGCTTCCTTCCCGCGTTCCTCGTGATCGGAGTGGTTCCGGTGCTGATCGGGCTGGCGGGAGGGATGTTGAGCGGCAGATGACGGCGCGCCGAGTCGAGCGCGTGCTGGACGAGGTGAGGGCCATTGACGGCAATGGGCGTGGAGAGCCAAGGGGGTTTGTGATGAACGGAATGCGAGAGGCGCGGGCGTCGGGGCAGATGCGCGGGCTGGTCCATCGGTGGACGAGGAAGGTGCGTGCGGCACGACGTGACGCGGGCATGGTCACGTCCGAGTACGCGGTGGGGCTGCTGGCGGCGGTCGCCTTCGCCGGCGTGCTGTACAAGGTGGTGACGAGCGGCGCGGTGCAGTCCACGTTGCAGTCGCTCGTGTCGAAGGCGCTCCATGCCTCGTTCTGAGGCGTCCTGGGGAGAGGCGTGGGCCGGGCCGGGGCGAGATCGTGGCTTTGTGACCGCGGAGGCGGCCGTGGCGCTGCCCGTGCTGGTGATGTTCACGATGGCGCTGGTCTGGGTGGTCCTCGCGGCGTCCGCGCAGATCCGGTGTGTGGACGCCGCTCGGACCGGGGCCCGTGCCCTGGCGAGACAGGAGCCGCGGGGTGCCGCGCTCGCTGCCGCCCGGCGGGCCGCGCCGCGGGGCGCCCGGATCGACGTGAGCCGGGCCGGCGACCTGGTCCTGGTGACGGTGCGGGCACGGGCCTCGGGGCCGGGGCCGCTCGGCGTGAACCTCTCGGCGCGGGCCGTGGCGGAGGCCGAGGAGACGGCGGGGGTGACGTGATGGTGCATGCAGCCGGAGCGGGAGCCGCAGCCGGAGCGGGAGCCGCAGCCGGAGCCGGAGCCGGGCTCGACGGAGGCCGGGTGGGGCTGGGCGGTGGGCCAGCGGCGGTTGGCGGAGGCCGGGTGGGGCTGGGCGGTGGGCCAGCGGCGCCTGGCGGAGGCCGGGCAGGGCGAGACCGGGGTTCGGCGACCGTGTGGGTCGTCGTGGCGATGGCGGCCCTGGGCGTGGTCTTCGGAGCCGTACTGGCCATGGGGCAGGTGATCGAGTTGCGGCATCGGGCGGGCGGGGCAGCGGACTTGGCGGCGCTGGCCGCGGCCGACCACTGGATGGCCGGAGAGGCTGACGCCTGCGCCGCGGCGGGCCGCGTCGCGCGGGCGCAGGGTGCGCGGGTCGTGCGGTGCACGGTGCACGGGGAGGTGTCCGACGTGACCGCGTCCGTGGGGGCGGGCGCGTTCAGGGCTGAGGTCAGGGCCCGGGCAGGGCCCGCGGGACCGGCCGTCCCCGGACCGGTCGCGCCGGGCCCGCGTCGGCCGGATCCGGCCCCGGCGGCAGACGCCGGTCAGGTGTCCGTGCCGGCACCCGGGCCCGAGCTCGCGCCCGAGGCCGTCCCGGTGGCCCCGGCGGTCGGGGCGGCGCCCTCCGGGGCGCCCCTCAGGAGGACCGAGAGGAGACGTATGGCGCCTCGTTTGTGGAGCGGGTCGTTGCCGTTGCCGCACTTGGGGGACTGGATGCAGGACGGGCAGCCGGTCTCGCAGTCGCAGGAGGCGATGGCCTCTCGGGTGGCGGTGAGCCAGGCGCGGGCGGTGTGGAAGGCGCGTTCGGCGAACCCGGCCCCGCCGGGGTGGCCGTCGTAGACGAAGACCGTGGGCAGCAGCGTGTCCGGGTGCAGGGGAATGGAGACGCCGCCGATGTCCCAGCGGTCGCAGGTGGCGAACAGGGGGAGTATGCCGATGGAAGCGTGCTCTGCGGCGTGCAGGGCGCCGCCGAGGATCTCGGGGTTGACGCGGGCGGCGTCCAGTTGGTCCTCCGTCACCGTCCACCACACCGCGCGGGTGCGCAGCGTACGAGGAGGGAGGTCGAGTTTCGTCTCGCCCAGCACCTCGCCGGTGATCAGACGGCGGCGCAGATAGCCGACGACCTGGTTGGTCACCTCGACCGATCCGTAGCACAACCGGCCCTCGCCCCAGGGGACTTCGACGTCCGTCTCCAGGACGGAGATCGCCGTGGTGTCGCGGGCGGTGGTGGAGTAGGTGGGGTTGGCCTGTTCGACCAGGGCGACGTTGTCGTCGAGGTCGAGGTGCCGGACGACGTAGGTGCGGCCCTGGTGGAGGTGGACCGCGCCGTCGTGGACGGACGTGTGCGCCGAGCCGGCGTCCACGGTGCCGAGGAGCCGTCCCGTGCTCGCCTCGACGACTTGGACGGGAGTGCCGCCCTCGCCGCGGATGTCGGCCAGGTCGGCGGCGGACTCGCGGCGCGTCCAGTGCCACGCCTTGGTACGGCGGCGCAGCAGCTTCGCGGCCTCCAGCTGCGGCAGCAGCTCGCCGGTGGTCGGGCCGAACAGCGCCATGTCCGGTTCGGCCAGCGGCAGTTCCGCCGCGGCGGCACACAGGTGCGGTGCGAGGACGTACGGGTTGTCGGGGTCGAGGACGGTCGACTCGACGGGCTGGTCGAAGAGAGCCTCGGGGTGGTGCACCAGGTAGGTGTCCAGCGGGTCGTCGCGGGCCACCAGGACGGCGAGGGCGCCCTCGCCGGCGCGGCCCGCGCGGCCGGCCTGCTGCCACAGGGACGCTCGTGTGCCCGGGTATCCGGCGATCAGCACCGCGTCCAGGCCGGAGACGTCGACGCCGAGTTCGAGGGCGGTGGTGGCGGCGAGACCGAGAAGCTCGCCGGAGTGCAGGGCGCGTTCGAGGGCGCGGCGCTCCTCGGGCAGGTACCCGCCGCGGTAGGCGGCCACCCGGCGGGCGAGCGAGCGGTCGACCTCGGCGAGGCGCTCCTGCGCGATCACGGCGATCAGTTCGGCGCCGCGCCGGGAGCGTACGAAGGCGACGGAGCGCACGCCCTGCACGGCGAGGTCGGTGAGCAGCTCGGCCGTCTCCGCGGTCGCCGTGCGCCGCACGGGGGCGCCCTTCTCGCCGTGCAGCTCGGTCAGCGGAGGCTCCCAGAGGGCGAAGACGAGTTCGCCGCGGGGCGAGGCGTCGTCGGCGACCTCGACGACCGGCAGGCCGGTCAGCCGTTCGGCGGAGAGGGCCGGGTCGGCCGACGTGGCGGAGGCGAGCAGGAAGACGGGCTGCGAGCCGTAGCGGGCACACAGGCGGCGCAGGCGGCGGATCACCTGGGCGACGTGGGAGCCGAAGACGCCGCGATAGGTGTGGCACTCGTCGATGACGACGTACGTGAGGGCCTTGAGGAAGGAGGACCAGCGGGGGTGGGCGGGGAGTATCCCGCGGTGCAGCATGTCGGGGTTGGTGAGGACGTGGTTGGCGTACTGGCGTACCCACTCGCGTTCCTCGAACGGAGTATCGCCGTCGTAGACCGCGGGGCGGATCGCCGGGCCCAGCGGTTGTGAAAGTTCCTTCACGGATCGGAGCTGGTCCGCGGCAAGCGCCTTGGTCGGGGCGAGGTAGAGGGCGGTGGTGCCGCGGCCGTTCGGCGCCTGCGAGCCGTCCAGGAGACGCGACAGGACCGGGACGAGGTACGCGAGCGACTTGCCGGACGCCGTGCCCGTGGAGACGATCACCGATTCGCCGTCGAGCGCGTGTTCGGCGACGCGTGCCTGGTGGGCCCAGGGGTGCTCGATTCCGGCCGCCTGGACAGCCGCGACGACCTCGGAGCGGATCCGGTCCGGCCAGACGGCATGACGGCCGGGGCGAGGGGGCAAGTGCTCCGTATGAGTGACGCGCGCAGCCCTGCTCGGACCCGAGGTCAGCCGCTCCAGGACCGCACCGGGAGACGGGCGGGAACCCTGGGACGCCGAGGGTCGTTCGGATCGGTGATTCGTGGCCATCGGCATCGAGTGTGTCACTGGCGTGACGGACAATGCCCCTAAGGCGTCGTGCATGCCTGCCAGTAAGTGATTGAATGCCATCGCGGCTGGCGAACCGTCCCGGGGGGTCATGCCGAGGTGTCCCGAGGGGCGACCGCTCGAGAGCAAGGTGCTGGAGGATCCGTGGACCTGTCCCTGTCGACCCGTACCGTCGGCGATCGTACGGTCGTCGAGGTCGGTGGCGAAATCGATGTGTATACCGCGCCCAAGCTGCGCGAGCAGCTGGTCGAGCTGGTGAACGACGGCAGTTTTCATCTGGTCGTCGACATGGAGGGCGTGGACTTCCTCGACTCCACCGGGCTCGGCGTGCTGGTCGGTGGCCTGAAGCGGGTGCGTGCCCATGAAGGCTCGCTGCGCCTGGTCTGCAACCAGGAGCGCATTCTGAAGATCTTCCGTATCACCGGTCTGACCAAGGTGTTCCCGATCCACACCTCGGTCGAGGAAGCCGTCGCGGCCACCGACTGATCCGGTTCGGTCCGGCCCGGCCCCTGTGGCCGGGTCGGTCGGCCGGGCCGGTCGTACGGCCGGCTGACGTCGGGAGCCGGGCCGTGGGCGGCCTGGCTCCCGAGAGCACGCCCGCACGCCCGAGGGGGATGCATGCCCACTGTCGAACTCCGCTTCAGCCCTCTGCCCGAACACGTCAGGACGGCCCGCCTCGTGGCGGCCGCGGTGGCGCGCAGGGCGGGCGTGGACGAGGCCGTGCTCGACGAGGTCAGGCTCGCCGTCGGCGAGGCGTGCTCGCGAGCCGTCGGGCTGCACCAGAGCGCCGGTCTCACGGCGCCGGTGCGCGTGGCGCTGACCGAGGAGGAGAAGCAGTTCTCCATCGAGGTCGGTGACGAGGCGCACCACGCCGTGTCCGCTGCGGCGGCCTCCGCGGGCGGCTCCGGTGCCGGCTCCGGCTCCGGCGCGCCCGCCGACGAGCCGGAGGCGGAGGGCGAGGACGAGATGGGGCTGGCGGTCATCAGCGGCCTCGTCGACGACGTCGAGGTCACCGCGGACGAGACCGGTGGCCGTATCCGCATGAGCTGGCCGGTTCCGCCGCCGACGCTGCCGTAGCGGGGAGGCGCGCCCTCCAGGCCCCGTTCGACGGCCTGTGCGAGGTCCTGTTCACCACAGGGTGAGCAGGACCTTTCTGCGTACGGCCGCGTGCGACGTGTTCTCGTAATGCATTCGGGGAATTAAGTAATGCATTGAAGGGGTTATCGATTCCTCTTTCTTCTTCGTTTTATCTCTGACTGTGTTCGCTGATCACTTGCCGGGCGAGTAACAATTCCGGTTGCTGTCCTCTGTTTTGATCGGCCATTGCTCCCTACAATCCGTCCACATCTTGAGCTCAGTCCAAGCGTCAAGGAGGACGAATGGCGGAGCCCTCTACTCCCACTCCGTTCGCGGCCGCGGTCCTGACCGACGACAACCGGCTGATCGTGATCGTCATCGCGGTCGTCGCACTCGCGGCGCTCGCCGTCGCCGGTGTTCTGGTGCGCCAGGTGCTCGCCGCCGACGAGGGCACGGGCGCGATGAAGAAGATCGCGGCCGCGGTCCAGGAAGGCGCGAAAGCGTATCTCGGACGGCAGCTGCGCACCCTCGGGATATTCGCGGTCGTGGTGTTCTTCCTGCTCATGCTGCTTCCTGCGGACGATTGGAATCAGCGTGCCGGGCGATCGGTCTTCTTCCTGATCGGCGCGGCCTTCTCCGCCGCCACCGGCTATATCGGAATGTGGCTCGCGGTGCGCAGTAATGTGCGTGTGGCGGCCGCGGCCAGGGAAGCGACTCCGGCGCAGGGCGAGCCGGAAAAAGATCTCACTCTCGTTTCGCACAGGGCAATGAAGATCGCTTTTCGCACGGGCGGCGTCGTCGGCATGTTCACGGTGGGGCTCGGCCTGCTCGGCGCCTCCTGCGTCGTGCTCGTCTACGCGGCCGACGCGCCCAAGGTCCTTGAGGGTTTCGGGCTCGGGGCCGCGCTGATCGCCATGTTCATGCGTGTCGGCGGCGGCATCTTCACGAAGGCCGCCGACGTCGGCGCCGACCTGGTCGGCAAGGTCGAGCAGGGCATCCCTGAGGACGACCCGCGCAACGCCGCGACCATCGCCGACAACGTGGGCGACAACGTCGGCGACTGCGCCGGGATGGCCGCCGACCTGTTCGAGTCGTACGCCGTCACGCTGGTCGCCGCGCTGATCCTCGGCAAGGTCGCCTTCGGCGACGCCGGGCTCGCCTTCCCGCTCATCGTTCCCGCGATCGGCGTCGTCACAGCGATGATCGGCATCTTCGCCGTCGCGCCCCGGCGGGCCGACCGCTCCGGGATGAGCGCCATCAACCGCGGCTTCTTCGTCTCCGCGGTGATCTCGCTCGCCCTCGTCGCCACCGCCGTCTACGCCTACCTGCCGTCCTCGTACCGCGACTTGGACGGCGTCACCGAGGCGGCGATCCACGGCAAGGACGGCGACCCGCGGATCCTCGCCGTCGTCGCCGTCGCGATCGGCATCGTCCTCGCCGCGCTCATCCAGCAGCTCACCGGCTACTTCACCGAGACCAGCCGACGCCCGGTCAGGGACATCGGCCGTACGTCGCTGACCGGCCCGGCCACCGTCGTGCTCGCCGGGATCTCCGTCGGTCTCGAATCGGCCGTCTACACAGCCGTGTTGATCGGGCTCGGCGTGTACGGGGCGTTTCTGCTCGGCGGCACGTCGATCATGCTCGCCCTGTTCGCGGTGGCGCTCGCCGGTACCGGGCTGCTCACCACCGTCGGAGTCATCGTCGCCATGGACACCTTCGGCCCTGTCTCCGACAACGCGCAGGGCATCGCCGAGATGTCCGGCGACGTGCAGGGGGCGGGCGCGCAGGTCCTCACCGACCTCGACGCGGTCGGCAACACCACCAAGGCCATCACCAAGGGCATCGCCATCGCCACGGCCGTCCTGGCGGCCTCGGCGCTCTTCGGCTCGTACCGCGACGCGATCGTCTCCGCCGCCCAGGACGTCCACGAGAAGGTCGGCGAAGGCGGTCCGCTCAGCCTCGTCATGGACATCTCGCAGCCGAACAACCTGGTGGGGCTCGTCGCCGGGGCGGCCGTGGTGTTCCTCTTCTCCGGTCTCGCCATCAACGCCGTGTCGCGGTCGGCGGGTTCGGTGGTCCACGAGGTGCGGCGGCAGTTCCGCGAACACCCCGGGATCATGGACTACACGGAAAAACCGGAGTACGCGCGCGTGGTCGACATCTGCACCAAGGACGCGCTCAGGGAACTCGCCACACCCGGGCTGCTCGCCGTGATGGCGCCGATCGCGGTCGGCTTCACGCTCGGCGTGGGAGCGCTGGGCGCCTACCTGGCCGGAGCGATCGGCGCCGGGACGCTGATGGCGGTCTTCCTGGCCAACTCCGGTGGCGCGTGGGACAACGCCAAGAAGCTCGTCGAGGACGGCCACCACGGCGGCAAGGGCAGCGAGGCACACGCGGCGACGGTGATCGGCGACACGGTCGGTGACCCGTTCAAGGACACCGCGGGCCCCGCCATCAACCCGCTCCTCAAGGTGATGAACCTCGTGTCGCTGCTCATCGCGCCCGCCGTGGTCAAGTTCAGCTACGGACCGGACGCGAGCGTGCCCGTACGGGTCGTGGCAGCGGTGCTGGCCTTCGCCGTCATCGTCGGCGCGGTGTACGCGTCCAAGAGGCGCGGCATCGCCGTCGGCGACGAGAGCGACGAGGGCGGCGCCGACAGCACGGGCAAGGTGCCCAAGCCGGCCGACCCCGCCGTGGTGTCCTGACCCTTCCTCAGGCGCCGTCAACAAGTGGGCGGACAGCGTGGCTTGACACGCCGTTCGCCCACGCGCGCGTGCCGGAACGTTCCCGCCGCCCTCCCGTGAGCCTTCTCTCCCTTGGTGCAAATGGCTGCTAATGATAAAGAAAGCGGTCATACAGGACGCTCGGCGTGCGTTTGGCGTGTGCTCGGCGTGTAAGTTCCGGGGCCGAGAGCCATGGAAGGGACCAAACCGGTGAACAAGAAGCTTGCTGCCGCACTGTCCGGCGGTGCGGTACTGGTACTGGCGTTGTCCGGCTGCAGCAGCGATAACAGCAACAAGAAGCTGGACTCCTGGGCCAAGCAGGTCTGTGACGCGGTCCAGCCGCAGGCGAAGAAGATCGAGCAGGCCAACGCCGCGATCCAGAAGCAGACCTCCGACAACAGCTCGCCGTCCGACGTCCAGAAGACCGACTCTCAGGCGTTCCAGGACATGTCCGACGCCTACAAGGCGATCGGTGACGCGGTCGACAAGGCGGGCGCGCCGCCGGTCGACGGCGGCAAGACGAAGCAGCAGAACGCCGTCAAGGAACTGGACAACATCTCGACGTCGTACGCCGGACTGAAGAAGCAGATCGACAAGCTCGACACCAGCGACCAGGGGAAGTTCGCCGAGGGCCTCAAGGGCATCGCGGGCGACCTCGAGAAGCTCGGCCAGAACGGCAGCGACGCGCTGAAGAACCTGGAGGAGGGAGACGTCGGCAAGGCGATGGCCAAGCAGGAGAGCTGCAAGAGCGCCTCCCCCTCCCCCTCGCCGTCGGCCTCCTAGGCCCCGCCCGGCCCCCGGCCCCCGGCCCCCGGCCCCCGGCCCCCGGGCCGCGGCC
>NZ_JAPHNL010000069.1 GCF_026274175.1 Streptomyces beihaiensis
CGGACCAGGCCCCGGCCCTCGACATCCGCGGTCTGCGCGTGGTGGTCGGCGCGGGCGGGCCGCAGGGGCCGCCGAAGAAGAAGAGGTTCATCGACTACCCGCGCGCGTACAAGCAGGGCTGGCGTCGTTGGGTGCCCTCCTGGCGTCTTGTCACCGGTACCTGCGTGACGTTCTTCGGTGGCCTGCTGGCCGTGGCCGGGATCAGCTACGCGATGGTCGGCGTGCCGGACATCGCCAAGACGGCCCAGGCACAGAACAACGTCTACTACTGGGCCGACGGTTCGCAGATGGTCGCCACCGGTGGTGAGACCAACCGGCAGATCATCAAGTACGCGGACATCCCCAAGGCCATGCGCTACGCGGTGATGTCGGCGGAGAACAAGACCTTCGAGACGGACAAGGGCGTCGACCCCATGGGTATCGCCCGCGCCCTGTTCAACATGGCGAAGGGCGGCGAGACCCAGGGTGGCTCGACGATCACCCAGCAGTACGTGAAGAACGCGATGCTGAACGACCAGTCGCAGACGATCTCCCGTAAGTTCAAGGAACTGTTCGTCGCGATAAAGGTCGGCCAGACGGTCCCCAAGGACCAGGTCATGGCCGGCTACCTGAACTCCGCCTACTACGGGCGGGGCGCCTACGGCATCCAGGCGGCCGCCCGCGCGTACTACAACACGGACGCCTCGAAGCTGAACCCCAGCCAGTGCGCGCTCCTCGCCGCGACGCTCAAGGGCGCCACCTACTACGACCCGGCCGGGTCGCCCGAGATCGATCCGGTGAACGCCACGGAGGCGAAGAACCACGCCCGTGCCGAGGCCCGCTGGAGCTGGATCCTCGACCAGGAGGTCAAGAACAAGTGGCTGTCCCCGCAGGAGCGGGCGCAGTACACGAAATTCCCCGAGCCCGGCGCGCCGCACGCGAACTCCCGGCTCGGCGGACAGATCGGCTACCTGGTCCACCTCGCCAACGTGGACATCCTCAAGAGCGTCCCGGGGATGACCCGCCAGAAGCTGGAGCTGGGCGGCTACGAGGTGCACACCACCTTCGACAAGTCGCTCGTGAACAAGCTCCAGAAGTCCGTGCAGAGCGTCTACGACAAGAACATCGACCCCAAGCGCGTCGTCAACGGCAAGCACACAGACACGAACGTGCAGTTCGGCGGTGCCTCGATCGATACGTCCACCGGGGCGATCAAGGCCATCTACGGAGGCAAGGACGCCACCAAGCACTACATGAACAACGCGGACGTGACCGGTGCGCAGGTGGGCTCCACGTTCAAGGCGTTCGTGCTCGCGGCGGCGATGAAGTACGGCGTCAGGGACCCGGACCTGGGGCCGGACCAGGGTGAGAGTTCCCGCACCATCGTCTCCCCCAAGAGCCTGTACAGCGGCAAGAACGGGCTCAAGATCAGAAACTATGACGGCACGATCTGGAAGAACAAGGAGGGGAAGGAGTGGAACCAGACCAACGACGAGCACGAGTCCTTCAACCCGCCGAGCTACCAGATCGATCTGCGTGAGGCCATGAGGGAGTCGGTGAACTCCGCCTACGTGCAGCTCGGTATGGATGTCGGTCTGGACAAGGTGAAGGAAGCCGCCATGAGCGCGGGCCTGCTGGAGGGCAATTTCGCCGACTCGTCCTACCCTTCGTTCTCCCTGGGCACGTCCGACCCGAGCGCGATCCGGATGGCGGACGCGTATGCCACGTTCGCCAACAGCGGCCAGCAGAACGAGCCGTACTCGGTGACCTTGGTCAAGCACGAGGGCGAGAAGGTCTACGAGCACAAGAAGGCTCCGAAGTCTGCCTTCGACCCCAAGGTGGCCGACAATGTCACCAACGTGCTCAAGACAGTGGTGGACAAGGGCACCGGTACGCACGCGCGTCTGCCCGGCCGCGACGTGGCGGGCAAGACCGGTACCACGGACGGCAACAAGTCCGCCTGGTTCGTGGGATACACGAAGCAGCTGTCGACCGCCGTCACGATGTTCCGGTTCAATGACGACGCCAATGCCAAGAACCGCAAGTTCCAGGAGATGTACGGCACCGGCGGCATGAAGAAGGTCTTCGGCGCGTCGTTCCCGACGAAGATCTGGCACGACTACATGGCCGGCGCCATGGCGGGGCTGCCCAAGCTGCCGTTCCCGACCCCGCAGCCCATCGGCAAGGTCGTCGGGGCCTCCCCCAGCCCGTCTCCGACCCCGTCGGTGACCGCCTCGCCGTCGGACACGGCGCCCGTGTCGCCCAGCGCCACCCCGTCGAGCCAGCCGTCCCCGTCGACCAGCCAGACATGCAGCAAGTGGGACTGGACCTGCAACGGCACCGGCGGGAACGGAAACGGCGGCAACGGTGGCGGCGCCGGCGGCACGACAGGCGGGGTGACCTCGTCGCCGTCGCCGAGCCCGTCCGACACCACCGGCAACACCAGAGGCAATGGAAACAGCGGAGGTGGCCTCTTCGGAGGGGGCGGCTGATCCTGACACCGACACGCAGAGTGTTTCACGTGAAACAGCACGTGTTCCACGTGAAACCGTGCGTGTTCCACAACGGCGAGGGCCGCCGCACCCACCTGGTGCGGCGGCCCTCGCCGCATTCTCAGTGACGTACGGCAGGATGTGCGGCATGCCCAGTGCAGAGACGATGCAAGTGAATCCGCAGCAGCCGGATCCGGTACTGCCGACCGCAGAGGACACGGTCGCGGCGGCCGGCAGCGAGTTCATCGGCGGCCCCCTCGGGCGGCGGGCGCTGCTCGGAGCCTCCTGGTGGACGCCGGTTCGTGTCATCGCGCTCGTCATACTCGGCATGTTCGCCCTCGGCATGGTGCAGAAGCTGCCCTGCTACGACGGGGCCTGGTTCTACGGAGCCAGCTCGCAGTACACGCACGCCTGCTACTCGGACGTCCCCCACCTCTACCAGGGGCGTGGCTTCGCCGACGGGCTCGTGCCGTACTTCGACAAACTCCCCGGCGACATGGACTACCTCGAATACCCGGTACTCACCGGTGTGTTCATGGAGGTCGCCGCGTGGCTGACGCCGGGCAGCGGCACCATCCAGCACCAGGAGCAGGTGTACTGGATGGTCAACGCCGGGATGCTGATGATCTGCGCCGCGGTCATCGCCGTCTGTGTCGCGCGCACCCACCGTCGGCGCCCCTGGGACGGCCTCCTGGTCGCACTGGCGCCCGCGTTCGCCCTGACCGCCACCATCAACTGGGACCTGTTCGCGGTGGCCCTGACGGCGGCCGCGATGCTGATGTGGTCGCGAGGCCGCTCCCTGGCCTTCGGCGTGCTGCTCGGCCTCGCCACCGCCGCGAAGCTGTATCCCGTCCTGCTGCTCGGACCGTTGCTCGTGCTGTGCTGGCGGGCCGGGAAATGGCGTGCGTTCGGCATGGCGACGCTCGGCGCCGTGGTCTCGTGGCTGGTGGTCAATCTGCCCGTGATGGCGTTCGCGACGGCGGGGTGGGCGAAGTTCTACACCTTCAGCCAGGAGCGCGGAGTCGACTTCGGGTCCTTCTGGCTGATCATTGCCCAGCACCGGTCCACCCCGCTGGACAAGGACACGGTCAACCTCCTGGCCGTGGCGCTGATGCTGCTGGCCTGCCTGGGCATCGCGGCACTCACCCTGACCGCACCGCGCCGCCCGCGCTTCGCCCAGCTCGCCTTCCTGGTGGTGGCCGCCTTCATCCTCACCAACAAGGTCTACTCGCCGCAGTACGTGCTGTGGCTGATTCCGCTCGCCGCGCTGGCGCGGCCGAAATGGCGGGACTTCCTGGTCTGGCAGGCGTGCGAGGTGACGTACTACCTCGGCATCTGGCTCTACCTGGCCTACACGACCAGCGGCGACAAGCATCAGGGCCTGCCGACCCTGGGCTACCAGGTGGCCATCGGCATCCACCTCCTGGGCACGCTCTACCTCTGCGCCGTCATCGTCCGGGACATCTGGCTGCCGGAGCGGGACGTGGTGCGTCGCTCCGGCGACGACGATCCTTCCGGGGGCGTCCTCGACGGGGCCGACGACGCCTTCGTCCTCGGGCAGGCAGCCCATCCCCCGCGGCACGCCGTACACGCCGTCGAGGGGCCGGCGACGGTCAACTGGGGCAGGAGCCCGGACGGGTCCTTCTAGGCGGGCACAGGCCGGACCACGGCCTCGGAAACGGCGACGGGCCGGACACCCCTGGGTGTCCGGCCCGTCGCCCGTGCGCCGCTCGGCCTGCGTCCGCGCGGTCAGCGGTCGATGAGCCGGTCGAACTGCGTGGTCGTGTGCCGCAGATGGGCCACCAGCTCCTCGCCCACCTTCGGCTCGGGCGCGTCGGCCGGCACGATGAGGATCGACACCTGCATGTGTGGTGGCTCGGCGAACCAGCGCTGCTTGCCGCCCCAGACGAACGGCGAGAGGTTCCGGTTCACCGTGGCGAGACCCGCGCGAGCCACGCCCTTGGCCCGCGGCATGACGCCGTGCATCGCCTTCGGGGACTCCAGGCCCACCCCGTGTGAGGTACCGCCCGCCACGACCACAAGCCAGCCGTCCGAGGCCGCCTTCTGCTGGCGGTAGCCGAACCGGTCGCCCTTGGCGACGCGTGTGACGTCCAGGACCGAGCCGCGGTACTCAGTGGCCTCGTGGTCGCCCAGCCACAGCCGCGTACCGATCCGCGCCCTGAACCGGGTCTGCGGGAACTGCTGCTGCAGGCGCGCCAGTTCCTCCGCCTTGAGGTGGCTCACGAACATGGTGTGCAGCGGCATCCGGGCCGCGCGCAGCCGGTCCATCCAGCCGATGACCTCCTCGACGGCGTCGGTGCCGTCGGTGCGGTCCAGCGGCAGGTGGAGTGCGAAGCCTTCGAGCCGCACGTCCTGGATGGCGTGGGCGAGCTGCGGCAGGTCCTGTTCGGTGACACCGTGCCGCTTCATCGACGACATGACCTCGATGACGACACGGGCGCCGACCAGACCATGGACGCCGTCGACCGAGGAGACGGAGCGGATGACACGGTCGGGCAGCGGCACCGGCTCCTCACCGCGCCGGAACGGCGTCAGCACCAGCAGGTCACCACCGAACCAGTCCTTGATCCGGGCCGCCTCGTAGGTGGTCCCGACGGCGAGGATGTCCGAGCCGAGACGGGTGGCCTCCTCGGCGAGGCGCTCGTGGCCGAAGCCGTAGCCGTTGCCCTTGCAGACGGGGACGAGCCCCGGAAACTGCTGGAGCACCTGCTTGTGGTGTGCCCGCCAGCGCGCGGTGTCGACGTACAGCGTGAGCGCCATGGCCGGTCCCGGAACCTTTCTCGTGGCTGCGGTGTGCAGAAGAAGCGGAGAGTCTGATGAGCTGCGTGAGAGCTACGTGAATTGTGCCGGGTCGGCCGACGATCGCGTCAGCGCCGGGACATATACATGTCGAGCGCCTTGTGCAGCAGCTTGTTGAGCGGGAAGTCCCACTCACCCAGGTACTCGGCGGCCTCGCCACCGGTGCCGACCTTGAACTGGATCAGGCCGAAGAGGTGGTCGGTCTCGTCGAGGGAGTCGCTGATGCCGCGCAGGTCGTAGACGGTGGCGCCGAGCGCGTAGGCGTCGCGCAGCATCCGCCACTGCATCGCGTTCGACGGCCGGACCTCACGACCGATGTTGTCGGAGGCGCCGTAGGAGTACCAGACGTGCCCGCCGACGACGAGCATGGTCGCCGCCGCCAGGTTCACACCGTTGTGCCGGGCGAAGTAGAGGCGCATCCGGTTGGGGTCCTCGGTGTTGAGGGCCGTCCACATACGCTGGAAGTACGACAGAGGGCGGGGGCGGAACTTGTCGCGCTCCGCCGTGATCTCGTACAGGCGCTGCCACTCCGCGAGGTCCTGGTACCCCCCCTGGACCACCTCGACACCGGCCTTCTCGGCCTTCTTGATGTTGCGGCGCCACAGCTGGTTGAACTGCTTGTGGACCTCTTCCAGAGAGCGGTTGGCCAGCGGAACCTGGAAGACGTAGCGCGGCTGTACGTCGCCGAAGCCCGCGCCGCCGTCCTCGCCCTGCTGCCAGCCCATGCGGCGCAGTTTGTCCGCGACCTCGAAGGCGCGCGGCTCGATGAAGTCCGCCTCGATGTCGCGCAGGCGCTTCACGTCCGGGTCCTGGATGCCCTTCTTGATGGACGGGGCCTGCCAGCGGCGGATGACGACCGGCGGGCCCATCTTCACGGAGAAGGCACCCTGCTGCTTGAGGTGCGCGAGCATCGGGCGCAGCCACTCTTCGAGGTTCGGTGCGTACCAGTTGATGACCGGGCCCTCGGGCAGGTACGCCAGGTACCGCTTGATCTTGGGGAGCTGCCGGTACAGCACGAGCCCCGCGCCGACCATCTCGCCGGTGCGGTCGTCGAACCAGCCCAGGCTCTCCGAGCGCCATTCAGCCTTCACGTCGGCCCAGGCCGGGACCTGCATGTGGCTCGCCGCGGGCAGGCTCTGGATGTAGGCCAGGTGCTGCTCTCGGCTGATGGTCCTCAGGGTCAGGCTCATTCGGGGCGCTCCTCGGGCTGGTGTGTCCCCATGGGTACAGGGGCTCCGGCTCTCGCGCCGAAGCCTACTGCGCCCCGCGAGCGCCCCGAATGGCTGTATGGAGGTCCGGCCGTGGCGGCGGCCCGGCCCCGGGATGTGACCTGCCGCGGAGCCCTACCCGATGACTCCGCCGAAGAGGCCGCCGTGGGCCATGCCGATGAAGAAGCCGACGGCTGAGGCGCCCAGGCTGAGGATCAGACCGAACCGTTCACGGGTCGTCGCCGAGACGAACTGGCCGTAGGCGGCGACGAGGATCCCGACGAGGCCCGTCCAGGAGCTGAGCAGATGGAGGTTGTTCCAGATCGAGGAGATGATCGCGGTCGCCCCGAGCACCATGGCCACACCGAGCAGCGTGTCCTGGAGCGGATGGGGCTTGCCGTCGGTGGCGAACAGCGAAGAGCCGGAAGTGTTGGGTCGCAATACCTGTGCCATGTGGGCACCTCCTGCGGAAGGCGGCGCATCGTAGCGCCGTACACACCCGATGTGTACAGATTGCCGCCGTCGGCCGCCGGATTTCAACCGGAAGCCGAGGTGCGGGTACTCTGTACCGTCTGCACCGGTGTCTGCCCAGACCCGCCACGGGTCACACGGCAACCGGTGCGTACGCATCACGACCCTCCTGCCACGGAACGACCGTGGCCGCTGAGTCCAAAGGAGGTGGGTTCCACATGCGTCACTACGAGGTGATGGTCATCCTCGACCCCGATCTCGAGGAGCGTGCGGTCTCCCCGCTGATCGAGAACTTCCTCTCCGTCGTCCGTGAGGGCAACGGCAAGGTCGAAAAGATCGACACCTGGGGCCGTCGTCGTCTCTCGTACGAGATCAAGAAGAAGCCCGAGGGCATCTACTCGGTCATCGACCTGCAGGCCGAGCCTGCGGTCGTCAAGGAGCTCGACCGCCAGATGAACCTGAACGAGTCGGTCCTCCGGACCAAGGTCCTCCGCCCCGAGACCCACTGAACTTCCTAGTTCAGCGGCGCTCGGGACTCGAGTAGCAGCAAGCAGCCAGCAGCAAACCCGCCGAGAGGTTCCCCCATGGCAGGCGAGACCGTCATCACGGTCGTCGGCAATCTTGTCGATGACCCCGAGCTGCGCTTCACCCCGTCCGGTGCGGCGGTCGCGAAGTTCCGTGTCGCGTCCACCCCCCGCACCTTCGACCGTCAGACCAACGAGTGGAAGGACGGCGAGAGCCTCTTCCTGACCTGCTCGGTCTGGCGTCAGGCGGCGGAGAACGTCGCCGAGTCGCTCCAGCGAGGCATGCGCGTCATCGTGCAGGGCCGGCTGAAGCAGCGGTCCTACGAGGACCGTGAGGGCGTCAAGCGCACGGTCTACGAGCTGGACGTCGACGAGGTCGGCGCCAGCCTGCGCAGTGCCACGGCCAAGGTCACCAAGACCTCCGGCCGCGGTGGCCAGGGTGGGTACGGCGGCGGTGGCGGCCAGCAGGGCGGCGGCTGGGGCGGTGGCCCCGGTGGCGGTCAGCCGCAGGGTGGCGGCGGTGCTCCCGCCGACGACCCCTGGGCGACCGGTGCGCCGGCCGGTGGCGGCCAGCAGCAGGGCGGCGGCGGTGGCTGGGGCGGAAGCTCCGGCGGCTCCGGCGGCGGCTACTCGGACGAGCCCCCCTTCTAGGGATCTGTGCCCTTCAGGGGCCGGGCTCGCACCCACACTTCTTGATCACACAGGAGAAACACCATGGCGAAGCCGCCTGTGCGCAAGCCTAAGAAGAAGGTCTGCGCTTTCTGCAAGGACAAGGTCACGTACGTGGACTACAAGGACACGAACATGCTGCGGAAGTTCATTTCCGACCGCGGCAAGATCCGTGCCCGCCGCGTGACCGGCAACTGCACGCAGCACCAGCGTGACGTCGCCACGGCCGTGAAGAACAGCCGTGAGATGGCGCTGCTGCCCTACACGTCCACCGCGCGATAAGGGAAGGGTGACCGACTCATGAAGATCATCCTCACCCACGAGGTCTCCGGCCTCGGCGCGGCCGGCGAGGTCGTCGACGTCAAGGACGGGTACGCCCGTAACTACCTGATCCCGCGGAAGTTCGCTATCCGCTGGACCAAGGGTGGCGAGAAGGACGTCGAGCAGATCCGCCGTGCTCGCAAGATCCACGAGATTGCGACGATCGAGCAGGCCAACGAGGTCAAGGCTCAGATCGAGGGCGTCAAGGTCCGCCTGGCCGTCCGCTCCGGCGACGCCGGTCGTCTCTTCGGTTCCGTCACCCAGGCTGACGTCGCTTCGGCGCTTCAGGCCGCCGGTGGCCCGAAGGTCGACAAGCGCCGCGTCGAGCTGGGCTCGCCGATCAAGACGCTGGGCGCCCACGAGGCGACCGTGCGTCTGCACCCCGAGGTTGCCGCCAAGGTCGCCGTCGAGGTCGTCGCTGCCTGAGCACTGCCCTGAGCAGCGCTGAAGCGAATGTGGGGCCGCACCCTTCGGGGTGCGGCCCCACATGTTTCACGTGAAACGGCGTTTCACGCGACCAGTTGACGCTGTCGTTTCACGTGAAACAGCGTCACCGTGTCGCCCCCGTGACCGCCCACCGGCCGGAGCGGTAGCGCGTCCAGAGGGTCAGCATGCGCACGGACATCATCAGCGCCATCGCGATCCACAACGCGGTGAGTCCGCCGCCGACGACCGGAACGAGAAGGGCCGCCGGTGTGAAGACGGCCAAGGTGATCAACATGGCCCCGGCCAGATACGGCCCGTCGCCGGCCCCCATGAGCACGCCGTCGAGGACGAAGACGATCCCGGAGACGGGCTGGCAGAGCGCCACGACGATCAGTGCCGGGAGGGCGGCGTGCTGGACGACCGGGTCACTGGTGAACAGCGGGACGAACGCCGGTCTGGCGACGACGACCAGCGCGCCGAGCACCACTCCGGAGAAGACGCCCCACTGCACCATGCGGCGACAGACGTCCCGTGCGCCTTGTGCGTCGTCGGCGCCCAGGTAGCGGCCGATGATGGCCTGGCCCGCGATGGCGATGGCGTCGAGTGTGAACGCCAGCAGGCTCCACAGGGACAGGATGATCTGATGCGCGGCCACGTCAGCGTCGCCGAGCCGCGCGGCGACCGCGGTGGCGATCAGCAGGATCGCGCGAAGGGACAGCGTACGGACGAGGAGCGGAGCGCCTGCCTGGGCGCAGGCACGGATACCCGCCAAGTCGGGGCGCAGGGACGCGCCGTGCTGCCGAGCCCCGCGCACGACCACGGTGAGGTAGACGGCGGCCATGCCGAACTGGGCCGTGGCGGTTCCCCAGGCGGAGCCGGCGATGCCGAGCCCGGCACCGTAGACGAGTCCGGCGTTGAGCGCGGCGTTGGCGATGAAGCCCGCGACCGCGACGTAGAGCGGGGTCTTGGTGTTCTGTAGGCCACGTAGGACTCCGGTGGAGGCCAGGACGACCAGCATGGCCGGAATGCCGAGAGCGGAGATGCGCAGGTAGGTGATCGCATAGGGTGCGGCGGTGTCGGAGGCTCCGAAGAGGCTCACGAGGCCCGGGGCGGACGGAAGGACGACCGTGATGACGGCGGCGCCGAGCAGCAGAGCGAGCCAGATGCCGTCCATGCCCTGCTGGATCGCTGCCCGCAGGTCGCCCGCGCCGACTCGGCGGGCCACCGCGGCGGTGGTCGCGTACGCGAGAAAGATGAAGACGCTGACGCCCGTCATCAGGAGGGCCGAGGCGACAGCGAGTCCGGCGAGCTGCGCGGTGCCGAGGTGGCCGACGATGGCGCTGTCCGCCATGAGGAAGAGCGGCTCCACGACGAGCGCTCCGAACGCTGGAACGGCGAGGGCGACGATCTCCCGGTCGTGCCGTCGGCGGGCAGCCTTGGGCGCTGCGGGGGCCTGTGTCATACCCACCAATCTAATCTTCCACAGGTAAGAGATGCAATGGCGCTAGGACCCTTACTCAGGGTGGTGGTGCGCGCGGCTTCGGGCGGCGCCCGCGGAGATCTTGGGCCAGCTGGGAAAGTTTTTCTCCTGCACAGCCAGTGGATGGGAAAGTGGCAGGTCAGACTGGATGTGCGGAGGTCCTTGAGGGCTTGTTCACAGAGCTGTCCACCGAGTCGTGCACAGGTTTTGCCCACTTCTCCACAGGCATGACCCCGCTGTCCACAGCGCCTGTGGATAACCAGATTGGCTGACGGTGCCCGCACGCCTACCGTTGTCCGGCGCCCACTGTGTCCTCTGCCCTCGGAAACCTCACAGAACCGATGCGTCATGACCGGAGTTGGGTCTCTAGCTTTGTCAGTGTCGTGCCGTAGGAATGAGTGGGCACGGCGAGGTCCGCTCGGCGGACGGGAGGAGGTGGCCCGGTGAGTATCTCCGAGCCTTTGGACGACCCGTGGGCCGACAGCGGTCCGGGTGATCGTCTGCCTTCTTCGCGACAGCGCCGTGCGGGCGGCCGAGGCGCGAGCGGCGAGCACGAGCGGGGCGACGGTGGCTGGGACGAGGGCGCCGCGACCTTCGAGCGCGTGCCGCCGCAAGACCTGGACGCCGAGCAGTCCGTGCTCGGTGGCATGCTCCTGTCGAAGGACGCCATCGCCGACGTCGTCGAGGTCATCAAGGGCGCCGACTTCTACAAGCCGGCCCACGAAACGATCTTTCAGGCGATCCTCGACGTCTACGCGAAAGGCGAGCCGGCCGACCCGATCACCATCGCCGCCGAGCTCACCAAGCGCGGCGAGATCAACAAGGTCGGCGGCGCATCGTATCTGCACACCCTCGTCCAGCTGGTCCCCACGGCCGCGAACGCGGAGTACTACGCGGAGATCGTCCACGAGCGGGCCGTGCTCCGGCGCCTCGTCGAGGCCGGTACGCGAATCACGCAGATGGGATACGCGGCCGACGACGACGTCGACGAGATCGTCAACAAGGCGCAGGCCGAGGTCTACGCGGTCACCGAACAGCGGACCAGCGAGGACTACCTGCCGCTCGGCGACATCATGGAGGGCGCGCTCGACGAGATCGAGGCGATCGGATCCCGCAGCGGAGAGATGACCGGTGTGCCCACCGGCTTCACCGACTTCGACTCGCTCACCAACGGTCTGCACCCCGGCCAGATGATCGTCATCGCGGCCCGCCCGGCCATGGGTAAGTCGACACTCGCACTGGACTTCGCGCGCGCCGCGTCGATCAAGCACAACCTGCCGAGTGTCATCTTCTCCCTCGAGATGGGGCGCAACGAGATCGCGATGCGTCTGTTGTCGGCCGAGGCGCGGGTGGCCCTGCACCACATGCGGTCCGGCACGATGACGGACGAGGACTGGACGCGGCTCGCCCGCCGGATGCCCGAGGTGTCGGCCGCGCCGCTGTACATCGACGACTCGCCGAACCTGTCGATGATGGAGATCCGCGCCAAGTGCCGTCGCCTCAAGCAGCGCAACGACATCAAGCTCGTGATCATCGACTACCTGCAGCTGATGCAGGCCGGCGGGTCCAAGCGGTCGGAGAGCCGACAGCAGGAGGTCTCGGACATGTCCCGTAACCTCAAGCTGTTGGCGAAGGAGCTGGAGATTCCGGTGATCGCGCTCTCGCAGCTGAACCGAGGCCCCGAGCAGCGTACGGACAAGAAGCCGATGGTCTCCGACCTGCGTGAGTCCGGCTCCATCGAGCAGGACGCCGACATGGTGATCCTGCTGCACCGCGAGGACGCGTACGAGAAGGAGTCCCCGCGGGCGGGCGAGGCCGACATCATCGTGGGCAAGCACCGTAACGGTCCGACCGCCACGATCACGGTCGCCTTCCAGGGCCACTACTCGCGCTTCGTGGACATGGCACAGACCTGATCCGTGTGGGGCCGCCGAGGTGGAGTGCTGTTGCTCAGCGCCTCGTCTCGTACCTGGTCAGGACCACGCCGCCGGGAAACGTCCGCGTCTCCACCAGGTTCAGCTGCACCCAGTTGTCCAGCGCGGTGAAGAACGGCGTGCCGCCGCCCACCAGGACCGGATGGGCGGCGATCGCGTACTCGTCGATCAGCCCGGCGCGCATGGCCGCCCCGGCGAGCGTTGCGCCGCCGATGCTCATCGGACCGCCGTCCTCGGCCTTGAGCCGGGTGATCTCGGCGATCGCGTCGCCGGTGACCAGGCGGGCGTTCCAGCCGACCTTGTCGATCGTCGAGGAGAACACCACCTTCGGCGTGTCCCGCCAGTTCCGCGCGAACTCGATCTCCGCCGCGGAGGCGCCCGGCTGCTGGTCGCCGGTCGGCCAGTAGGAACTCATCGTCTCCCACAGCTTGCGCCCGTACAGCGACAGGTCATTGGCCTGCTCGCGGTCCAGCCACCACTGGAACAGTTCGGCGCTCGGCGGTCCGCTCCAGCCGATGTCGTCGCCGGCCGCGGTGATGTAGCCGTCCAGGGTGAGGTTCATGCCGTAGATCAGTTTCCGCATGACCCAGCCTTTCACCAGTGCAAGCCGCCTGATCTCGACCTCGCTCTCACGAGGAAATACCACGATGTGCGAGGTTCCACACCACGACGAATTCGGTCGACGTGAAAGACATGAGCGGGATGGACTGTGCCCATGACGACTTCAGCGGAAGAACTGCTGCCCGCCACCCGGCGCGCCCTGGTGCATCGCATCGCCACCGCACAGAGCGAAGGCCGCGCGCCGTCGCTCGTCGCCGCTGTGGCGAGGGACGGCGCGCTGGTGTGGACCGGCGCGCGTACTTCGGTGGAGGGACATGGGCCCGATGAGAACGTGCAGTACCGGATCGGCTCGATCACCAAGACGTTCACCGCTGTCCTGGTGGTGCGGTTGCGTGACGAGGGGCTGCTCGACCTGAGCGATCCGCTGGAGAAGCATCTCCCGGGCACCGGAGCGGGAGAGGTCACCATCGCCGAACTGCTGGCTCACACCGGCGGGTTGGCGGCCGAGACACCGGGCGAATGGTGGGAGCGCAGCTGCGCCGAACAGCGGCCGACGCTGGCACATGTCCTGGGCGAGCAGCCGTTCCGGCACCCGGTGGGCCGTCGCCACCACTACTCCAACCCCGGCTATACGCTGCTGGGTTCGCTGGTCGAGAAGGTGCGTGGCGTTCCGTGGGAGGAGGCGCTGCGCGGCGAGATCCTGGAGCCGCTCGGCCTGGCCCGCACCGGCGCTCAGCCGCAGGCGCCGCACGCCGGGGGATGGGCCGTGCATCCGTACGCGGACGTGCTGCTGCCGGAGCCGTCCGAGGATCTCGGTCTGATGGCGCCCGCCGGACAACTGTGGTCCACGGCAAGGGACCTGGCGGTCTTCGCGGCCTTTCTCACCAGGGGCGACGACCGTGTGCTGGGCGCGGACTCCGTGCGGGAGATGAGGGCGCCCAGCGCGCCCACCTTGCCGGGCGACTGGGACGCGGCGTACGGGCTCGGTATGCAGCTGGCGCGACGGGGTGGACGCACGCTCGCCGGGCACAGCGGATCGCTGCCCGGTTTCGTGGCCGGGCTGTGGCTGAGCGAGGAGGACGGTCTGGTGAGCGTGGCGCTGGCCAACTGTACGTCCGGTGTGCCGGCGGCGACGTTGGCCGCCGACCTCCTGGGGATCGTCGCACAGGCGGAGCCACGCATCCCTGACCCCTGGCGGCCGCTGCCGGAGGTCGACACCGCCGTACTGGAGCTGGTGGGCCCCTGGTACTGGGGGACGCAGCCGACGGCGCTGCGGCTGACCGCCGGCCGTGGCGTCGAGCTAGGGCCGATGGCCGGTGGCGGGAGGGGCTCGCGGTTCCGGGACAACGGTGACGGGACCTGGACGGGCCTTGACGGCTACTACGCCGGTGAGCTGCTGCGTGCCGTCCGGAGGCCGGACGGCACCGTGAGCCATTTGGATCTCGGGTCTTTCGTGTTCACGAGGGAGCCGTACGAGAAGGATGCGCCGATCCCGGGAGGCGTGGATCCGGAAGGGTGGCGCGGCCTTCCGTAGGAGGAGTGAGGGCAGTGCTCGGCGGCGTGTGGCGGTGTTTCACG
>NZ_JAPHNL010000070.1 GCF_026274175.1 Streptomyces beihaiensis
GCACCGGTCGGCGCGCTGGTGCGGTCGCCGGGCGCGTTGTCGACCCAGGCGCCGTGCTGTTCCAGGGCGGCGGCGTCGAAACCGGCGACCGCGGCCTCGCCCTCGACCGAGAACCCGCCGCGTACGGCGCTCACGTCGACCGGGCAGCCGTCGGCCGGGCAGCCGTCCGCGGTCTTCTCGGTGGCGCCGGGCGCGGTGGTCGCGGGCGCCTCGGCGCCCGCGGTGGGCGTGCGGCCCGCGACCGACGCGCGTACGTCGGTGCCGGTCAGGACCAGGCCGGTGGCGCCGGTGCAGGAGATGGCGACGTCGGCACGTGCCAGCTCGTGCGCGACCGCGTCCATCGGGACGGCGCGGGCGCTCGCCCCGCCGTCGCGGAGGATCTCGGTCAGCCGCTCGGCGCGCTCCAGCGTCCGGTTGGCGACGACGACCTCGGCCACTCCGGCGCGTGCGAGGGTCGCCGCGGCCAGCGAGGACATCGAGCCCGCGCCGATGACCAGCGCCCTCTTGCCCCGCGCCCAGGTCTCGACCGGGCCGTGGCCCACGGCGAGCTGTTCGAGGCCGAAGGTGACCAGGGACTGGCCGGCCCGGTCGATACCGGTCTCGGAGTGGGCGCGCTTGCCGACGCGCAACGCCTGCTGGAACAGGTCGTTGAGCAGTTTGCCCGCGGAGTGCAGCTCCTGCGCCCCGGCGAGCGTGTCCTTGATCTGCCCGAGGATCTGGCCCTCGCCGACCACCATCGAGTCGAGCCCGCACGCCACCGAGAACAGGTGGTGCACGGCCCGGTCCTCGTAGTGCACGTAGAGATAGGGGGTGAGCTCGTCCAGGCCGACACCGCTGTGCTGGGCCAGCAGTGTCGACAGCTCGGCGACACCCGCGTGGAACTTGTCCACGTCCGCGTACAGCTCGATGCGGTTGCAGGTGGCGAGCAGCGCGGCCTCGGCGGCCGGTTCGGCGGCGAGGGTGTCGAGCACCAGCTTCGCCTGGGTGTCAGGGTTCAGCGCCGCACGCTCCAGGACGCTGACCGGAGCGCTGCGGTGGCTGAGACCGACGACGAGCAGACTCATGCCGGCATCACGGCGGGCACGTCCCCGTCGGGCCCCTTGTTGTCGTCCCCGGCACGGTCGCTGTCCGCGGTGGTGGCGGGCTTGGTGACCTTGGCGGCGGCGCCCTCGACTCCGACGGCTCCCTCGGCCTCGGCCGGTGCGCCGCCCTCGCCGGCCTTGCGCTGCTCGTGGAAGGCGAGGATCTGAAGCTCGATGGAGAGGTCGACCTTGCGCACGTCGACGCCGTCCGGCACGGACAGGACGGTCGGCGCGAAGTTCAGGATGGAGGTGACACCCGCGGCGACGAGCCGGTCGCAGACCTGCTGCGCGGCGCCGGCCGGGGTGGCGATGACACCGATGGAGACCTCGTTCTCCACGATGATCTTCTCGAGTTCGTCGGTGTGCCGCACGGGCATCCCGGCCACGAGCTTGCCCGTCATGGCCGCATCGGCGTCTATCAGGGCGGCGACCCGGAAACCGCGCGAGGCGAAACCGCCGTAATTGGCGAGCGCCGCGCCGAGGTTACCGATACCGACGATGACGACGGGCCAGTCCTGGGTGAGGCCCAGCTCGCGGGAGATCTGGTAGACGAGGTACTCGACGTCGTAGCCGACACCGCGGGTGCCGTACGAGCCGAGGTACGAGAAGTCCTTGCGCAGCTTCGCGGAGTTGACTCCCGCGGCGGCCGCGAGCTCCTCGGAGGAGACCGTGGGCACGGAGCGCTCCGACAGCGCGGTCAGGGCTCTCAGGTACAGCGGAAGCCTGGCGACAGTCGCCTCGGGAATCCCTCGGCTACGGGTCGCCGGTCGGTGAGATCGGCCAGTTGCCACGGTGCTCCTGCGGGTAGAGCGGGGCTGTGGGCGGCCTTGTGTGCGGTGACCACCCCGTCGAATGCAGGCTATGTCTTTGTGAACGCGTGCACAAAGATGGTGTCCGATTTGCCCGCCCAACGTGACCGGGGTCACGCACGCCCCGCGCACGGAAACGGAACCGGAGCGCGGGCGACCTCGTTGTGCACCTGAGGGCACATGTGAGGGAGCCAAGACCGCACACCTTCCTTGAACGTTGCGTGAAATCCGCGCCCCCGAGACCAGAACACCCTCGATCCTAAGCGACTTTCAGGACCACTTGGACTGACCGGTCAGTGATCTGCGCGACCGTCGGCCGGCGCCGGAAGGCGCGCGGACACGCCGCGTCATTGCGTGAGCGCGCGCCGCAGCCGTTCCTCCTTCACCCGCCAGAAGTCGTGCTGCGCGCCGTCCACGAGGACGACCGGGATCTGCTCCCAGTACGTGCGGTAGAGCTCCTGGTCCTCCTCGATGTTCTTCGACTCCCACGCGGCGCCGACCTCGGCGCACACCTTCTCGATCACCACCTGCGCGTCGTCGCACAGATGGCATCCCGGCTTCCGGATCAGCGTGACGACCCGGTCCTGGGGCTTCTTCTTCTCACCACGGCGAAAGAGCGGACTCATACCGTCCATTCTGGCTCCGCGTCCACGCCACCCGGACACCTGCCGGTAATCCACCGGACTCCGGACCACCGAACAGACTGGCTATGCTCACGGCATGCCCCTCCCGCCGCCCGACCACCAACCCCAGTAGGAGGCACTCCGTGCCGCAGCCCTGGACCGGATTCGGATGGCTCACCCCCTCCAGGCGCTCCGCCACCGCGCGAAGCGTGCTGGCGGGCGAAGCCTCGGCGGAGGCCGCCCGCAAGTCCTCCCAGGAGCTGGAGGAACAGACGGCCGCGCCCGCGCCCGAGGAAGCCGAAGCGGCGGCGGAGCCGGAGTTCCCGGTCGTCGGCGACGCCCTTGCGGCCGCCTTCTTCGACCTCGACAACACCGTGATGCAGGGCGCCGCGATCTTCCACTTCGGCCGCGGCCTGTACAAGCGGAAGTTCTTCCAGCGCCGCGAACTGACCCGGTTCGCCTGGCAGCAGGCATGGTTCCGGATCGCCGGGGTCGAGGACCCCGAGCACATGCAGGACGCCCGCGACAGCGCGCTCTCCATCGTCAAGGGGCACCGGGTCGCCGAGCTGATGTCGATCGGCGAGGAGATCTACGACGAGTACATGGCCGAGCGGATCTGGCCCGGCACCCGCGCCCTCGCCCAGGCCCACCTGGACGCGGGCCAGAAGGTCTGGCTGGTCACCGCCGCCCCGGTCGAGATCGCCACGGTCATCGCCCGCCGCCTCGGCCTCACCGGCGCGCTCGGCACCGTGGCCGAGTCCATCGGCGGTGTCTACACCGGCAAGCTCGTCGGCGAACCGCTGCACGGGCCCGCGAAGGCGGAGGCCGTACGGGCGCTCGCGTCCGCGGAGGGCCTGGAGCTCGGCCGCTGCGCCGCGTACAGCGACTCGCACAACGACATCCCGATGCTCTCGCTGGTCGGGCACCCGTACGCGATCAACCCCGACGCCAAACTGCGCAAGCACGCGCGCGAACGCGACTGGCGGCTTCGCGACTACCGCACCGGCCGCAAGGCCGCGAGGATCGGCATCCCGGCGGCGGCCGGGGCCGGGGCCGTCGCGGGCGGCACGGCGGCGGCGATCGCGCTGCACCGGCGCCGTCACTGACCGACACCCCCGGGCACTCAAGACTCCGGGCGCCCGACGGCTCCTGGCCCTCCAAGGCATCCCGGTGGTTTACCCGCGCCCCGCGCCGGTCAGTCCGGTTGATACCACTCGGCCACAACGCGTCACGGCAGCAGCCCGAACATGAACTAATCCGATCAACAAACGGTCACTCTCTGATACTTAGAGCGTCACTGAACGCATAGAGAAGTGACGGAACCGACGATTTGAGCAACCGGGTGTAGCGCTCCCTGCACGAAGCGTTATTCTCCTCAGACGCAAACCGGTACCCACGCGTCAGCACGACGGGTGAACGGTCCCGCACTGCACGTGATGGAAGCTCTGCCTCTGGGAGTCCCGTGTACCCACACGTCGGGGTTGACGCCTCGGGCCTGGCTACGCTGCGCGCAACGGTCGCCGACCGCCTGCGCGGCTTCGTCCCCACCGCGTACGCCGTCCCCGCACTCGCCGTCCCTGCGCCCGCGTCCGCCGTCCCCGCGACCGCAAGTCCTTGCTTTGCCATGGCCGACAGCACCACCGCCGGCACCGTCCGCAGACGCGCACGCTCCGGTTCGGCGGGCACGTCCACCGCACGCCGTCCCGCCGCGGACAGCGACAGCGCCCGCATGATGGACCTGGTCGAACGCGCCCAGGGCGGCGAGGCCGACGCGTTCGGCCGCCTCTACGACCAGTACAGCGACACGGTGTACCGGTACATCTACTACCGCGTCGGCGGGAAGGCGACGGCGGAGGACCTCACCAGCGAGACCTTCCTGCGCGCCCTGCGCCGGATCAGCACCTTCACCTGGCAGGGCCGCGACTTCGGCGCCTGGCTGGTCACGATCGCGCGCAACCTGGTCGCCGACCACTTCAAGTCGAGCCGCTTCCGCCTCGAAGTCACCACCGGCGAGATGCTCGACGCAAACGAGGTGGAGCGCTCCCCCGAGGAGTCGGTCCTGGAGTCGCTCTCCAACGCGGCCCTGCTCGACGCCGTGCGCCGCCTCAATCCGCAGCAGCAGGAGTGCGTCACGCTCCGCTTCCTGCAGGGCCTGTCCGTCGCCGAGACCGCGCGCGTGATGGGCAAGAACGAGGGTGCGATCAAGACCCTCCAGTACCGGGCCGTACGCACCCTCGCCCGGCTCCTCCCGGACGACGCGCGCTGAGAACGGCTCCCCCGGCCCGTGACCGTCACTGTTCGCGTTTCCCAACTCACCTTCGGTGAAAGGGAGATGCGAGCACAGTCGGATCATCTTTCGTCCGTAACCCAAGTGCCGCGTCGCTCGTTGTGCGGGATGCAGGCTCCCTGTGGTCACCCTCAAGCGCGCGACTCACTCGTTCGTGTACAAGCGCGCTGGGCGTGCAACCCCGGGATCGCCTGGGGAGTCGACCGTCATGACGAGAGGAGGTGCCGCCAGTGATCGCGAACGTATCGGCACACCGGCGGGCGAACGCCTTCGCCCAGGCCCTGGAGGACCAGTCGGACCGGGACACGGCGGCGCGACCGCCGGAGGACCCGGCGGTCCACCAGGGCGACGAGGCCGAGCAGAGCGGACTGCTGTCCCTGACAGCGGCCCTCGGCGAGCTGCCGAAACCCGCACTGGACCCCGAGGTCAAGGTGGTGCAGCGGGCCCAGCTCGTGGCCGCCATGGAGGCCATGGTCCAGGAGGGCGGCACGGCCCCTTCCGTGCCCGAACAAGTGGCGCGGGGCGAAGCGGCTTCCTTGCAGGGGCGGTGGTGGGAGACCGGCGGGCGGAGCAAACCGAAGGGCTCCCATCGCGGCGCCGGTTCGCTGCGCAAGCTCAGGCCCCGATCCCGCCTGACCAAGGGCATCGCCGCGGGCGGACTCACGGTCGGCGTGGCCGCGGGCGCGTTCAGCGGTGTCGCCGCCGCGAGCTCCCACGCCCTGCCCGGCGACTCGCTCTACGGGCTCAAGCGCGGCATGGAGGACCTCAAGCTCGGCATGGCCGACTCGGACTCCGCCAAGGGCCAGATCTACCTGGACCAGGCGTCGACGCGGCTCAACGAAGCACGCAGGCTGATGGACCGCGGCCGCGGCGGCCACCTCGACCACGAGTCGGTCGGCGAGGTCAGGCGCGCGCTCTCGGGGATGCGGTACGACGCGTCCGAGGGCCACCGGCTGCTCAGCGAGGCGTACAAGCGAGACGGCTCACTCGGCCCGATCCAGGCCCTGTCGGCGTTCTCCGACTCGCACCGCAAGGCATGGACGGCCCTCAGCGAGGGCCTCCCGGTCCAGCTCGGCGACGTACGGGACCAGGTGACCTCGGTCTTCGCCGCCATAGACGAGGAAGTCGACCCGCTGCGCCCGATGCTGCCGAAGGCCCCCGGCAAGGACGGCACGGCACGCCCCGGCGCCGGTGCCACGTCCCCCGGGACCTCCGGTACCCGCCGCTCCACCCCGTCCGGCCCGGCCGACAGCGGACACAGCGGCAGCGGTTCGACGTCCCCCGAACCGTCGGACTCCAGCACCGCGAAGGACCGCGACGGCCTCCTGGGCGGCGCGGCGGGCGGCCTCCTCGACCCGCCCAAGGACGAGACGACACCGGCCCCGTCCGACGGCAGCACGTCCGACTCGCCCGACGCGGGCGTCCCCAAGCCGGATGTGACCCTGCCACCCCTCCTGCCGGGCCTGCTGCCGGGCCTGGGCGTGGACGGGGAGGACGCGAAGTGACCTGACGAGGGGCCGAGGGGCCCGGGGCTCCGCCCCGGGCCCCTCAGTGTGCGGCGGCGCTCAGAAGACTCAGAAGAACACCAGACTCAGAAGAACACCGGGCTCAGAAGAACACCGACCGCCGCTGCACAAGCAGCTTGTACAGCGTGTGCTGGATCTGCTCACGCACCTGGTCGGTCAGGTTGAACATCAGCATCGGGTCGTCGGCCGCCTCCGGTGGATACCCGTCCGTCGCGATCGGCTCCCCGAACTGGATCGTCCACTTCGTCGGCAGCGGCACCGCGCCCAGCGGCCCCAGCCACGGAAACGTGGGAGTCAGAGGGAAGTACGGGAAGCCGAGCACCCGCGCCACCGTCTTCGCGTTGCCGATCATCGGGTAGATCTCCTCCGCCCCGACGATCGAGCACGGCACGATCGGCGTCCCGGCCCGCAGCGCGGTCGACACGAAGCCGCCCCGCCCGAACCGCTGCAACTTGTACCGCTCGCTGAACGGCTTGCCGATCCCCTTGAACCCCTCCGGCATCACGCCGACCAGCTCGCCGCTCTCCAGGAGGCGCTGCGCGTCCTCCGCGCACGCGAGCGTGTGCCCCGCCTTGCGGGCCAGCTCGTTGACGACCGGCAGCATGAACACCAAGTCGGCCGCGAGCAGCCGCAGATGGCGCCCCGCCGGGTGATGGTCGTGGACCGCGACCTGCATCATCAGGCCGTCCAGCGGCAGCGTCCCCGAGTGGTTGGCGACGATCAGCGCCCCGCCGTCCGCCGGAACGTTCTCGACGCCCTTCACCTCCACGCGGAAGTACGTCTCGTAGAAGGGGCGCAGCAGCGACATGAGGACCTGGTCGGTGAGCTCCTCGTCGTAGCCGAACTCGTCGACCTCGTACTCACCCGTGACCCGCCGCCGCAGGAACGCGAGCCCGCCGGCGACCCGCCGCTCCCAGCCGCCGCCCCGCCCGGCCGACGCCGTCCGGGTGCCGGGCTCCGGCCGCTGACCGGGCGGCGGCACCGGCAGCGGCTGCACCTCCCGGACGGGCGCGGCGCCTGGCTCGCCCCCCTTGCCGCGCCGCCCCGAGCCGCCCAGGCCACCGCCCCTGCGGCGCACAGCGCTCTTGCCGGAACCCTTTCCGGATGCCTTACCGGCACCGGCCGCCCCCCGCGGCCTGTCGTCGTCGAACGGAATGACCTTGGCGTCCGCCATCGTTGCTGCGCTCCTCAGTCGGCGCTGTGCGTCGGGGGGTGGCTGGGGTGGTTCGAGGGGCTCGGGGTGTGTGTGCGGCCGCGCAGGAAGGGCAGCGCGGCGACCTTGTCCACGGCTCCGGCGAGCGCCTGCGGCGGGAGCATCCCGGGCCCCCGGCTCCGTGCGAAGTCGGCGAAGGCCCCCGCGGTCGTGTAGCGGGGCCCGAACCCCAGGGTCTCGCGCATCTGGGTCGTCGACACCACCCGCCCGTGCGTGAGCAGCCTGATCTGCTCGGGCGAGAAATCGGTCGCCCCCAGCGTACGCAGCGCTCCGCCCGCCCAGGTCACGGCGGGCAGCAGCAGCGGGACCGTGGGCCGTCCGAGACGGCGCGCGCACTGCGAGAGCAACAGGACGCCGTCGCCCGCGATGTTGAACGTCCCGCTGTTCATGGTGGAACGTTCCGGCTCGTGCGCACCGATCCGCAGCACCTCGATCACGTCGTCCTCGTGGACGAACTGGAGGCGCGGGTCGTAGCCGAACACGGTCGGAAGGACCGGCAGCGAGAAGTATCCGGCGAGCGGCGAATCGGCCGAGGGCCCCAGAATGTTGGCGAACCGCAGCACGCACACGGCGACGTCGGGACGGCGCCGGGCGAAGCCCCGCACATACCCCTCGACCTCGACGGCGTCCTTGGCGAAGCCGCCGCTCGGCAGCGACTTCGGCGGCGTCGTCTCGCTGAACACCGCGGGGTCGCGGGGCGCGGCCCCGTACACGTTCGTACTCGACTTCACCACCAGGCGCCGCACGCTCGGCGACTTCTGGCACGCGCCGAGCAGCTGCATCGTGCCGATGACGTTGGTCTCCTTGACCGAGCCCCGGCTGCCACCGCCCAGGGGAGTGATGCCGCTGACGTCCATGTGGACGACCGTGTCGACCCGGTGCTCGGCGAGCACGCGCGCGATCGTCGGCTGCCGGATGTCGGCCTGCAGGAAGTCGGCGCCGCCCAGGTGGTGCGCGGGCGGCACCGCGTCCACCCCGATCACCCGGTCCACCTCGGGATCGCGCTGGATGCGCCGTACGAAACGGCCGCTCAGCTGCCGGGCCACCCCGGTCACGAGCACGACTTTGCCCAAGATCAGCGCCTGCCTTCCGTGCCAGCCCTGCCGCGCCTCGCGCCCCACGCGCTTGCCGCGGGACACGTTAGCGGGTCGATGTTGCGCTGTGATGACCGCGTGATGCACATCGTGACGAGAGTCGGCCGGATCATGTCGCCACCGGTAGGGCCCCAGGGCCCGAAAAACACCGCGGCCCTCCCACCGAAACGGTGGAAGGGCCACGGAACACGCTCGCTGTACGGACAGCGGTCGCTTACTTCTTGTTGCGACGCTGCACACGCGTGCGCTTCAGCAGCTTGCGGTGCTTCTTCTTGGCCATCCGCTTGCGGCGCTTCTTGATAACAGAGCCCACGACTACCCTCGCTCACTTCTGGGACAACCCCCGCGATGCGGGGACAATCACTCGGTGCGGGGCTGCATTGGGGCCCACACGACCTACGAGGGGCTAGCCTACCCCGCCCTCGAGTGAGCGCGGTAATCGAGTCCTGCCCGGGGGCCACGACAGGTGTCGACGAGGCCCCCGGCCGGCGCCGATCAGACTGTTTCCACCCCCACATAGGACTCGCGGAGGTACTCGTGAACCGCTTGCTCCGGAACGCGGAAGCTCCGCCCCACCCGGATCGCGGGCAGATGACCGCTGTGCACCAACCGGTACACGGTCATCTTGGAGACTCGCATGACCGCGGCGACTTCCGCCACGGTCAGGAAGACCACCTCGTTCAGAGGCCTACTCTCAGCAGCCATGACACACCTGAACCTTCCGCACTCGACGGCCACCGGCTTCCCCTTCCGGTGACTCAACGTCGCTGCGTGCTCACTCCCCAGACTAGAGGCGGGTGATGCGAGTGGGGAAGAGGAGCGAAGTGGAGCTGACAGGAGCGAGGAGAAGCCACAAACGAGCGCCTTACTGTGACAGACACGCTTGATTGAGTACATAGCGCGTCAGCGGGCGGTAGTAGTCGGCGCGCACGGCGTCGTCGAGCGGAACCACGACGGACACCCGCCCCTCGGCCTCACCCACGAACAACGAGGGGTCGTCCGTATCGGCGAGCCCGATGGCATCGAACCCCAACTGACCTGCGCCGCAGACCCACCCGTGGTCCCCCACCACCAGGTCGGGCAGCGGCCCGCCGGTCTCCGCGAGCGCGGCCAGCGCGGTACGGACCGGGAGCGGCGAATGGGTGTGTGCGCCGGTGCCACTGGCGTCCGGGCACACGCCGGGTTCCCGCACCAACGCGACTCCCCGTACGTAGTCGAGGATGTACGTGCGTAGGCCGAACCGGGTCGAAATGTCGACACAGCGACCCTTCGCGGGGGTGAGAACCAGACATCCGGCCGCCGACAGGGCATCCGCCAACGCGGCGTAGAAACCAAGCAGTCGATGCGGGTGACCGGTCCCGAACAGCACGGGAGACCTCGCCTCGGCCGCCCGCCCGATCCGGTCGGCGAACGCGTCGAGCCCCGCCACGGTCCGCTCCGGGTCGATCACGTCCTGCCCGGACGTGCACGCCGGGTCCCCGGACACCCCGCATTTGTCCGCCATGAGCGCGATCAGGTCCCGCTGCGCCCAGGACCACTCCGGATCGAGGCCGAGCAGCACCCTCGGGTCCCGCGCCGCGAAGAGCCGATAACTGCGCAGGCTCTCCTCCCGCGAGGTCGCCACAGTCCCGGCGAGCCGGGCCGCCAACAGATGCGCCCGCAGGGCTCCGGTGCTCAACACGCCTGCGATGCTCGCCCATCCACCCCGCGCCCACCTCGAATTCCCCGAAACACCCCACAGTCGGAGTAACCGACGCCACCTCGCGGGTACGACCCCGGGGGGCCTGGCACCGATCGTCCCCCTCCCGCCGGGCGCCGACTGCCGCGCCGCCCGGGGCGGCAGGGTGCGCTAGGCGGCAGGGTGGGCGAGGCGCGCCAGAGAGACGGACCGGCCCCGCCGGGACGCGGCACGCCGCCACCCCGTTACGGCAACAGCCCTCGCAGCGGATACACGGCCTTCCGCGTAGCCAGAATCGCCTGATCCACCCGGTCGGCCGGGTCGTAACCGGCCGACCACTCCCGGAACCCCACGGGCCACCGCCCGTCGGTCATCCGCGCCGGCGCCAACTGCCGAGTCCGCGCGAACACTTCCTGCCGCCACCCGTCAGGGATCACCGTCTCCGGCGCGACCTCCCGCCCCGCCGCGATCCCGACCAGGTGCGCCCACGACCGCGGCACGACGTCCACCACGGCATAACCGCCCCCGCCCAGCGCGACCCACTTCCCGCCCGCGTGCTCGTGCGCCAGCTCGTGACAGGCGACCTGCACGGCCCGCTGCGCGTCGAGCGACACCGCGAGATGCGCCAGCGGATCCTCGAAGTGCGTGTCCGCCCCGTGCTGCGTCACCAGCACCTGAGGCCGAAACTCCGCCACGAGCTCCGGCACCACGGAGTGAAAGGCCCGCACCCACCCCGCGTCCCCCGTCCCCGCGGGCAACGCGACGTTCACGGCCGTCCCCTCCGCCGCCTCGGCGGCCCCGGTCTCCTCCGGCCACCCGGTCTGCGGAAACAACGTCCGCGGATGTTCGTGCAGCGAAACCGTCAGAACCCGCGGGTCCTCCCAGAACGCAGCCTGCACACCGTCCCCGTGATGCACATCCACATCCACGTACGCGACCCGTTCCACCCCCAACTCCAACAACCTGGCGATCGCCAGCGCCGCGTCGTTGTACACACAGAACCCCGACGCCGCCCCCGGCATCGCGTGGTGCAACCCACCCGCGAAGTTCACCGCGTGCGGCGCGTCCCCCCGCCACACCGCCTCCGCGGCCCCCACCGACTGCCCGGCGATGAGCGCGGACACCTCATGCATCCCGGCGAACGCCGGATCGTCGACCGTGCCCAGCCCGTACGACTGATCCGCGGCGCCCGGATCCGCCGACGCGGCCTTCACCGCGGCCACATAGTCCTCACGGTGCACAAGCCGGAGCGTCGACTCCCCCGCCGGCTTGGCCGCGACCACCTCCACCTCACGATCGAGCCCGAGAGCCCCGATCAGCCCACGGGTCAGCACCAGCCGGACCGGGTCCATCGGATGTCCCGGTCCGAAGTCATACCCCGCTACCGCCGGGTCCCACATCAACTGCGTGCGGCCGCTCATGCCCGCCACCGTATCGGCCCGCCCCCACGGCGAAGGAACGGGCGTACAGGAGCGTCACCAGCACCAACGCCATGGGAACGAGCATCGCCCCGCGGTAGTTCCACGCATCGCCCAGAGCCCCCACGAGCGGAGAACCCACCAGGAACCCGACATAGTTGAAGATATTGAGCCGGGCGATCGCCGCGTCCGACGCCCGCGGAAAGAGCCGCCCGGCCGCCGCGAACGTCTGCGGCACGATCACGCAGAGCCCGAGCCCGAGCAGCGTGAACCCCAGCATGCCCACCCACGCCCCCGGCGCCGCGGCCACCACGGCGAACCCGCCCGCGGCGACCAGGGTCCCCACCCGTACCACCGCGACGGCCCCGAACCGCCGCACACCCGCGTCCCCCACGGCCCGGCCCAGCAGCGTCATCACCATGTAGACGTTGTACGGAACCGTCGACAGTTGGTCCGAACTTCCCAGCACGTCCTGGAGGTACTTGGCGCTCCAGTTGGAGACGGTCGAGTCACCGATGTACGCGAACGACATCACCAGGCACAGCGGCAACAACACCTTGAAGACGACCCCACCACCGGCCTGTTCCCCGGCCCCGAACCCCTCCTGCCCGGCCCCGTGGGCCCCGGCCGCACCGCCACCGTTGTCGACGTACCACCAGCTCCCCACCAGACACAGCGGCAACAACACCACGGCGACCGGCACGTACAGCGTGAACAGCGACAGCTGCCAGTGGGCCCCCACCCACGCGAGCGACGCCCCGACGATCCCGCCGAGGCTGAAGGCGGCATGAAAGCCGAGCATGATGCTCCGCCCGTACGCCCGCTGCAGGCTCACCCCGAGCATGTTCATGGACGCGTCCAGCGCCCCCACCGCGAGACCGAACGCCGCGAGGGCGACAGCCACCTCGGGCAGTGAGTCCCCCGCCCCCACGCCCACCAGCGCCAGCAGCACGACGGGCTGCGCCCACCGCAGCACCCGACTGGGCCGCACCCGCTTCACCAGTTGCTCGGTGCACACGCTGCCGACACCGGCAAGGACAGGCACAGCGGCGAGGAACAGCGGCAGCAACCCGTCGGAGATCCCGTACTGGTCCTGAATGGCCGGAATCCGGGTCACCAGCAGCGCGAACGTCGCCCCCTGCGCGAAGAAGCTGAACGCCAGCGCTCCCCGCCCCCGCCGCAGCCCCACTGCTATGCCATCGCTCATGGCGGCACAGCGTATGCGCAAGACCTACCGCTGGGTAGATGGATCAAGCGGCGAATTCCACGGCGGATCCCAGGGGCCGCGCTCCGGCCCTCTGCCGGACGGCTTCCCGGTCCACCGCACTCGCCATCGGCCGGACGCTCCGCCGCACGGCCACCTTGACCACCAACAGCATGATCCCCACCGACACCACCGGCCCCACCGACACCATGGTGCTCACCGGCACGGTGTACGCGCCCACGATCCGGACCACGCTCTCCACCAGCAGCCCACCCCCGACCAGCAGCGAGAACTGCCGCGCCAGCCCGGCGAACGCCCCTCCCCCGTCCGCGAGCCGCTCCCACGCGGCGCCCCGGCCGGCCTCTCCGCGGGTCACCCACGGCTTGAGCACCGCATTCAGCACCGGCCGCCCGAACAATCCCGCCGCGACGAGGACGCACAGCCCGCCGCTCCCCATCAGCACACTGTCCTTGATCAGCAGCAGGCGAGCGTCGCCGGTGAACACGCTCACGGCCAGCGCCAGGACGTTGGACACCAGCATCACCGCGGCGAGCCAGTTCAGCCGCCGTTCGGCCACCAGCCCCCACAGGGCCCGCCCGACCGGCACGACACTGCTCCACGCCAGAGCGGAGACATCACTGAACCCGCATCCCCTCCCGAGCACGTAGTACGCGCCCGTGGGCACGGCCACGTCCACCACCAAAGGCACCAGGCTCCCCGCCAGGCCCCCGCGTCCCTGCTCCATCAATGCCTCCGACCGGTCCGTCACGCCAACAACGCACTCAGCTTCCCTCGCGGCGCCCCTGGTCCGGCAGAGCAGAACATCCACACCTCGGCATGACAGATGTCATTCCAGCAGCCGGGTCAGCTCACCCATGTCACCGAACAGCGCACGGGCGCCGCGCAACCGCTCCGCGGGCGTCATCGCGGTGAACCCGTACACGTCCATCCCGGCCGCGACCGCCGCCCGCACGCCCAACGGGCTGTCCTCGACGACCACACACCTCCCCGGCGCCACCCGCATCCGCTCGGCGGCGTACAGAAACAGATCCGGCGCCGGCTTCCCCCGCCCCACGTCCTGCGAACTGAAGATCCGCTCGTCGTCGAACCACGTGTCGAGCCCGGTCTTCCGATGCCCGACCCGAATCCGCTCATGGCTTCCGGACGACGCCACGCAGTACGCCACCCCGGCCGCGGTCAGCTTCTCCAGTACGTCGACGACTCCCGCGACCGGCTGCAACTCCCGCTCGAACGCGGCGAACACCCGCCCGTGGAACACCTCGTCGAAGTCCTCCGGCAGGCGCTGCCCACTCCGTTCCCACACGAGATCATGTACGCGGTGCATGGCCGCGCCCATGTAGTCCCGCAGGGAGTCCTCGTACGAGGTCGGGTGCCCGAGTTCGGTGAGATAGGCGGCCAGCAACGTATTGGAGATGGGCTCGCTGTCGACGAGGACACCATCATTATCGAAGATGACGAGGTCGTAGTGCATGGACCCGACCCTAAACGCAGAGAAGCGCGG
>NZ_JAPHNL010000071.1 GCF_026274175.1 Streptomyces beihaiensis
CACCGGGGCGGTGCTCCCGGCCGGTCTCCCGGCCGAGGGCCAGGGGCGTGTGTCGAACCTCCCGCCCGCCCCCACGGGCACCGACGGCCTCAACGGGACCCGGGCCGGCGCGGCGGACGGCACGGCGCCCGCCCCGCGGAGTGAGGCGTCGAACGAGCGCGGACCCCGCCACATCGGTGCGTTCGTCGTCGGCGCCGCGGGCGTCCTCGTGGTCGTCGGGGCGACCGGGTACGTGCTGCTGCGCCGCGGCCGCCGCAGGCACGCGGAAGAACAGCGGGCCGCGCTGCGGCGGCTGCGAGCCGTGGCCGAGGAGGACCTCAAGGCGTTCGCCGCCGAGCTCGACCGGCTCGACTTCCGTGCGGCGCAGCCGGGCGTGGACGACGCGATGCGCGCCGACCACGAACGGGCGCTCGACGCGTACGACAAGGCGGGGCAGGACCTGGCGGGCGCCCGCCGCCCCGGTGACATCCGGCTGGTGACCCAGTCGATCGAGGACGGCCGCTTCTCGCTCACCCAGCTCGACGCGCGCCGCGCCGGTCGCCCGCTGCCCGAGCGCCGCCCGCCCTGCTTCTTCGACCCGCGCCACGGCCCGTCGGCCCGGGACGCGCGATGGACCCCGCCGGGCCGGGACGGGACGGGCCGCCTGGTGCCGGTCTGCGCGCAGGACGCGGCACTGCTGGAAGGCGGCGGCGAGCCGGTGGTCCGGGTGGTGGACGCCGGGGCGGGGGAGCGGCGCCCGTACTACGCGGCGGGTCCGGCCTACGCCCCGTGGGTCGAAGGCTACTGGGGTCCGTCCGGACCGTTCAGGGCTCCGCGTCGGCAAGGCGGTCCATGAGCCGCCCGGCCAGCCGCAGCACCTCGCGCTCGGTCTCGTTGAGGCGGTCGAGCGCGTCGGCGAGCCACATGTCCCGTTCGCCGGTGTCCGTGTCCAGGGCCTGTCTGCCGAGGTCGGTCAGGCTCAGCAGGGCCTGGCGCCGGTCGGCCGCGCCGGGCCCGCGCTCGATGAGCCCGTCCTGCTCCAGCTCGGCGAAGACGCGCGTCAGCGACTGCGGCCGCTGCCGTTCGGCGACCGCGATGGCGCCCGGGGTCGCCGGGCCGTTGCGCCGCAGGTGGCCGAGGACGCCGAGCTTGTTGGCGCTGAGCGCCCCCTCGGCCCGCTCCTGCCGCAGCCGCCGCCCCAGGCGTACGACACCGCGGCGCAGCTCTACATGTGCTTCCATGACGAGATAGTAAGCGATGCGTATTACAATCGCCCGCCAAGGCCGATGATCTCGGGTGTGTGAAGCGGGAACACATACGCAGCGCGTACGATGCTGCGCAACGTGCCGCCCTCACGCTAGCCCCGGCTCAGGCGCGGCTCAACGTCCGTGTGACGCCCGCCACGACGGTGGTCGTCAACGGGTCGTCGACCGGTGGCCCTGCCCCGTCGAGCCGATGGTGCGCAACCCGTTCTCCAGGAGCGCGAACGCGTGCTCCGCGTCGGCGGCCGCGCCCTCGCGGCGGGCGTCGGCCGACTCCCCGTGGGCGAGACGCCTGGCATTGTCGTCGGCCAGGGCCCAGTGGACCGCGACGATCTGTACGGCGGCCAGCCGCGCCGTGAGTTCCGGCGCGTCCGCCGTGTCGCGGAGCGCCTCGGTCAGCGCGCGTTCGGCGCCTGCCTTGAACCGCTCCATGCGGGCCACGAGTTGGGGGGCGTCGAGGATCATCCGCAGCAGTCTGAGGGTCTGTGGGTGGTCGTTGAGGCCGGTGAACGGGTCCCGCTCGCGCAGGCCCCGCAGGAAGTTGTCGCGTACGGCGGTGAGCGGGTCCGTGCCGGACGGGCGGGCCCGCACGACGCGGGCGAGTTCCGTCTCGTGGTCGGCCAGGCGGTGCACGACGAGGTCCTCCTTCGCCGGGAAGTAGGCGAAGAGCGTGCGCTTGGAGACCTCCGCGGCCTCGGCGACCCGCGCGACGGAGACCTGGTTGAAGCCGTGGTCGAGGAAGAGCTCGATGGCGGCCTCGGAGATCGCGGTGCGGGTCCGCCGCTTCTTGAGTTCCCTGAGGCCCGGCCGGTTGGCGTTCACGGCGGAAGCCTATCAGTAAGTATCCTCGGAATATTTCTGCACCTGGTATACATTTGCCATGGGTTACGAAAACGAGAATGGGCCCGAGGTCGTCGTCGCGGGAGCCGGGCCGACCGGGCTCACGGTCGCCCACGAGTTGGCGCTCGCCGGCGTCGACGTGCTGGTCGTGGAGAAGGAGCGGGAGCGGATACGGCAGGTGAAGGGTGGTGCGCTGCAGCCGCGCAGCTGCGAACTGTTCGCCCTGCGCGGCCTGCTGGAACCGCTGGAGAAGCGCGCCCTGACGCGGGAACCGGTCGGCGGGCACTTCGCGGGGCTGCCCGTCCCGCTGGACTGCACGCCGTGGCGGACTCGGCATCCGTATCCGATCGGGATCCCGCAGTGGGAGATCGAGGAGGTCGTCGAGGAGCGGGCCGTCGCGCGGGGCGCGCGGGTGCTGCGCGGCACCGCCGTCACCGGGGCCGAGCCGGGGGAGACCGGTGTCGTCGTGACGGTCGCCGGGCCGGACGGCGGCACGCGCCGGGTGCGTGGCCGGTACCTGGTGGCGTGCGACGGGGCGCACAGCACCGTGCGCAAGGCGCTGGGGCTGCCGTTCCCCGGGCGGGCCGGGACGCATCGGGCCGTGCTCGCCGACATCCGGCTCTCGGCCGTGACGCCGCTGGTGCCCCGCGCGGCGGGGCACATGAGCACGCTGACGCGGCACGCGGACGGCTACTGGGCGACGCTGGTGCCGCTCGGCGGCGACCGGTACCGGTTCACGTTCGGGCACGGGGACCGGCCCGGGGCGGAGCGGGAGACGCCCGTGACGGACGAGGAGATCCAGGCCGCGCTGGCCGTCGTGTACGGAGCGGGGGCCACGCTCGACGGCGTGGAGAACGCCTCCCGGTTCGGCGACGCCACACGGCAGTTGGAGCAGTACCGGGCAGGGCGCGTGCTCTTCGCGGGCGAGGCCGCGCACATCCATTCGCCGCTCGGTGGTCAGGGGCTCAACCTGGGCGTCCAGGACGCGTTCAACCTGGGGTGGAAGCTGGCGGCGGTGGTCCAGGGCAGGGCGGCGGACGAGTTCCTCGACACCTACCACGCCGAACGCCACCCGGCCGGCGCGAGCGTCCTGCACCACACGTCGGCGCAACGGGTCCTCGCCGCCCCGAACCCGCCGCAGGACGTCGCCGCGCTGCGCGACATCTTCACCGACCTCATGCGCCTGCCGGACGCCAACCGCCACCTCGCGGGGCTGATGTCGGGGCTGTCGCTCGGCTACGAGGCGACCGGCACCGGCTCCCCGGCGGGCTCCCACCCCCTGGCGGGCCACCGTGTCCCGGACATCGACCTGACCACGGCCTCGGACGCCGGTACTCCCACCCGCCTGTCGGCCCTCTTCCACCGGGGCCACGCGATCCTCCTGGACCTGTCGGGGTCGGCCGTCCCGCCGGACCTCGAACTCCCGCCCCGCGTCGACCTGGTGCGTGCCACGACCGGGGACGACGTGGGGGCGACGGTTCTGCTCCTGCGACCCGACGGCTACGTCCACTGGGCGGCGGACACCGACGGCGGCGGGAGCGCGGTGCGCGCGGCGTCGGCCGGCATCTTCGGGCAGACCGCCTGAGGGCTTGCCCGCCGCTCTCGGCCACGGCGAACGGGACGATCTGTGCGGCGAGTCGGCGGCGACCCGGCGGGTCAGGAGTCCTTGATCGCCGAGATGTCGAAGGTCAGCTTGATCTTGTCGGAGACGAGGACACCGCCGGTCTCCAGCGCGGTGTTCCACGTCACACCCCACTCCGAGCGCCGGATCTCCGCCTTGCCCTCGAAGCCGACGCGCTCGTTGCCGAACGGATCCTTGGCGTGGCCGTTGAACTCCAGGTCGATGGTGATGGGCCTGGTGGTGCCGACGATCGTCAGATCACCGGTGACGCGGTAGTCGTCGCCGCCCAGCGGCTCGACCGAGGTCGAGCGGAAGGTCATCGTCGGAAACTCGTCGATCTTGAAGAAGTCGGCGCTCTTCAGGTGACCGTCACGGTCGGGGTTGCCCGTGTCGATGCTCGCCATCTGTACGTCGAACGACGCCGTGGACTTGCTCGGGTCGGTGCCGTCCAGGTGCAGCGAGCCGGTGAAGTCGTCGAACTGGCCCTTCACGTTGGTCACCATCGCGTGCCGCGCGGTGAAGCCGAGCGTGGTGTGGGCCGGGTCGATGGTGTACTCGCCGCTGAGAGCGCCGAGGTCGGGGCCGCCCGTCCGCGCGGCGGGGGAAGTGGGGGAGGAGGCGGGCGCGGGGGAGGAGTCCTGCTTGCGGCCGAAGATGCCCATGACGTGCTCCTTGGAGGGGGAGAGCGGATGTGAATGTTGAATGTTGAAGCACTGCTGATGTCGACGATAGCGCGACAATGTTCAACATTCAACATAACGCGTTCTGTGACCCTTCGATTACACCCGCGCGGGCGCCGCGCTGCCCGTTCGGAGGTGTCGGGCGATCGCGGTACGGTCGTTCGTGTGAGCCGCGTCTCAGGATCTGCCTTTGTGTGACCCCTACAAGCCGCCGGGGCCCTGAGCAGTCACTTCGGCTGTACCGTCCGATGGTTCTGTTCGGGGCTACCAGGAAAACGGGCCGGAGACTGTGTGGAGTCGACGGCCCTTTTCCTTGGTCGGCTTCGTAAGGTCGCTACATGACCGTTTTGGACGACACCGCCTCGAACCCCGGGGACGAGCCCACCGACGCGCGCGGGCGCACGGCCGAACTGCACGCGATCCGCGAGCAGGCGTTGCGTGGGCCGAGCGAGAAGGCGACCGAGGCGCAGCATGCGAAGGGCAAGCTGACCGCGCGTGAGCGGATCGGTCTGTTGTTGGACGAGGGGTCGTTCAACGAGGTCGAGCAGTTGCGTCGGCACCGGGCGGTGGGTTTCGGCCTGGAGGCGAGGAAGCCGTACACCGATGGTGTGATCACGGGCTGGGGCACGGTCGAGGGCCGGACGGTCTTCGTCTACGCGCACGACTTCCGGATCTTCGGTGGCGCGCTCGGTGAGGCCCACGCGACGAAGATCCACAAGATCATGGACATGGCGATCGCGGCGGGTGCGCCGCTGGTGTCGCTCAACGACGGTGCCGGTGCCCGTATCCAGGAGGGTGTCAGCGCGCTCGCCGGGTACGGCGGGATCTTCCAGCGCAACACCAGGGCGTCCGGGGTGATCCCGCAGATCAGCGTGATGCTGGGCCCGTGCGCGGGCGGCGCGGCCTACTCACCGGCTCTGACGGACTTCGTGTTCATGGTGCGGGACACCTCGCAGATGTTCATCACGGGCCCGGACGTCGTCAAGGCGGTCACCGGTGAGGAGATCACGCAGAACGGGCTCGGTGGCGCGGACGTGCACGCCGAGACCTCCGGCGTGACGCACTTCGCGTACGACGACGAGGAGACCTGCCTCGCCGAAGTCCGCTACCTGCTGTCGATGCTCCCGCAGAACAACCGGGAGAACCCGCCGGCCGTCGACTCCGACGACCCGGCCGACCGGCGCGGCGACGCACTCCTGGACCTGGTGCCGGCCGACGGCAACCGCCCCTACGACATGGCCAAGGTGATCGAGGAACTCGTCGACGACGGCGAGTACCTGGAGATCCACGAACGCTGGGCCCGCAACATCATCTGCGCCCTCGCCCGCATGGGCGGCCAGGTCGTCGGCATCGTCGCCAACCAGCCGCAGGCCCTCGCCGGTGTCCTGGACATCGAGGCGTCGGAGAAGGCCGCCCGTTTCGTCCAGATGTGCGATGCTTTCAACATTCCGATCGTGACGCTCCTCGACGTGCCCGGCTTCCTGCCCGGCGTGGACCAGGAGCACGGCGGGATCATCCGGCACGGCGCGAAGCTCCTGTACGCCTACTGCAACGCCACCGTGCCGAGGATCTCGCTGATCCTGCGCAAGGCATACGGAGGTGCGTACATCGTCATGGACTCCCAGTCCATCGGCGCCGACCTCACCTACGCCTGGCCGACCAACGAGATCGCGGTCATGGGCGCCGAGGGCGCGGCCAACGTGATCTTCCGCCGTCAGATCGCCGAGGCCGAGGACCCCGACGCCATGCGCACCCGCATGGTCAAGGAGTACAAGTCCGAACTGATGCACCCCTACTACGCGGCCGAGCGCGGCCTGGTCGACGACGTCATCGACCCCGCCGAGACCCGCGAGGTCCTCATCAAGTCCCTGACGATGCTGCGCACCAAGCACGCCGACCTGCCCTCCCGCAAGCACGGCAACCCCCCGCAGTGACCCACTGCGACCACTGCCCAGGACTCCAGGAGACCTGCCGTAATGTCCATGCCTGACATCCGTGTCGAGAAGGGCCACGCCGAGCCCGAGGAGGTCGCGGCCATCACCGCGATCCTGCTCGCCCGTGCCGGCGCGACGGCCGAGGCCCCGTCCGCCGCCCACCGCGGCCGCTCCCGCGCCGGCTGGCGCCGTCTGGAGCGCGAGCCCGGCTTCCGCGCCCCGCACAGCTGGCGTTAGCCCGGCCCCCTCAGGGGCGCGAGCAACGCGCAACGGCCCGCGGCCGACGATCCACCTGCCGAGGCAGAGGGGATGTCGGCCGCGGGCCGTTGCGCGTCGCGGCCCTGGCGGCGCTTACCGCAGCCGTGCCATGAGCGCGTGCTCGACGAGCGTGATCAGGGTCGACTTGGCGTCGGCGCGGTGCCGGGCGTCGGTGGTGATGATCGGCGTGTCGGGCCCGATCTGCAGGGCCTCCCGGACCTCGTCCGGGTTGTAGGGCTGGTTCCCGTCGAAGCCGTTCAGCGCGATCACGAACGGCAGCCCGGAGTTCTCGAAGTAGTCGACGGCGGGGAAGCAGTCGGCGAGGCGGCGGGTGTCGACGAGGACGACGGCGCCGATGGCGCCGCGTACGAGGTCGTCCCACATGAACCAGAAGCGGTCCTGGCCGGGTGTGCCGAACAGGTACAGGATCAGGTCCTGGTCGAGCGTGATGCGGCCGAAGTCCATGGCGACCGTGGTGGTCGTCTTGTCGCCGGTGTGGGTGAGGTCGTCGATGCCCGCGGACGCGGACGTCATGACGGCCTCGGTGCGCAGCGGGTTGATCTCCGACACGGCGCCGACGAAGGTCGTCTTGCCGACTCCGAAACCACCGGCCACCACGATCTTCGCGGACGTGGTGGAGCGAGTGGGGGAAACCGGCCCTCCGCTAGAGCTTGCGAAGTCCACTGAGCACCCTTTCGAGCAAAGTCACGTCTGGCTGACCGCCGGCGTTCTCGTCGCCGCCGGGCTGATGAATGGCGACCAGGCCCGCCTCCGCCAAGTCGGCGACGAGAATCCTGGCCACGCCGAGGGGAATGGTGAGCAGGGCCGAGATCTCGGCCACCGACTTGATCTCCCGGCAGAGGTGGCAGATCCGCTGATGCTCGGGCAGTTGGCCCTGCAACTGGTGCGGCTGCGCGGTGGTGTGCACCAGCGCCTCGATGGCGAGCTGGTAGCGGGGCCTGGTGCGGCCGCCCGTCATGGCGTACGGGCGCACCAGGGGGTTGTTCGCGGCGGGCGCGGGCTTCGCGTCGGGGCGGGGCTGCGGCTGCACCGGCTGGATGCGGGGCGCGGGCGGCTGGTCGTAGGGACCGGGCTGCCGCATCGGGCGGGCATGGCCCGCCGTCGACGGGGCAGAGGGGAAGTTGTACCGGTTCTGCGACCCGTCCTCACGACCACCCATACCGGCCTGGCCCTGGGCGGGACCGTACGGCGACCACGGGGCCGACGAACCGCTCGGGGGTGTTGCTGAACCAGACACGTACTCCTCCTCCGGACTGCGCTGGGCACCATCGCTGTGGAGCCGCGTCCCGAAACCTTACGGCCACGGGACGCGAAAACGCACCGCTTGACTGTCAGTTGAGAAGGCTCCCCTGGAGCTCCGCGCGCAGGTCCGGCGTGAGAACCGTGCCCGCGCGGTCGACAAGAAGTGCCATCTCGTACCCGACGAGGCCAATGTCCGCCTCGGGGTGTGCGAGTACGGCGAGGGACGAACCGTCGGAGATGGACATGATGAAGAGGAATCCTCGCTCCATCTCCACAACTGTCTGGTTCACCTGGCCGCCCTCGAAGATGCGGGAGGCGCCCGCGGTCAACGAGGTGAGACCGGACGCGACGGCCGCCAGCTGGTCGGCGCGGTCACGGGGGAACCCTTCGGACATCGCCAGAAGGAGTCCGTCGGCGGAGACCACCACGGTGTGGGACACCCCGGGGGTGTTCTCCACGAAGTTGGTGATCAACCAGTTCAGGTTCTGTGCCGCCTGGCTCATCGGGCTCACACTAACGCTCCTGGTTGTAGGTGCTGTCAGGCCGACCGGGAAACCCGCTGACCTGGTTGTTCGTCTCAATGTGGGTCACTGCTGATCACTGCTTCCCTCGCTGCGGCCCCGCTGCACGCCGCGGCGCAGGTTGCTCAGCCTGCCCCGTACGTCTTCGGGGGCGCGGGAGACCTGCGGGCCGCCCTGCACGGTCGACTCCGCCGTGCCCTCGACCAGGTTGGCGCGGGGGACGCGGCGCGGCAGGCCGGACGCGGTGACCCCGCCCGCCTTCGGCTGCCTGAGCTGTCCGGCGCGTGACCAGCGTTCGTCGTTGGCCGAGCGCCAGGTGCCGTCGGTCGTGTCGTCGTCGCCGGTGCCGGCCGCCGGTGCCGACGGCTCCGGGCGCTGGGGGGCGGCGGAACCTCGGCGCGGCAGGCCCGCGTCGGTCAGCTCGTGGGGGACGGAGGAGGAGGGGCCGTCCGGTGTCGAGCGGCCGTGCGCGTCGAAGCCTACGCTCTCCGGCTCGGCGGCGTCAGCGACCTGCACGGATTCCGTCTCAGGGGCGAACGCCGGGCGGAAACCGTCCTCACGTTCGGGTGCGGACGGCGCGGTGGCCGCCTGCGCGTCCCGGCCGCCGCCGAAGGCGTCGTAGGACGGGTAGGAGTCCTGCGCGTACGAGTCCCGTGCGTAGGACTCCTGTGCGTACGAGTCCTGCGTGTACGCGTCCCGCGTGTACGAGTCCCGTGCGTACGCGTCCTGCTCGTCGCCGCCGAACGGCTCCCGGCGGAACGGCTCCTCGGGGTACGTGTCCTGCCCGAAGCCGTCCTGCCCGTACGTGTCCGGGGCGTAGGAGTCCCGGCGGAAGGCGTCCTGCGGGTCCGCCTGCGGCGTTTCCCGCTCGGGCTCGGTGTACGCGTCCGGCTCCTGGCCGTAGGACTCCTGCCCGTACGGCTCCGGCGCCTGCCACTCGGGGCGGCGGGGCTCCGCCGGGGCCTGGGGCTGCTGCGGTGTCTGCTGGGGGCTTTGCTGACTTTGCTGAGGATTCTGTGCCTGCTGGGCCTCAAGGGCCGCGCGGCGCTCCTCACGCATCAGGGAGCGGCCGACCGGGTCGAGCTCACGGGCGTCGTCCGGGACCTCGTAACGACTGTCGTCGAAGCCCAGCTCGGCGGCGGTGCGCAGCGGAGCCTTCTCGAAGGCGGCCGGCTGGTGGGGGATCATCGTCGAGACGGTGAACTCGCCGTGGTCCTCGGTCTGCCCGCCACCGCCGTGCGTGATCGCGTCCGGCAGCATGACCAGCGACGTCGTACCCGCCTGCTCGCCCGAGGGACGCAGCTGGACGCGGATGCCGTGCCGGTCCGAGAGACGGCCGACCACGAACAGGCCCATGCGCTGGGAGATCGCGGCGTCCACGGTCGGCGGGTTGGCCAGCTTATGGTTGATGTCCGCGAAGTCCTCGGCGGTCAGGCCGATGCCCTTGTCGTGGATCTCGACCATGATGCGGCCGTCGGGCAGACGGGTCGCGGTGACACGGACCTTGGTCTGCGGCGAGGAGAACGACGTCGCGTTCTCCAGGAGCTCGGCGAGCAGGTGCACGAGGTCGGTGACCGCGCGGCCGTGGATGTCGGCCTCCGGGACGCCGGACAGCTCGATGCGCTCGTACTGCTCCACCTCGGAGGTGGCGGCGCGCAGCACGTCGACCAGCGGGACCGGCTGGTCCCAGCGGCGCCCCGGCTCCTCGCCCGCGAGGACCAGCAGGTTCTCGCCGTTGCGGCGCATGCGGGTCGCCAGGTGGTCCAGACGGAAGAGGCTCTCCAGCTGGTCCGGGTCGGCCTCGTTGTTCTCCAGGTCGGTGATGAGGGTCAGCTGGCCCTCGATCAGCGACTGGTTGCGGCGCGACAGGTTGGTGAAGATCGCGTTGATGTTGCCGCGGAGCATGGCCTGCTCGGCGGCGAGGCGCACGGCCTCGCGGTGCACCTGGTCGAAGGCGCGGGCGACCTCGCCGATCTCGTCGGTCGTGTTGATCGGGATGGGCTGGACACGGGTGTCGACCCGCCCCGGCTCGGTCCGCGACAGCTGGTCGACCAGCATCGGCAGGCGCTGCTCGGCGACGTCGAAGGCGGCGGTGCGCAGGCGCCGCATGGAGCGGCTCATCTGGCGGGCCATCTGCCCGGCGAGCAGGAAGGCGGCGAGCAGTGCGAGCAGCACCGCCCCACCGGTGATCATCGCCTGGCGGCGGGCGTCGTCGGCGATGCCGGAGGCCTCGTTCACGGCCTTGTCGGCGAGATCCGACTCGATCGTGCGGTAGGCGTCGAACCGCGCCGTGTTGACCGCCCACCAGTTCTGCGGGGTCACGCCCTTGGCGGCGAGGGCCGCGCGGGCGCTCTTGGCGGTGCTGGGCAGGCCGACGAGGTCCGCGACCATGTCGGCGGGCGGGGCGACGTACGAGGGGTCCTTGCTCTTGGCGGCGGCGACCTGCTTGGCGCCGTCGGCCTTGAGCCGCTTCTGGGCCGCCTGGAGGTTCTCGAGGTCCTGGGGAGTGCCGCCGCCCTTGTACTCCTCGACGGCGATGCCTTCGAGGTAGGCGTAGCTGCCGAGCGCGGTGCGCTGCTTGGCGAAGGCGGCCGCGGACGGGCCGGGCTTGACCAGCAGGTGCATACCGATGGAGCGCTCCAGGGAGAGCGCCGCCTTGGACAGTGAGATCGCGTAGACGGTCCGGCCGTAGCTCGTGATGTTGCCGGTGCCCAGGCCCAGCTCGTTGGCGAACTCCATCAGCGGGTGCTGGATCGCGACGTAGCCCTCTTCGGTCCTCACGTCGCCGAGCTTGGACGTGTACGCGGCGGCACGCAGCTTGCCCAGACCGCTCTCGACCTTGGTGAACGCGGCCATGCGGCGTTCGAGGCCCGGTTTGTGCGGCATGCTCTTGGCGGCCTCGTGGAAGGCGTCGGCCGCGCTGTCGGTGGCCTGGCGGGCCGAGGCGACCTTCGGGTCGTCCCTCTCGCCCTGGAGCAGCGGCGCGGCGGAGATGTCGCGCTCCTCGATCAGACGGTTGCCGTAGGTCAGTGCCGCCTGCACGAGGCGGGCGGTGTGCTCGGCGTCCTGGGCCTCGTGCCAGGTGTCGAGGGAGCTCTTCACCTGGAAGCCGCCCATGACGAGGCCGACGATCACGGGTATGAGCAGGATCGCGTTCAGCTTGGCCGGAACACGCCAGTTACGCGGCGACATCCGGCCTCCCGACGGTGCCGGCACGGCCTCCTCGGCCGCCGGGGCGGCCTGGGGCGCGGTGCGCGACGGCGGGGTGAAGTTGCCCCGTGCCGACGCCGGCGCGGGACTTTTCTTGCTTCGCCTCACTCGACCAACAACCTCTCGGCGTCGGCACCTTCGTTGTGCCGGGGTGTGTCTCAAGGCCCGTTCCTACTGGGCAGTTCAGCGCATTCCAGCACGTCAGGCGATCGCTCGACAAACCTTCAGAACTGGAAGCTCCGCGTGATGCATGCCCCAGATAAAACGGTCATAAAGAGCGAGCCCCGCCAAAAGGCGAGGCTCTTGTGAGCGCAGCGGAACCGGATGTGCGCGACCTGTGTCGGCCACGTCCGATTTCTCTTTCGAAACGTTATGAACAGTACGGCACCGCGTGTCAAAGGCCACAGGGGCCTCGGGCACGCCTACGACAACTGCCGTACACATCCGGCCACTTGGTGACCGACTTCTGACCGCTTCGAATGTCTGCTCCGGTCCCGTCCTCGGGCCCTGCTTCCGCCCTTGTCTCAGCCCCTCACTTCAGCCGCGCCATGAGGGCGTGCTCGACCAGGGTGATGAGCGTGGACTTGGCGTCCGCGCGGTGCCGGGCGTCGGTGGTGATGATCGGCGTGTCGGGGCCGATCTGCAGGGCCTCGCGCACCTCGTCGGGCTGGTAGGGCTGCGCCCCGTCGAACCCGTTGAGGGCGACGACGAACGGCAGCCCGGAGTTCTCGAAGTAGTCGACGGCGGGGAAGCAGTCGGCGAGGCGGCGGGTGTCGACGAGGACGACGGCGCCGATGGCGCCGCGTACGAGGTCGTCCCACATGAACCAGAAGCGGTCCTGGCCGGGTGTGCCGAACAGGTACAGGATCAGGTCCTGGTCGAGCGTGATGCGGCCGAAGTCCATGGCGACCGTGGTGGTCGTCTTGTCGCCGGTGTGGGTGAGGTCGTCGATGCCCGCGGACGCGGACGTCATGACGGCCTCGGTGCGCAGCGGGTTGATCTCCGACACGGCGCCGACGAAGGTCGTCTTGCCCACGCCGAAGCCACCGGCCACCACGATCTTCGCGGACGTGGTGGACCGGCCGGTCCCCGTCGCGCCGTCAGAGCTTGCGAAGTCCACTGAGCACCCTTTCCAGCAGCGTCACGTCCGGCGCGCCGCCGTTGTTCTCGTCCCCGCCCGGCTGGTGGATCGCCACGAGCCCGGCCTCCGCCAGGTCGGCCACGAGGATGCGGGCCACTCCGAGCGGCATCGTCAGCAGCGCCGACACCTCCGCCACCGACTTCACCTCGCGGCACAGGTGGCAGATGCGCTGGTGCTCGGGGAGCAGGGTCATCAGCGCCGCCGGGTCGGCGGTCGTGCTCACCAACGCCTCTATCGCGAGCTGATAGCGCGGCCGGGTCCGGCCGCCGGTCATCGCATAGGGACGGACCAGCGGCTGGTCGCCCTCATCGCCGTAGGCGGCGGTATCGGCACCGTACGGGTCGTGAGGAGCGGTGGGCGGGGTCATGGATCCTCCGGGCTGGACGGACAGGGGTGCGGCCTGCCGTCTCGGGGTGGGCCGGTGGGGGGATTGTGACGGCCGGGCGGTGGTTACGTAACTGCTCTGGATTCCGGGGCTCGTGATGCGACAGACTCTGGTTGCGGCCGGGGTTACCGGCCGTCACCTGCCTCAGTGCAGCAGGCTTCCTTGCAGCTCGGCGCGGACGTCCGGGGTGAGTACGGCGCCCGCGCGATCGACGAGCAGTGCCATCTCGTACCCGACGAGACCGATGTCGCACTCGGGGTGTGCGAGCACGGCGAGGGACGAACCGTCGGAGACGGACATGATGAAGAGGAATCCTCTCTCCATCTCCACGACCGTCTGATTCACCGTGCCGCCCTCGAAGATGCGGGACGCGCCCGCCGTCAGCGAGGTCAGCCCCGACGCCACGGCCGCCAGCTGGTCCGCGCGGTCGCGCGGGAACCCCTCCGACAGTGCGAGCAGCAGGCCGTCCGCGGACACCACGACCGTGTGCGAGACACCCGGTGTGTTGTCCACGAAGTTGGTGATCAACCAGTTCAGATTCTGTGCCGCCTGGCTCATCTGGCTCAACTAACGCTCCTGCTGGTGAGAGGGGCGGGGGTAGTTGCCGGTGTCGCCGCTTCCGGCCTGCCGACCCTGCTGGATGCCCCGACGGAGATTGGTCAGCCGCCCACGCACGTCGTCGGGCGCACGCGAGACCGCGGGTCCGGCCTGCGTCTGCTGTTCCTGTGCCGTGCCCGCCACGAGGTTCGCCCGGGGCACACGGCGCGGCAGACCCGACGTGGTGACGCCGCCCGCCGCGGGCTTGCGGACCCGCTCCGCCTGGCGGATCAGGTCGTCGTTGGGGGACTGCCGCCAGTTCTCCGGAGCGGCCTGGGCCTGCGCCGGTTCGGCGGCCGGGGCGGGCCGCGCGGGTGCGGGTGCCGGCGCCTGCGGCCGCTGGGGCTGCTGCTGGGCCGGCCGCTGGGGC
>NZ_JAPHNL010000072.1 GCF_026274175.1 Streptomyces beihaiensis
GCCCGCCGCGCCGCCGGGGCCGCCCGGCCCCACCGGCGTACCCGGCCAGCCCCTGGGGCCGCCTCCCGGGCCCGCCGGAGGCTTGACGTGAGGAAGCGGCTCACCGCCGACAGCGCCGTGAGCCGGCCGGGCCGTGAAGGGCGGACACCATGACTCAGGCGCAGGACACACATCTCACGCACGAGGCGGCGATCCCCGTCCACGCGCTCCTCGCCGACGGCACGACCGTCCGCATCCGCGAGCCACGCCCCGACGACCACGACGCCGTGCGGGGGCTGTACGAGGACATGTCCCCCGACAACCTCCGCCTCCGCTTCTTCGGGCTGGGCCGCGGCTCGGCACGGATGGCGGCGGACCGGATGTGCCGCGGTCCGGCCACGCCGCGCCGCGGCGGCCTGCTCGCCGAGGTCGACGGGCGCCTCGTGGGCGTAGCCGAGTACGAGCGCTCGCCCGGCGGCGACGACGCCGACGTGGGGCTCGCCGTCGCCGACGCCTGGCACCACCGCGGCATCGGCACGCTGCTCCTGGAGCACCTCGTCTCCGCCGCCCGCGCCGACGGCATCACCGTCTTCACCGCCGACGCCCTGTGCGAGAACCACGAGATCCTCAAGGTCTTCGGCGACCTCGGACTGCGCGTCACCCGCCGCCGCGAAGGCCCCGAGACGCACTGCACCGTGCAGCTGTCCGAGGACGAGACGTACCTGACCGCCGTCGAGGAGCGCGGCCGCGCCGCCGACGTCGCCAGCCTCGTCCCCCTGCTGCGCCCCCGCTCCGTCGTGGTCGTCGGCGCGGGCCGCACCCCCGGCTCGGTCGGCCGCGCCGTCCTGCACAACCTGCGCTCCGGCGGCTACCGAGGCCGCCTGTACGTCGTGCACCCCGAGGCCCCGGCCGTGCTCGGCGTGCACGCGCGCCCGTCGGTCGCCGCGCTGCCCGACACGCCGGACCTCGCGGTCGTCGCCGTGCCCGCCGAGCGTGTCGCCGACGTCGCCGAGGAATGCGGCCGCGCGGGCGTGCCCGCTCTCGTCGTCGTCAGCTCCGGACTCGACGCCCGGCAGGCGGCGTCGCTCCTCGACACCTGCCGCACCCACGGCATGCGCCTGGTCGGCCCGAACTGCCTCGGCCTGGCCAACACCGACGACACGCTGTGCCTCGACGCCACGTTCGCCGCCACCCACCCGCTGCCCGGCACCGCCGGCGTCGCCGTCCAGTCGGGCGGCGTCGGCATCGCCCTGCTCGGCGGCCTGGCCCGTCTCGGCATCGGCGTGTCCACCTTCGTCTCGCTCGGCGACAAGTACGACGTCAGCGGCAACGACCTCCTCCAGTGGTGGGAGAGCGACGGCCGCACCGACCTCGCACTGCTGCACCTGGAGACGTTCGGCAGCCCCCGCGCCTTCTCCCGCACCTCCCGCAGGGTCACCCGCCGCATGCCGGTGCTCACCGTCGACGCGGGCCGCACCGAAGCCGGCCGCCGCGCCGCCGCCTCGCACACCGCGGCCGCCGCCACCCGAACCATGACCCGGCAGGCCCTGTTCATCCAGGCCGGGATCACCGCCACGCGCACCATCCCCGAACTCCTGGAGACCGCCGCCCTGCTGCACAGCCGCCCGCTGCCCGGCGGCGAACGGGTGGCCGTGCTCACCAACGCGGGCGGCGCGGGCGTGCTCGCCGCCGACGCCTGCGTCGAGGCCGGGCTCACCGTGCCCCGGCTGACCGGGCCGCTGCTCGACACGCTGCGCTCCGTGCTGCCGGACGGCGCCCGGGTCACCAACCCCGTCGACGCGGGCGCCACCGTCTGTGAGGAGGAACTCGGCGCCGCCCTCGACGTGCTGACCGCGTCCGGCGCCGTCGACGCCGTCCTCGTCTCCCTGGTGCCGACCGCCGTCTCCACCGCGACCGGCGACGACCTGGTCCGCGCCCTCATCCACCCGCAGGGGCCAAGGCGCCCCCGCACCGTCGTCGCCGTCCTCCTCGACCAGGCCGAACCCGTCCGCCTGCTCTGCGCCGACGACGGACAACTGCCCGCCTACGCGGACCCGCAGGCCGCCGCCCGCGCCCTCGGCCACGCCGCACGCCGCGCCGCCTGGCTCGCCCGGCCCGCCGGGACCGTCCCGCACCTCGACGGCGTCGACACGCCCCGCGCCACCGCCCTCGTGGCAGCCCACCTGGCACGGCACCCGGACGGCGGACCGCTCGACCCGCGCGCCTGCGCCGACCTCCTCGGCTGCTACGGCATCCCGCAACTGCCCTGGGCCTGGGCGGAGAGCGAGGACGAGGCCGTCGCCGCGGCCGAGCGCCTCAAGGGCCCCGACGGCCGCGTCGTCCTCAAGGCGTACTGGCCGGGACTCGTCCACAAGACGCGCCAGCGGGCCGTCCGTCTCGACCTGCGCGGTGCCGCCCAGGTGCGGGCCGCCCACCGGGACTTCGTCACCCGCTTCGGCGACCTCATGACCGCGGTGGTCGTCCAGCCGCTCGCCCCGCGCGGCATCGAACTGTTCACCGGCGTCGTCCAGGACGCCGTGTTCGGCCCGCTGGTCCTGTTCGGGCTCGGCGGCACCGCCACCGACGTCCTCGCCGACCACGCCGCCCGCCTCGCCCCGCTCACCGACCACGACGTGCACGACCTGATCACCGCGCCGCGCTGCGCCCCCCTGCTGTTCGGCGAGGACGGCGAGGGGCCCGTCGACCTCGACGGACTCGAACAACTCCTGCTGCGCGTCTCCCGTATGGCCGCCGACCTGCCCCAACTCGTCGAGGCCGACCTCAACCCGGTGCTCGCCGGGCCCGGCCGGATCACCGCGCTCGACGCTCGCGTCCGCCTCGCCCCGGCCCGCGCCCGCGACCCGTACCTGCGGCGACTGCGCTGAGCCCGGCGCCACGCCCCGCACACCCAAGGAGGCAAGGCTGATGAAACACAGCAAGGTCGGATCGGTGATGGCCGCCGACGTCGTCAGCGCGCGGTACGCCACTCCGTTCAAGGACGTCGCGCGGCTGCTGCACCAGCACCGCATCAGCGGACTTCCGGTCGTGGACGACGAGGAGAAGGTCATCGGAGTGATCTCCGAGACGGACCTGCTGGCCCGCCAGGCCACGGCCGACGACCCGTACCCGCCACGCCGCCGCTTCTCCCCGCCGCGCTTGTCGCGCGGCGCGCGCGACGACCGGCGCAGGACCCGGGCCCGTACGGCCGGTCAGCTGATGTCCGAACCCGCCGTGACCGCCCACGCCGACGACACCATCGCCGAGGCCGCCCGCACCATGGCCCGCCACAAGGTGGAACGGCTGCCCGTCCTGGACGACGACGACCGCCTCGTCGGCATCGTCACCCGCCGGGACCTGCTGCGGGTCTTCCTCCGGCCCGACGAGGACATCCGCAGGGAGGTCGTCGACGAAGTACTCGTCCGCAGCCTGTGGCTCGCCCCGAAGGCGCTCGCGGTGACGGTCCACGAAGGGGTCGTGACGCTGGCCGGAGAGGTGGAGGGGCGCAGCCAGAAGGAGATCGCGGCCCGGATGACGGGACACATCGACGGAGTCGTCGCCGTCGTCGACAAACTGACCTGCCGCTTCGACGACTCACATCTGCGCCCTTACGAGCGCACCATGCACGGCGTCACGGACGACTGGCTGCGCAAGCTCTAGAACGGAAGATCCAGCGTCTGGCCCGGCCGCACCACCTCGGTGCGGCCGGGCAGCCGTACGGTGATGGGGTCGCGGTCGGACGCCGGGACCGTGAGCCGCAGCTGTCCGCGCCTGATCCGCAGACGCACGCCCCAGTGGCCCTGGAAGCGCAGCGCGAGCCCGTAGGACGGGCCGGTCAGTTCGGGCAGCGGAGCCGGGTCGAGCCACAGCGCGCCGTCATGCGTCTGCAGCCCGGTCAGGCCGCGCTGCACCAGGTCCAGCGTGCCCGCCATGGCGCCCAGATGGATGCCCTCGCCCGTCGTACCGCCCTGCACGTCGGCGATGTCGCCGCGCAGCGCCTCCTCGACGAACTTCCACGCGTCGCCGCGCCGCGCCCGCGCGAGCACCCAGCCGTGCACCAGGCCGCTGAGCGTGGAGCCGTGACTGGTGCGCCGCATATAGTGGTCGACCGTGCGACGCCAGTCGTCGTCGTCGAGGACATGCCCCAGCCTGCCCAGCAGAGCGGAGAGTTCGGCGGGCGGGAACAGATAGCCGAGCATCAGCACGTCCGCCTGCTTGGACGCCTGGTAGCGGTTGACGCTGTCGCCCTCCGCCTCCAGGATCCGGTCGAGCCGCCGGATGTCGCCGTACCGCCGCGTGTACGCCGGCCAGTCGAGCTCGGCCAGGCGTCCGAACCCCTCGAACTGGCTGATGACGCCGTCATGGCTCGGCACGTACAGGCGGTGCGCCACGTCCCGCCACAGCTCGGCCTCGCCGCCGTCGAACCCGATGAGTTCGCACAGTTCGCGGCACCGAGGCTCAGGCAGCATCTCCAGCAGATCGAGCGCGCGTTCGAGCACCCAGGCGGCGGTGACGTTGGTGTACGCGTTGTCGTCGATGCCCGGACGGCGGGCGTCCGGGTAGGCGTCGTGGTACTCGTCGGGACCCACCACGCCGCGGATCCGGTAACGGCCCAGCCGCTCGTCGTACGTGGCCGCACCCGCCCAGAACCGGGCGATCTGCAACAGCATCTCGGCGCCCTTGGTGTGCAGGAACTCGGTGTCCCCGGTCGACTCCCAGTACCGCCAGATGTTGTAGGCGACGGCGGAACCGACGTGGTGCTGCAGCCGCGAATGGTCGGGCAGCCAGCGGCCCGAGCGCGGGTTGAGGTGCAGCCGCTGCGTCTCCTCGCGGCCGTCGCTGCCACTCTGCCACGGGTACATGGCCCCGCGCCGACCCGCCTCACGCGCGGCACGGCAGGCCCGTTCGAGGCGCCGGTGGCGGTATTCGAGCAGCGCGCGGGACGTCTCGGGAAAGTGCAGATCCAGATAGCGCAGGACGAACAACTCGTCCCAGAAGATGTGACCCCGGTAGGACTCGCCGTGCAGGCCGCGGGCGGGGGCGCCGACATCGAGCTCCGCGGTGTGCGGGGAGAGCGTCTGCAGGACGTGGAACAGGTGCAGCCGCAGAATACGGCCCGCCTCGCCCGGCACCTCCAGCTCGGCGCGCCGCCACAGCCGGTCCCACGCCGTCCGGTGCGACTCCAGGAGCGCGTCGAAGCCGGGCGCCTGCCGGACCCGGTCGACCGCGGAGCCGCGCGGGTCGCAGATCGCAGGGTCGCGCGAGGTGTGCAGCGCCACCGTCTTGTCGACGGTGACGGTGCGGCCCGGCTCAAGCGGTACACGCAGCATCTGTGTGACGCGGGCGGCGTCGCAGCGGTTGTGGATCGTGTCGGCCTGCGCGCACTCGAGGCGGGACGCCAGCGCGATGCGCAGGTCGGAGTTGCGGGTGCGGCAGCGCAGCCAGACCGTGTCCGGCGCGATGTGCCCCGTGTGGGCCCGCACGAGATGTCTGCCGTCCAGGTCCCGGTAGCGCTCGACCCCGGCGTTGCGGACCGTCGCGTCGAGTGCGGCCTCCACCTCCGCCTCGCCGGTGAAGTTCTCGGCCGTCAACTCCGTGCGCAGAGCGGCGACATGCGGGTCCGCCATGTGCACGAGCCGCAACTGGCGGACCAGGAGCCGACGTCCGCCTCCGTCCTCGTACGTGGTGTGTCGCTCCAGGAGGCCGCTGTCGATGTGCAGGGTGATCCGATGGTCGAGGACGCGTGAGGTGTCCGGGTGCAGCCACGGTCCGTCCAGGCTCGTCGGGTCCGCGGGATCGATGCAACGAAACCGCAGGGGAAGCCAGTTGGGTACGTTGACCATGTCCTCGTTCTCGACGCGGCGGCCCGCGACCTTGGACGTGAGCCGGTTGTAGAACCCGGCGACGTACGTGCCCGGATAGTGCACCGCGTCGGCCGCGCACTCCGGGGCGGCGCCACGCGTGGCGAACCGGCCGTTGCCGAGTGTGCACAGCGACTCCCGCAGCCGCTCGTCGGCGGGCACGTACCCCTGGTACGTCCACGTCCACTCGGTCACCGCGGTGCTCCTTGCGCCAACAGCTCGTCGAGCGTGCCGACCACCAAGTCGGCTCCCTGGTCCATCAGTTCGCCGGTGCGCGACCGGTCCTGCGTGCGGTCCACGCCGACGACCAGGCGGAATCCGCCGCGCCTCGCGGCGGCCACCCCGGCGGGCGCGTCCTCGACCACCGCCGCCTCGCCGGGGGCCACGCCGAGCCTGCGTGCCGTCTCCAGGAACAGGTCGGGCGCCGGCTTGCCCGGCAGTGCCAGACGGGCCGCCTCCACGCCGTCCACCACGGCGTCGAACCAGGTCAACAGGTCGGCCCCACCCAGGACCTGGCGAGCGTGCCGGGACGCGGAGGCGGCCGCCGCCGGCACCTTCGCGGCGCGCAGCGCCCGCAGCAGCGGCACCGCTCCGGGGCAGGCGCGCACCGGGGGACCGGCGGTCAGCCGGGCACGGTAGACGGCGTCCTTCTCGGCGGCCACCGCCGCCACCGCCTCGGGACCCGGATGCAGGCCGCGCGAGGCGAGGAACGCCTCGGCGCCGTCGAGCCGCGCCTTGCCGTCGACCAGGCTCGGATAGTCCGTCGCGACGGCGAACGGGCGCCGGTCGGCCGCGGCCGCGGGCGGATGGTCCCTCAGGTACTCGTCGAAGACGGTCTTCCACGCCTGCGCGTGCAGCCGCGCCGAGTCGGTGAGCACACCGTCGGTGTCGAAGACGACCGCCCGCACCCCGCGCAGCGGCGCCACCAGCGCACTGTCCCTCTCGCCCATCGGGGCACCTCCCGCCCTTCGCCGTACACGGCCGTGCGCGACCGTGCTCGTCCGTGAGTCCCGCTCACCCGCCGTGCTGCGGCACCACCGCCACCGGGCACGCCGCGTGGTGCAGCACCGCGTGCGCGACCCGGCCCAGTTGCAGCCCGAAGTGGCTGTGCCGGTGGTGGGCCCCGACGACCAGCAGGTCGGCGGCGGCGGACCGGTCGAGCAGCACCTTGCGGGCGTGGCCCTCGACGGAGAAGTGGCGCACCGGCACATCGGGGTGGTCCCGAGCGCATGCGTCAAGGGCGTCCGCCAGCAGCTGCGTCGCCCGCTCCTGGAGCTCGTGCGTGGGGTCCCCGGTCAGCAGCGGATGTTCGAGCGGCGTGTGGGAGGGGCGGTGCCAGGCCCTGACCGTGTCGAGCTCGGCCTTGCGGGCCGCCGCCTCGTCGAAGGCGAACCGGACCGCGGCGGCCGAGGCGTCGGCGTCACCGGCGCTGTCGCCCACCCCCACCAGGACCCGCCCGTGGGTGCCCGCACGGCCCTCGCGGTCACCGCGGACCACGATCACCGGGCAGTGGGCCCGCGCGGCCACGGTCAGGCTCACCGAACCGAGCAGCAGTTGCTCGACCGGGCCCCGGCCGTGCTGCCCGAGGATCAGCGCGGTGGCGTCGCGTCCGGCGAGGAGCAGCCCGTCGGCCGGGTCCTCGGCCAGCACGTCGGCGGCGACCCGCACGTCGGGGCGGCGCTCGGTGGCCCGCGACACCGCCTGGCTCACGATGGCCTCGGCGGTGGTCTGCTCGCCGGACGCGTCGCTCTCGTCGGACTCCTCGGCCAGGCGTGAGGCCTCGTAGCGCTCCCAGGGGGAGGCGTGCACCAGCCGCAGGCCGAGTCCGCGCAGTGCCGCCTCGTCGACCGCCCAGTCCACGGCGAGCAGACTGGAGCGGGATCCGTCGACCCCGACGACCAGGGGACGTTCCATGACGCGCACCGCCTCTCGGGTCCGGTCCGGGCAGGGCCACCACGGGTCCCCGCAATCTCCAGGGTGACACCCGGCCGGGCCCCTGGCCTGTCCTACGGGTCCCGGCGGCGCCCGCCGGAGGGCCCCGCACGCAGAGCGCCCCGGCCCCGTGCCGCGGGCCCTTCGGCCCAGGGACGGCGCGGGCGCCGCGGCGCAGGCTCGGAGTCAGGAGCCGGGCGGTCCGCCGCTTCGCAACCCACTGCACCCGGGGTACCACGAGTCGTCCGGAGGTCGTCATGGACAAGCCAGTCTTCTGGAGCCGCGCCAAGAAGGCGCAGCACACGTGCCTGCGGCTGCGCAGTGTGGACCGGACCGTGGGGGTGGAGGCGGCGCTGCGCATGCCCAGCGTGATGGTCCTGGTCGTCGAGGACGCCTGCGTGCGCTTCGCGCAGGAGGACTGGGCGATGCGCAGGCCGCCGCGCAGGCGACCCCTCGAACGACGGCACTGGTACGCCGAGGGGCAGCGGCTGCGCGCGAAGTCGGCGCGGCTGCGGGCGCTGGCCGCCGAGTGCCTCGACGGCCCGGAGTGAGGCTCGCCGGCCCGGACCCGGCCCGCCGGAACCGACTGCGCCCGGCGGACGTGCCGTACGGACACCGCTCGGGGCCACTCGGCCCCTGCCCCTCGGGTCTGCCGCCCGCCGAATCTGGTGGCAGAAGAGCTGGAGGCACGACCATGATCGCGACGACAAGCCCCCGTATGACGCAGACCCTGCCCGCGGTCCACCGGGACCAGATGATGTCCCTGGCGAGCGAGGCCAACTATCCGCAGGACACCCGGCTCTTCGAGGAGGGCGGACACGCCGACCGCTTCTGGATCGTCCGGTCGGGCACCGTCGCCCTGGACATGCGGGTGCCGGGGCGGAGGCCGGTCGTCGTCGAGTCCCTCGGATTCGGCGAACTCGTCGGCTGGTCCTGGCTCTACAGCCCCTATGTGTGGCGGCTGGGCGCGCAAGCCGTCACACCGCTGCGCACCTACGTGTTCGACGCGGACGCCGTGCGTCGGCTGTGCGACGCCGACCCCGAGTTCGGCCGGGCCGTGGTCCACTGGGTCGGTGGCGTGATCGCCCACCGGCTGCTCGCCTCGCGCACCCGCCTGCTCGACCTGTACGCCCCCAACGGCAGCGGACTGCCGCGCTGACCGGACCGCCCCACAGGAGGACGCCATGAACACCGGCCCGCACATCGTCAGCGACGTGATGAGCCACACCGTCGTCTCGGTGGGCAGGGACGCGCCGTTCAAGGAGATCGTGGCGCTGATGGACGAGTGGAGGGTCAGCGCCCTGCCGGTCCTGGAGGGCGAGAACCGTGTCGTCGGGATCGTCTCCGAGGCCGACCTGCTGCCCAAGGAGGAGTTCCGCGACGCCGACCCGACCCGACAGGACCAGATGCGCCGGCTCACCGACCTCGTCAAGGCCGGTGCGCTCGGGGCGGGCGAGCTGATGACCAGCCCCGCCATCTGCGTCCGCCCGGACGCCACCCTCGCGGAGGCGGCACGCCTGATGGCCCAGCACCAGGTCAAACGGCTCCCCGTGGTCACCGCCCAGGGCGAACTCGAAGGTATCGTCAGCCGCACCGACCTGCTGAAGGTGTTCCTGCGCAGCGACCGGGACATCGAGGAGGAGGTACGCCGCACCGTGGCCGCCTACCTCTTCCCCGACCAGCCCGTGGTCGTCTCGGTCGCCGAGGGAGTCGTCACGTTCTCCGGGTCGCTGCGCAACCGGAGCATGGTGCCCGTGGCCGCCCGCCTCGCCCGCGCCGTCGAGGGGGTCGTGGACATCCGCATGGACTTCACCGACGCCGTACGACACGTCGACGCCCGCTGAGCGGCGGGCCCCGCGGCCCCGGCCGCGGGCCACAGCCGCACCGCCGCGACCCCGGCCGCCACGGCGAGCGCCCCGAGCACGACGACCGCCGCCCGTAGCCCTGCCGCCGCGCCGAGCCATCCGGCCAGTGGATAGGTGAGCAGCCAGCAGCCGTGCGAGAGCGAGAACCGTGCCGCGAACGCCGCCGTACGCTCCGGTGGCGGCGCACACCGCCGCACGAGCCGCCCCGCCGGGGTGAGCACCATGGAGCACGCCGTACCGAACGCGCACCAGGTGGCCAGCAGCGCCGGCAACCGCCACCACCCGCCGCCCGCGGCCGTGACCACGCCGAGCGCGCCGAACACGAACCCCATGACCAACGCCCCGCGCACCATCACGGTCCGGTCCCGCACCCGTTCCAGGAGGCGCGGCAGCACCAGCGCCGCCCCCATCGACCCGGCCCCGTACGCGCCGAGAGCCACCGGCACCATCCCGGTCGACAGGCCCAGCAAGTCCCGTACGTAGACGATCGAGTTGACCGTCACCATCGCGCCGGCCGCGGCCACCGCCAGGTCGAGCGCGAGCAGCCCGCGCAGGGGAGGCACGGCGAGGAAGAGCCGCGCCCCGGCCGCCACCCCGGCGCGGCGCGTCCCGGTGCGCGCGGACGCGGCGGAGGCGGCGGGCAGCGCCGTGCCCGCGACGAGGACGGCGGAGGCGAGGAAGCCGCACACGGTCCCGGCGAACAGCCAGTTGTAGCTGACCAGGCAGAGCAGAGCCGCGGCGAGCGCCGGGCTGAACAGGCTCTCCATGTCGTAGGCGAGCCGGGCGAGCGACAACGCGCGCGTGTAGTCGCGCTCTCGCGGCAGCACGTCCGGGATGACCGCCTGGAAGGCGGGCGTGAACACGGCGGAGGCCGACTGCAGCAGGAACACCAGTGCGTAGACCTGCCACACCTGGTCCACGAACGGCAGGGTCACGGCGATGCACGCGCGGGTGAGGTCGGCGCCGACGAGCAGCGCCCGGCGCGGCACCCGGTCCGCGACCGCCGCGGCGGCCGGGGCGATCAGCACGTACGCGGTCATCTTGATGGCCAGTGCGGTGCCCAGGACCGCGCCCGCGTCGGCGCCCGCGATGTCGTACGCCAGCAGGCCGAGCGCGACGGTGGCCAGGCCGGTGCCGGCCAGGGCGACGACCTGCGCGGCGAAGAGGCGGCGGTAGGCGCGGTGGCGCAGCACGGTGAGCACGCCGCCAGGATAGTCGTCATGTGCGCATCTGCGCACGTGTCTGCTACGACGCGTGGGGAGACCTCGCAGACGGCGGTGACCGGAGCGGGGCCACCCGCTCTAGGCTGGGCGCATGCCTGGACGCGACCTCTCCCCACCTGCGCCCGGTGCGCATCTGCGCGAACCGGACGGAGCCCGTCTCGCCGAGGCGGCACGGGTGTTCGCCCTGCTGTCGGACACCACCCGGCTGCACCTGCTCTGGTTGCTCGCGCTCGACGAGTCGGACGTCGGCTCGCTCGCGGATCGGGTCGCCGCGTCCCGCACGGCGGTCAGCCAGCATCTGGCGAAGCTGCGGCTCGCGGGCCTGGTGGAGGCACGCCGTGAGGGCCGCCATGTCCACTACCGCCTCACCGACGGCCATCTGCGCCGCCTGGTCATGGAGGCGCTCAGCCACGCCGACCACCGGGTGAGCGGCCGGGCCCCGCACGACTGAGCGGCCGGTCAGCCGTTGTGCCGCACCGAGGTGAGCAGCCCGTACAGGACGACGTTGCCCAAGTAGCCGGTGCGCTTGCTGTAGCTGCCGCCGCAGGTGATGACGCGCAGCTCGGGCAGGCCCGTGTTGCCGTAGACGCGGCGGTCGGGGAAGTGTTCCTTGTCGACGACGTCGATGCCGTGGATCTCGAAGACGGCGGTGGTGCCGTCGGCGCGGTCGACCTCGATGTGCTCGCCCTTCTTGAGGGCGCCGAGGCCGTAGAAGACGGCGGGCCCGTGCGCGTTGTCGACGTGGCCGTCGATGACGGCCGTGCCGCGCTCGCCGGGTGTCACGGCCCCGGTGAACCAGCCCGCCAGATTGGCGTTCTCGGGCGGCGGCGCCTCCAGCCAGCCGTCCGCGTCCCGGTGCACCCGGGTCAGCGGTGCGTCGACCTTGATCTCGGGGATGCGGATGCGCAGCGGCGTCGAGGCGGGCAGCGGGTCGGCGGGTGGCGTGGTCGTACCGAGTCGCGCCGCGCCGGGGTCCGGCTGCGGCGGCCCCTGAGCGAACGACAGGCCGTGATGGACGAGCAGCACCCCCACGAGCAGCGCCACGGCGAGGAACGACCAGGAGGGCCGACGACCGGCCGAGGAACCGGAGGAACCGGAGGAACCGGAGGAACTGGCGGCGGACGACGCGGACACGAGAACGCCCGCCCCGTCAGACGCGGCCGGCGGCGGCCGACACGGGCCCGGCCCGTCGCACGGACCGGACTGTACGAGGTACGGGACGTAGGGAACGCGTGCAACGCATGGCGCCTCCGGAGCCGACGATGCCTGTGACGCTACGAGCACCCGCACGCGCTCACCATCCGGCACGGCCAAAGGGGTGGGGGGCCTGTCGCCCCGCCCGGCGCCGCCGTACACCACGGATCACCAGCGGAACGGACGACAGGATCAACAGGGCGGCCGCCGCGCCGATGTGCCGCGCGCCCACCGGCTGCGGACGGGCCTGGGCGTGTGCGGCCGCCGGGCCCGCGACGGCCTTCGCCGTGCGCCGTGCCGACGCGACCGGGCGCACGTCACGCAGCGGCGCCGCGGTGAAACCCCAGTCGAGCAGCGCGCGGCCCTCTTCGTAGACGGCGTTGTAGGTGTCGTTCTGCGGGTTCAAGACGGTGACGAGGATGGTGTGGTCACCGCGCCGCGCCGCGGTGACCAGGGTGTTTCCGGCCTGGGACGTGTACCCGTTCTTCACGCCGATCAGGCCCGGATACGGCGCCTCGCCGTGGGAGCCCACGAGCAGCCGGTTCGTGTTCTGGATCTCGTACGATCCCGGGCCGCCCGCCGCGGGGAAGAGGGCCTGTTTCGTGCCCATGTAGCGGCGGAAGTCCGCGTTCTTGAGGCCCTCCCTGGCGATCAGGGCCAGATCGTGGGCGGACGAGTACTGGCCCGGCGTGTCGAAGCCGTCGGGGGAGCGCACCCGAGTGTCCCGGGCGCCGATCCGCCGCGCGGTCGCCCGCATCTCGGCGAGTGTGCGCGGCAGGCCGCCGTTCATCTGCGCCAGGGTGTGCACCGCGTCGTTGCCGGAACTGAGGAACACACCGCGCCACAGGTCGGCGACCGTGTACCGGTGGCCCTCGTCGAGGCCGACCAGACTGCTGCCCTGCGCGACCTGTGCGAGGTCGGCGGCGGTCTCACGGTGCACGGCGTTGGGGCTGAACTTCGGCAGCAGGGCCAGCGCGAACAGCGTCTTGAGCGTGCTGGCGGGCGGCAGTCCGCGGTGCGGGGCGTGGGCGGCGAGGACCTCGCCGGTGCCCGCGTCCATCACCTCCCAGGACAGCGCCGAGACGGCCGGAGGGGCGGGCACGGACGGCGTGGAGGACGGTGCGGGAGCCGGGCTCGCCGCCGCGACGGGACCGGCGGCGCCCGCGAGGAGCGTGGCGCACAGGGCGGCGGTCGGGGCGAGCGTTCCGGTACGGAGGCGGGGGCGGGAACGGATGAGGTGGTGCGCCATGCCGGAAACATAGGACGGTGGCCACTCGGTCGCGCTCCGCTTACGCCATCCAGCCGCGCGGTTCTCTGGGTGGCATACGTACGCTGGAGTGACACGACGGTGGAGGTGGCCCGCCATGACAGCCCAGATACGCCTGCTGCACCGGCTTCCGCATGCCTACCGCGACCGGCTGCTCGCGCTGGCCAAGGAGGTCGCCTTCGAGGAGGACACCCGGATCTTCGAGGAGGGCCAGCGCGCCGACCGGTTCTGGATCATCCGGACCGGCACGGTCACCCTCGACCTACGGGTCTCCGAACGCACCCGGCTGCCCATCGACCCGCTGGGGCCGGGTGATCTGCTCGGCTGGTCATGGCTGTTCCCGCCCTACCAGTGGGACTTCGGCGCCGAGGCGTTCAGCCCCGTGCGGGCCTACGAGTTCGACGCGGCGGCCGTGCGGGGCCTGTGCGACATCGAACCCGCTCTGGGCGTGGCCCTGTTGCACGGTGTGGCCGAGGTGATGGCGAACCGACTTGAGTCGGCGCGCGTCAAACTGGTCGAGGCGCACCGGATCCACCATCACATCTGACACGTGTTCCGTGATGTCGCCGGGAGGGGTCCTCAGCCCTTGCGGGTCTTGATCTCCTCGGTGAGGGCGGGGACGACGTCGAAGAGGTCACCGACCACGCCGTAGTCGACCAGGTCGAAGATCGGTGCTTCCTCGTCCTTGTTGA
>NZ_JAPHNL010000073.1 GCF_026274175.1 Streptomyces beihaiensis
AGCTGCCTCGCCGCAGACGGGTGGCCGGGGCCGGGCCGCCGTGAGCCCGGTCGACCAGGCGTCGCTCGCCACCAGACACGCGGTCAGCAGCACCACGCACCTGGCCTCCCACACCCGGGGCCTGGCCCACCGCCGCGAGCAGCACGGCGAGGCCGGCCAGAAGGGTTGGCCGGCGCCGGGCGAGCCGGTGGCGCCAGTGCCCCGACGGCGCAGTGAACCGGGAGTCCACCCCGGGCGCCGCCCACGGCGCGAGGACCAGGGCGCAGCCGAACAGCAGCACGCCCGGACCGCCCTGAGCCGCCGACCACGGCCGGTACGCCGCCGTGACGGCCGCCGTGCCCAGCGACCGCACCGGCAACGTGGCCACCTGGCGCAGCAGCAGATCCCGCCAGGTTCCCGTCGGCGGTGCGGTCGTCGTCATCGAGCTCGGTCTCCCACCCGGCCGGTCATCAGCGGTGCGAGGGCCAGGTCCAGCGGCTGCCCGACGACGTGCCGCAGCACCGGCCCCCGCTTCTCCCGGGATCAGAGCGCGTCGCGCAGCAACTCGGCCAGATCGCCGTCCACGTCCACGTGCAGGTACTCCTCGCCGTCCGGCACCAGGGCCGTCGTCTCCGCCAAAAACCGCTTCAGCTCTCCGGTGCGCACATGCACGATCGCGGTGCCCTCGAGGGCGTGGAACTCGAGGACCGTGCGGTCGTACCCGTACGGCCGCACCCGCACGTCACCGGTGCCCACCGCTTCCGACACGCCCGCGGTGAGCAGTTCACGGGCAAAGGTCCAGGAGACGTCGACGCCCTCGAGAGTGGCGGGGGCCGGGAACGACATGCGGACGGCGAAGGGATCGCGGGCGTCGTAGCGCAGGGTCGCGGGGATGCTCGCCATGCGTGGTGCGGCGGCGACGAGGCGGGCCTCAACGGCTTGCTCGATGACGGTGGACAACGCCTGCTCCCTAATGACGGCTGGACGGGGGCCGAAGGCCGCGGCTGCGGCCTTACCGGGATAGACGGCGGAACGAGCCGATCCGTGCGCCTGAAGCCGGACGAATTCCGAGTGACGTCCGTCACCGACCGGCGGCTCAGGACGCAGGCAACTGTTCCCGGTACGTGTCAAGGGCGGGAGCCGTCTTCGTCGCGACGAACTCCGTCACCCGGTACGCGCACACGCCCGCCACGACGAAGGGGTCGCTGTGGGTGAGTTCCTCGATCGCCGCGCGGTCGGCCCCGGCGGCGAGGATGACGCCGCCCTCGCGCGGCTCCTTGCGCCCGGAGGCGAGGAAGAGCCCTGCCGCGTAGTGCGTGTTCAGCCAGGCGACGTGCTCCTCCAGGAGAGCGTCGACGCGGTCGAGCGGGGCGGTGTACGTCAATTCGAGTACGAACATGGCCGACAGGCTACCGGCGCCCGTATCCGACTCGGGCCCGCGGCCCGTCATGGACCGGGGCATGCCCACCGACTCGTACGACGACGCCCCGACGGAGCCGAACTCCTCGGAAGACGAACGCCGACGGGGCGTCGGCGATCAGCGACACGTACGCGGTCGCGGGCGCCCGCCGCGTCGGCCCCTCGGTGAGCGCGGCCGAGATCCGCTCGCCGAGACCGCGGCCCCGGTGGCCGGGGCGCACGCGGATGTCGACGACCTGGAACGCCGTGCCGTCGTCCCCGGAGACGCGCGCCGTCCCGACCGGCTCGTCCTGCTTCCGCGAGATCGCCCCCTGCCATGTGTCGCGCAGCGCGAGAGCGGCCGCCGGATCAGCCGGAGGGGCGAGCTTGTTGTCTAGGGTCGGGTCCCATGGTGACGATCACGGGGATCCCCGACGGGTGGCCGACCGACGAGGCCGCGGCGCGCGCGGCGCAGGACGCGTTGCGCGGGCGCGTCGTGGTGGACGAGACGGGACCGCCGCCGGGCGCGGGAACCGTCACCGGGATCGACGTCGCCTACGACGACGAGCGCGACGTCGTCGCGGCCGCCGCGGTCGTCCTCGACGCGGACACCCTCGACGTGGTGGAGGAGACGACGGCCGTGGGGCGCGTCGCCTTCCCTTATGTGCCGGGCCTGTTGGCGTTCCGCGAGATCCCGGCGGTGCTCGGCGCGCTCCGGGAGCTGACCGCGGACCCCGGGCTCGTCGTCTGTGACGGCTACGGCCTCGCCCACCCGCGCCGCTTCGGCCTCGCCAGCCACCTGGGCGTGCTCACCGGGCTGCCCACGATGGGCGTCGCCAAGAACCCGTTCGCCTTCGCGCACGACACGCCGGGCCGTGAGCGGGGGAGCGCGGCGCCGCTCCTCGACGGCGCCGACGAGGTCGGCCGGGCGCTGCGCACCCGCACGGGCGTCAAGCCCGTCTACGTCTCCGTGGGCCACCGGGTGTCGCTGGACAACGCGTGCGCGCACGCGCTGGCGCTGACCCCGCGCTACCGGGTCCCGGAGACGACGCGGCGGGCGGACCGGCTGTGCCGGGACGCCCTGGCGGCCGTGTCGGACGGCGTCCTCGGCCTCACCGCTCGGCCGCTACCCGGAACGTGATCCCGGCCGCCCGCAACCGTTCGATCAGCGCGTCGCCCATCGCGGTGGCGGTCGTCACCTGCCCGGCCGTGTCCGGCAGCTCGTCCTGGGCCAGGCACATCGCCGACTCGGCGAGGATCTTCGCGGTCTCCCCGTACCCCGGGTCACCGCCCGCCACCTCCGTGAAGACCCGGCGCCCGCCGCCCTCGCCGACGAACCGCACCGAGAACCAGCTCCTCGCCCGGCGCGCCTCGTCAGGACCCTCGCCGGGCTTGACGCGCCCGCCGAGCCAGCGCCTGGCGGCGGGCACCTGGGCCGCCGCGAACAGCGCGGCCACGCCCAGAGTGCCGCCCAGCGCGACCGGAAGCGTGCGCACGGCCGCGTAGTGCCGGTAGCGGAAGTCGGGGCCGTACCGCTCCAGGGCGCGCGCCGAACGCTGCACCACCTGCGGGTCGATCGTCGGCATCGGCAGCGCCCACGCCCCGATCTCCTTGGCGTAGCGCGGCGCCCCGGTCGGCGCGTACGCCGCGCGGCCCACCAGGCGTGGCTCGTGCCGCCGCCGCTCCTGGTGCGCCGCCACCATCTGCCGGGCGCGCCCGAACTGGTTGAGGGCGGAGGCGAACGTGCCGCCCGAGAACGTCGCGTTCGACCGTACGAAGCCGTCGACGCGCAGTGGCACGCCCTTTGGCAGCTGCCGCACGGTGAAGTACGCGCCCAGGTCGTGCGGGACCGAGTCGAACCCGCACGCGTGGACCAGCCGCGCGCCTCTCTCGCGCGCGCGGGCGTCGTGGCGCAGATACATGAGGTCCACGAACTCGGGCTCGCCCGTCAGATCCACGTAGTCGGTTCCCGCGTCGGCGCACGCGGCGACGAGCGCTTCGCCGTACTCCAGGTACGGGCCCACGGTCGTCGCCACCACGCGTGCGTGGTCCGCGAGTTCGCGCAGCGACGCCGGGTCCGCGACGTCCGCGCGCAGCAGCGGCAGCGTCGCGCACCGGGGGTCGAGGCCGGTGAGCCGCTCGCGCAGCCGCTCCAGCTTCGCCGTGTCCCGGCCCGCGACGGCCCAGCGCAGGCCCTCGGGCGCGTGCCGCGCCAGATACTCCGCGGTGAGCGCGCCGACGAATCCCGTCGCGCCGAACAGCACCACGTCGTACGCCCTGTCCGGCTGATCCGGGCCTGCTCGGTTCATGACACCCCTCGTCGTACGTGTTGTTGTCGCGTGTGCGGTGCTCGCCTCGACCCTACGTTCCGGTAGCAAGCCATGCGAGGACGGTATGAAATTGGCTGAGCGCTTGCTCGTCAAGGGCTTGTGCTGACTGGAACACGTTCTTAGCATCACTGGTGTTACATCAGTAGTGTCACAGACGGGTCGGGGTGCGCAGGGATGACGGTCGCAGGCGGCGAGAGCCGTGACGGGCAGGGTGGTCCGCTCGCAGGAGTGCGGGTGGTGGAGCTCGCCGGGATCGGGCCGGGGCCGTTCGCCGCCATGCTCATGGCCGACCTGGGCGCCGATGTCGTCCGCGTCGACCGGCCCGGCGGCGCGGGGCCGGCCATCGCCCCGGAGTACGACGTCACCAACCGCAACAAGCGCTCGGTGGTCGTCGACCTGAAGGCCGCCGACGGCGCCGAGCGCGTGCTCCGGCTCGTCGAGCGTGCCGACGTGCTGATCGAGGGCTACCGGCCGGGCGTCGCCGAGCGCCTCGGCGTCGGGCCCGAGACCTGCCACGCCCGCAACCCGAAACTCGTCTACGGGCGGATGACCGGCTGGGGCCAGGAGGGCCCGCTCGCCCAGCGCGCCGGGCACGACGTCGCGTACATCGCGCTCACCGGCACTCTCGGCATGATCGGCAAGCCCGACGAGCCGCCGGCCGTCCCCGCCAACCTGATCGGCGACTACGCGGGCGGCTCCCTCTACCTCGTCGTCGGCGTGCTCTCAGCCCTCCACCACGCCCGCGCCACCGGCACCGGGCAGGTCGTCGACGCGGCCATCGTCGACGGGGCCGCGCACCTCGCCGCCATGATCCACGGCATGCTCGCGGCCGGGAGCTGGCAGGACCGGCGCGGCTCCAACCTCCTCGACGGCGGCTGCCCGTTCTACGGGACGTACGAGACGGCCGACGGGCAGTGCATGGCCGTCGGCGCCCTGGAGCAGCAGTTCTACGACGAGTTCATCGCGCTGATGGGCCTCGCCGACGTCGCGCCCGACCGCAAGGACCTGGCCCGCTGGGGCGAGCTGCGCGACGCCGTCGCAGCGCGCTTCCGGGAACGTACGAGAGACGAGTGGACCGCCGTGTTCGAGGGTTCCGACGCCTGCGTGGCGCCCGTCCTCTCCCTGCGCGAGGCCCCGCACCACCCGCACCTCGCCGCCCGCGGCACCTTCGTCGATCACGGTGGCATCACCCAGCCCGCCCCCGCGCCCCGCTTCTCGCGCACGCCCACCGCCGTCCGCTCCGGCCCCGCCCAGCCGGGTGCCGACACCGCCGACGTCGCCCGCGACTGGGACGTGCCGCAGCTGCGCCGCACCGACGACGCCCCCCACGACTCCCCGGAGAAAGGCAGTTGACCGAGAGCATGGAACGACGCCTGTTCAGCGCCGACCACGAGGCATTCCGCGAGACCGTGCGCACCTTCCTCACCAAGGAGGTGACGCCGCACTACGAGCAGTGGGAGAAGGACGGCGTCGTCTCGCGCGAGGCGTGGCGCGCCGCCGGACGCCAGGGCCTGCTGGGGCTCGCCGTGCCCGAGGAGTACGGGGGCGGCGGCACCACCGACTTCCGCTACAGCGCCGTTCTCGCCGAGGAGTTCACGCGCGCGGGCGCGCCCGGCCTCGCCGTCGGCCTGCACAACGACATCGTCGGCCCCTACCTCACCTCGCTCGCCACGGACGAGCAGAAGCGGCGCTGGCTGCCCGGGTTCTGTACCGGTGAGACGATCACCGCCATCGCCATGACCGAGCCGGGCGCCGGATCCGACCTCCAGGCCATCCGTACCACCGCCGAGGACAAGGGCGACCACTGGCTGCTCAACGGTTCCAAGACCTTCATCTCCAACGGCATCCTCGCCGACCTGGTGATCGTCGTCGCCCGCACGAGCCCGCAAGGCGGCGCGCACGGCCTGTCGCTGCTCGTCGTCGAACGCGGCATGGAGGGTTTCGAACGCGGCCGCAACCTCGACAAGATCGGTCAGAAGGCCCAGGACACGGCCGAGCTGTTCTTCGACGACGTGCGCGTGCCCAAGGAGAACCTCCTCGGTGACCTCAACGGCGCGTTCGTCCACCTCATGACCAACCTCGCCCAGGAACGCATGGGCATCGCCGTCGCCGCCATCGCCGCGGCCGAGCACCTCCTCGAGATCACCACGGCGTACGTCAAGGAGCGCGAGGCGTTCGGAAGGCCGCTCGCCACACTGCAGCACATACGGTTCGAGATCGCCGAGATGGCCACCGAGTGCGCCGTCACGCGGGCCTTCCTCGACCGCTGCGTCGAGGACCACTCCGCGGGCACCCTCGACGCCGTCCACGCCTCCATGGCCAAGTGGTGGGCGACCGAACTGCAAAAACGCGTCGCCGACCGCTGCCTGCAACTGCACGGCGGATACGGCTACATGAGCGAGTACCGCGTGGCGAAGGCATTCACCGACGGACGCATCCAGACCATCTACGGCGGCACCACCGAGATCATGAAGGAGATCATCGGCCGCTCGCTCCTCTCCTGACCCCCGACCCGCCCCACCCCTCACCCCGACCCCTGCGCAGCCACTCAGTGAAAGGCACTTCCGTGACCACAGACGCGTACGTCTACGACGCGATCCGCACCCCGCGCGGCCGGGGCAAGGCCGGCGGCGCCCTGCACGGCACCAAGCCGATCGATCTCGTCGTCGGCCTCATCCACGAGATGACCGCACGCTTCCCGGACCTCGACCCGGCCGCCATCGACGACATCGTGCTCGGTGTCGTCGGCCCGGTCGGTGATCAGGGCTCCGACATCGCCCGCATCGCCGCCATCGCGGCCGGTCTGCCGGACACCGTCGCGGGCGTCCAGGAGAACCGGTTCTGTGCCTCGGGGCTCGAAGCGGTCAACCTGGCCGCGATGAAGGTGCGTTCCGGCTGGGAGGACCTCGTGCTCGCGGGCGGCGTCGAGTCGATGTCGCGGGTGCCCATGGCCTCCGACGGCGGTGCGTGGTTCGCCGACCCGATGACCAACTTCGACACCGGGTTCGTGCCGCAGGGCATCGGCGCCGACCTCATCGCCACCATCGGCGGCTTCACCCGGCGCGACGTCGACGAGTACGCGGCGATGTCCCAGGAGCGGGCGGCCGCGGCCTGGAAGGACAGCCGCTTCGAGCGGTCCGTCGTCCCGGTCAAGGACCGTTCCGGGCTCGTCGTCCTCGACCACGACGAGCACATGCGCCCCGGCACGACCGCGGACTCGCTCGCCAAGCTGAAGCCGTCGTTCGCCGACATCGGCGACCTGGGCGGCTTCGACGCCGTGGCGTTGCAGAAGTACCACTGGGTCGAGAAGATCGACCACGTCCACCACGCGGGCAACTCCTCCGGCATCGTCGACGGCGCCTCGCTCGTCGCCGTCGGCTCGCGCGAGGCCGGCGAACGCCACGGCCTCACGCCGCGCGCGCGGATCGTCTCCGCCGCCGTGTCCGGCTCCGAGCCGACCATCATGCTGACCGGACCGGCGCCCGCCACACGCAAGGCCCTCGCCAAGGCGGGGCTGACCATCGACGACATCGACCTCGTCGAGATCAACGAGGCGTTCGCGGCGGTGGTACTGCGCTTCGTGAAGGACATGGGCCTGTCGCTGGACAAGGTCAACGTCAACGGCGGCGCCATCGCGCTCGGCCACCCGCTCGGGGCGACCGGGGCGATGATCCTCGGCACCCTCGTCGACGAGCTCGAGCGGCGGGACCAGCGGTACGGGCTCGCCACGTTGTGCGTCGGCGGTGGGATGGGCGTGGCCACGGTCGTGGAACGGCTGTAGCGCCGGTGTCGCAGGGCGGGGCCCGCGTCGCCGACCGAGGGCCGGTGGCCCGGCCTCGCGCGGTTGCCCGCCCTCTTGAAGGCACGCGGCTTCGCCGCCCTCTTACCGGGACCTCGCCCCCGCACCCCCAGAAGACTTCCGCCGCAACGAACCTCACGGAGACCGAACCATGTCGCACCGCTCGACCATCCGCTGGGAACAGGACGACACCGGCGTCGTCACCCTCGTCCTCGACGACCCCGACCAGTCCGCGAACACCATGAACCAGGCGTTCAAGGAGTCCATCGCCGCCGTCGCCGACCGCGCCGAGAGGGCGCTCGCCGAGAACCCGGACGCGATCCGGGGCTTCATCTACACCTCCGCCAAGAAGACCTTCTTCGCGGGCGGTGATCTCAAGGACATGATGAAGGCGGGCCCCGACGACGCCCGGGCCGTCTTCGAGACCGGCACCGGCATCAAGAACTCGCTGCGCCGCATCGAGACGCTCGGCAAGCCGGTCGTCGCCGCCCTCAACGGCGCCGCCCTCGGTGGCGGTTACGAGATCGCGCTCGCCAGCCACCACCGCATCGCCCTGGACGCGCCCGGCTCGAAGATCGGCCTGCCCGAGGTCACGCTGGGCCTGCTGCCCGCGGGCGGCGGCGTCACGCGCACCGTACGCCTCATGGGCATCGCCGACGCGCTCTTGAAGGTGCTGCTGCAAGGCACGCAGTACAGCCCGAAGCGCGCCCTGGAGAACGGGCTCGTCCACGAAGTCGCCGCCACCCGCGAGGAGATGCTCGACAAGGCCCGCGCCTTCATCGACGCCCACCCCGAGTCGCACCAGCCCTGGGACGCGCCCGGCTACAAGATCCCCGGCGGTACCCCGGCCAGCCCCAAGTTCGCCGCCAACCTGCCCGCCTTCCCGGCCAACCTCAAGAAGCAGCTGAACGGTGCGCCCTACCCCGCACCCCGTAACATCCTCGCCGCCGCGGTGGAGGGCTCCCAGGTCGACTTCGAGACCGCCCTGACCATCGAGGCCCGCTACTTCACCGAACTGGTCACCGGACAGACCGCCAAGAACATGATCCAGGCGTTCTTCTTCGACCTCCAGGCCGTCAACTCCGGCGCCAACCGCCCCAAGGGCGTCGAGCCGCGCACGGTCCGCAAGGTGGCCGTTCTCGGCGCCGGGATGATGGGCGCGGGCATCGCCTACTCGTGCGCCCGCGCGGGCATCGACGTCGTCCTCAAGGACGTCTCCGCCGACGCCGCCGCCAAGGGCAAGGCGTACTCGCAGAAGCTGTGCGCCAAGGCCGTCTCGCGCGGCCGCACCACCCAGGAGAAGGCGGACGCGCTGCTCGCCCGCATCACGCCCGCCGACGACGCGGCGGCCGTCGCGGGCTGCGACGCCGTCATCGAGGCCGTCTTCGAGGACCCCGCACTCAAGCACAAGGTGTTCCAGGAGATCCAGGACGTCGTCGCCCCCGACGCGCTGCTGTGCTCCAACACTTCCACCCTCCCGATCACCGCCCTCGCCGAGGGCGTCGAGCGGCAGTCCGACTTCATCGGTCTGCACTTCTTCTCGCCCGTCGACAAGATGCCGCTCGTCGAGATCATCAAGGGCGAGCGCACCGGCGACGAGGCGCTGGCCCGCGCGTTCGACCTCGTACGGCAGATCAACAAGACGCCCATCGTCGTCAACGACTCGCGTGGCTTCTTCACCTCCCGCGTCATCGGACACTTCATCAACGAGGGCGTCGCCATGGTCGGCGAGGGCATCGAGCCCGCCTCCGTCGAACAGGCCGCCGCCCAGGCCGGCTACCCGGCGAAGGTGCTCTCCTTGATGGACGAGCTCACCCTCACCCTGCCCCGCAAGATCCTGGGCGAGACGAAGGCCGCGATCGTCGAGGCGGGCGGCACCTGGACCGCGCACCCCGCCGAGGCCGTCATCGACCGCATGGTCGACGAGTTCGGCCGCACCGGGCGCAGCGGCGGCGCGGGCTTCTACGAGTACGGCGACGACGGCAAGCGGGCAGGGCTCTGGCCCGGCCTGCGCGAGCACTTCACCAAGCCCGGCCACGAGATCCCGTTCCGGGACATGCAGGAGCGGATGCTCTTCTCCGAGGCGCTCGACACGGTCAAGCTCCTGGAGGAAGGTGTTCTGACGTCCGTCGCCGACGCCAACATCGGCTCGATCCTCGGCATCGGCTTCCCCGGCTGGACCGGCGGAGTGCTCCAGTACATCAACGGCTATGAAGGAGGAGTGGCCGGGTTCGTCGCCCGCAGCCGCGAGCTGGCCGAACGCTACGGCGACCGGTTCCTGCCGTCGGCGCTGCTGGTGGAGAAGGCGGAGAAGGGCGAGACCTTCACCGACTGACGCCCCGTGGGCCCGGGCGGAGGCGTTCCGGTCCGTGCGAGGACTCAGCCCTCGGCGCGGAACGCCTCCCGCAACTCCTCCTTGAGCGACCGCTGGAACGCGGTCACCAGGGCCTGCACGACCATCGGCTGCATGTGCGCCGACAGCGACTTCATCGCCGCCACGTGCTCGGGATCGCCCTCCCGCTCCCGGTAGGGCTCCCACACCTCGTCCTGGAAGAGCCGCGACAGCTCGTGCGCCGCCTGCCGCGCGTGTTCGAGCAGGACAGTGCGCGAGGCGAGGATCGTCTCCAGCGCGATCGGCACGCCGAGCAGCTGCATGCCCAGCCGCAGCAGCCCCATGTCGACCCGGTAGCTGTCCGCCTCCTCGTCGTGACTGACGACGCCCATGGCCGCGAGGCGGTCGAGGTCGGCGCCGGACAGGGCACGGCCGCAGCGGCGCTCCAGCTCGGCGGCGGTCATCTGCTCCGCCGTGTCAGGGGCCCAGCTCGCCACCACCGCACGGTGGATGGCCAGGTCGTGCGCGCTCAGGTCAGGGGGAAGCTGCTCCAGATAGCGTTCGATGGCGGCGAGCGTCATGCCCTGGTGCTGCAGCTCCTCGATCAGCACGAGCCGGGACAGGTGCTGCTGCCCGTAGTGGCCGACCCGGCGCGGGCCGATCACCGGCGGCGGCAGCAGCCCCCGGGTGCTGTAGAAGCGGATCGTACGGACCGTGAGACCCGCGCGCGCCGCGAGCTCGTCGACGGTCAGCGTAGGACCCGGCGCCTGTTCGGCCTCGCGGGCGTCCTCGGCGTTCGTCGTCATGCCTGCAACAGTATTACTGACACACCGATGGTGTAAAAGGCGCGTGTCCAGCACATCTGATTACTCACGGGTATGCGATAAGAAACACTCTGTGATGTCCGCCACCGCGTGCATCGGCTTGCATGAGGGAAGGTGCACAGTCGGTCCGCGCGCGATCAGGGGCGTGGCGGGCCACTGCACATCCGGACCCCGGAGGCGCCTGCGCCGCCGGGCACCACAGAGTGGACATCCCCACGTGAGCAAGGACGCCGTCAACACGGCTCTGGGCGCATCCCGCACCGATGCGTCCCAGGCGCCCGCCGACGCGGGCGACGCCGGTTACAGCAAGGACCTCAAGAGCCGCCACGTCAACATGATCGCGATCGGCGGCGCGATCGGTACGGGGCTCTTCCTCGGCGCCGGCGGGCGACTGCACGACGCGGGACCCGCGCTCGTCTTCGCCTACCTGATCTGCGGAATCTTCGCCTACTTCGTCGTGCGGGCCCTCGGCGAGATGGTCGTCTACCGGCCGTCCTCGGGTTCCTTCGTCTCGTACGCGCGCGAGTTCCTCGGCGAGAAGGGCGCCTACGTCGCCGGTTGGATGTACTTCCTCAACTGGTCGATGACCGGCATCGCCGACATCACGGCGATCGCCCTCTACACGCAGTACTGGAGCGCCTTCACCACCATCCCGCAGTGGGTGCTGGCCCTCGCGGCCCTCGCGATCGTGCTCGCGATCAACCTCGTCTCGGTGAAGTACTTCGGCGAGATGGAGTTCTGGTTCGCGATCGTCAAGGTGGCGACGCTCGTCGTCTTCCTGTTCGTCGGTGTCTTCCTCGTCGCCACGCAGCACCCGGTCGACGGCCAGACACCCGGACTGAGCATGATCACGGACCACGGCGGCGTGATGCCGAGCGGTCTGATGTCGGTGGTCCTCGTGATGCAGGGCGTCGTCTTCGCCTACGCGGCCCTCGAACTGGTGGGCGTCGCGGCCGGTGAGACCGCCGAGCCGCAAAAGCTCGTCCCGCGCGCGGTGAACTCGATCATGTGGCGCGTCGGCCTCTTCTACTGCGGTTCCGTCGCGCTGCTCGCCCTCCTGCTGCCCGCCACCACGTACTCGGCGGACGAGAGCCCCTTCGTGACGCTCTTCAGCAAGCTGGGTGTCAGCGGAGCCGGCGACATCGTGAACCTGGTCGTGCTCACCGCGGCCATGTCCAGTCTCAACTCCGGCCTGTACTCCACCGGCCGCATCCTGCGCTCCATGGCGATGGCCGGTTCCGCGCCCAGGTTCACCGCCAAGATGAACCGCAGCCAGGTTCCCTACGGCGGCATCCTGCTGACCGCCGGTGTCGGCGTCCTCGGCGTCGGCCTGAACTACGTGCTGCCCAAGGACGCGTTCGAGATCGTCCTCGAGATCTCCTCCATCGGCATCGTCGGAACCTGGGTCATGATCATGGTCGCCCACCTGGCGTTCGTCCGCCGGGCCAAGCAGGGCCTGGTCGAGCGCCCGAAGTTCCGGCTTCCCTGGTCCCCGGTGACCGAGATCGTCACGATCGTCTTCCTGCTGGCCGTGCTCGGCCTCATGTGGAACGACGCGGAGACCGGCCGCAAGACGCTCTTGCTGGTCCCGGTCGTCGGGCTGCTGCTCGTCGTCGGCTGGTTCGGCGTGCGGGGGCGCGTCGGCCGCCAGGAGGACCTGGAACTGCGGAAGCTCACGGCCGGGGAAGCGGTCGACGGCGAGTAGCCGAGACCCGCACCCCGCCCCGCCGGTGGCGCCGTCTCGCGGACCCCGCGTCCGCGAGGTGGCGCCACCTCGCTTCGGGCGTCCCGCGCACGAGTGAGCCGAGCCCGGCCCGGGGTAGGAGACAGGCATGGCCCTGGTTCCGTGGGACATTCACCTCAAGGCGGGCCAACTGGCCGTCGCGGCGGCCGCGTTGGCGTCAGCGCTGGTCACCTCGGTCCGGCGCAGGACCCGGCGCGCGGCCGGCCGGACCCCGCCCCCGCGGCAGCCGCCGCCACCGAGGCTGCGCGCCCACGTCGTGCCCAGCCACCGCACGTCCGCCGACCCGGCGCACGCGGCGGCCGTCACCGACCTGTGCACCCGCGTCTCCGAACTCGCCTCGGACCTGGCCAAGCGGTCTGCGGGGGAGACCGGGCGAAGACCGGGGAGCCCCGACGCCTGAGAGCCGTCCGGCAGCGGCCCGTCGAGCAGCGGCGGCGAGAACCACGCGAGCGGGGGACGCGGCGGAGCCGGACACCTCGAGGCGCTGACCCGGAACGTCGCCGTGGCGACCCGCCGGTCGGCCCGATCGCAGGCCGACATCTCCCGCTCGTCCTCGTCCTCGTCCAGGAGCAGCCGCGGGATCCGCGGCACCCCGTAGTCACGCAGGAACGCGATCCCGATGCCCTTGCCGCGGATCGCGCGCAGTCGGCTGTAACGGCCCGTGCGCAGGGTGCGGCGCAGGTCGGCCGCGGACGCGGGGAGCGGCGGGCCTGACCGGCCACTGTTCGCGGGGGCCGCACACCGGATTCGCACGGCCGCCCACCGCATCGGCGCGGACGCATACTGGGTCACATGATGCGGCACGGCCCCGATCCGCCGCCGCCACCGGTCGGCGGGATCCTCTGGGACACGGCGGGCGACATCCGTTCACTGCTCACGCTGCCCGCCGCGTTCGTCCTCCAGTGCGCCCACCCGGCGGTCGGCGCGGGCGTCGGCGACCACTCCGTCTTCCGCGCCGACCCGTGGGGCCGCGCAGCGCGCTCGGTCGCCTCCGTCCTGCTCTGGGTCTACGGCGGCGAACGCGCCGCCGAAGAGGGCCGCCGCGTCCGCCGACTGCACCGCGCGGTCCGCGGCACCGACGCGCGCGGCCGCCCTTACCACGCCCTGACCCCCGCCACCTACGCCTGGGTGCACGCCACCGGCTTCCCCGTCGCCCGCCACGCCCGCCGCTACTTCGCCCGCCCGTTCACCGTGACGCAGGAGGAACGGTTCTACGCGGAGTGGCTGGCGGTCGGCCGGATCCTGGGCATCCGCGACCGTGACATGCCGCGGACGGTGCGGGAGTTCTGGCCGTACTACCGCAGGACGCTCACCGAGGAGCTCTCCCGCACCTCCGTGGTGGCGGAGCTGACCTCGCCGCACCGCGCCCTGCCGCCCCCGCCGGGTCCCGCGCCCCTCCGCCTCCTGTGGCCGGTGCTGCGCGGCCCCCTCGCCCGGTTCCTCGCCTTCCTCTCGGTGGGGCTGCTCCCGCCGGAGGCACGGGAGGCCATCGGCCTCCCGTGGACCCCGCGCCAGGAGCGGC
>NZ_JAPHNL010000074.1 GCF_026274175.1 Streptomyces beihaiensis
GCCGCCGCGGAGGCCGGGGCCGTGCGTGCTGCTCGGCGGGCCCGCCGGGGCGGTGCCGCGCCCGCCGCGTAGGGCGGCGGCGAGCACCTTCGGCTTGAAGGCGTCGGCGGGCGTGGCGAGCAGCTGGGTGACCCGCAGCATGTACAGCGCCGCGTTCCGGTCGGTCAGGGCCGCGGCGGCGACCCGGTCCATGTAGCGCTTGCCGAACCGGGTCATCAGGTCGGGCGGGTATGCCTCGGCCACCCACGGGTACGACAGGTCCATCGTGGTGGCCAGCTGCCAGGCCGGGGCCAGGGTGCGGGCCAGGGCCTTGCGCAGCCGGTGGGTGAGGCCGGCGGCGGTGCCGTGGCGCCGGAGCATGCCGTCGAGGGTGAGCGCCGACTGCACGGCCGTCGACATGCCCTGCCCGTAGGAGGGGTTGAAGGCGCCGAACGCGTCCCCGATGACGAGGAACCGGTCGGGCCAGCGGCGCAGCTTCTCGTAGTGGCGCCAGCGGTTCTCCGTGCGCCCGGAGCCGTGGACCGGGCCCAGCGGCGTCGCGGACTCCAAGACGTCGCGCAGCACGGGGTCGCGCAGTCTGCCCGCCGCGCTCAGCAGGCCCGCGTGGTCGGTGGCTGGGCGGCGGCCGCCGCTCTCGGAGACCGACACCATCCAGCGGCCGTCCTCGATGGGGTTGAGGATGCCCTGGCGCGGGGTCTGCGGCGAGGCCATCAGGAGCATGCACTTCCAGTCGGCCACGTGGCCGGGCGGCGGGGCGAACACCGCGGAGGCGTAGGTCGTGCGGGCGTCCGCGACGGACTCCTGGGGGGCCTCGTAGCCGAGTTCGACCAGCCACTGCGGGGCGCGTGAGGTGCGGCCGGTGGCGTCCACCACGAACTCGGCCTTCAGCAGATGCCGTTCGCCCCACCCCGTGGGTGCCTCACGGTCGCGGCCGCGTACCCACACGCCGGTGACGGTGTCGCCCGGGCCCGGTTCGAGCCCGACGGCCTCGTGCTCCTCGACGATCGTCACCTTGGGGTCGGCGCTGAGCCTCTCGCGTACGACGGCGTCGATGACGTCGCGGGTGCCCGTCAGCATCGCCAGGTCGGACTCGAAGCGGGGCGTCCAGCCGCCGGGGCCGAGGAGCAGCATGTCCTGCGGCATCCCGACGCGGACCATGCCCGCGGCCAGGAGCTGCTTGCCGACGCCGGGGAACAGCACGTCGAGGCCCTGGTGGCCGGCCATCATGAGGTTGTGCGCGTGCCGGGCCTGTGCCACGCCGCGCCGCCAGCGCGGTCCGGCGGGCAGACGGTCCCGCTCGATCACGGTGACCCGGTCCATGGAATTGGCCAGGGCCCGCGCCGCGGTGAGTCCGGCGAGGCTCGACCCGATCACGACGGCGTGGCCGTCACCACTGTGCCCGAGGGCACCGGTGTCCAGGCTCATGCTTCCCGCCTCTCTTGTGCGTTGGGGATGTGGTTCTGCGGCGCGTGTGGCGTCGTACGGAGCAGTGGGTGGCGTGGGGGGTTTCGCAGTACTCGGTCTCGTCGGTGGGCGGATGGGGTCGGTGGGCCGGACGCCGTCAGGCGGCGCCGGCGAGCGGGGCGGTCGGGCGCATGGCCGCCACGGCCGCGGGCAGTCCCTCGGCGACGGTGGCGTGGGCCGGGCGCCAGCCGAGTTCCTCGCGGGCACGGGAGTTGGACATGCGGTAGGAGGTGGTCAGTGAGGCGGTCACCGGTGTGCCGAGCGCCAGGGCGGCCGCGGCGCGCGGCACCGCGCCGGCCTTGCGCACGCCGAGGGCGCGGGCGGCCTGCCGGGCGAACTCGGCGAGCGGCAGCGGTTCGTCGTCGCACACGTTGTACTCGGCGCCCGACGGCGCCCCGGTCAGGGCCGCGGTGTGGGCGGCCGCCAGGTCGTCGAGGTGGACGCAGCTCCAGTAGTTGGCGCCGTCACCGGGGTAGCGGACGCGCCCGGAGGCGGCGGCCGGGTCGGCGAACGCCTGCGCGAAGTGACCGCCGGGCCCGTAGACGAACCCGGCGTGCAGCACCGTGTAGTCCAGGCCGTGGCCGGCCAGGGCGCGCAGGCGGGCGACGCCCGCGGCGTGCCAGGTGCCGAGCGGCGCCGGGTGGTGCGGCTGCCGCTCGTCGATCCAGGACCGGCCGCGGTCGCCGTAGATCCAGCCGCCGCTCGCGTACACCAGCCGCTTGCCGTCGCGCAGGCAGGACTGCGCGAGGGCGTCGGTCATGACGCGGTCGGCCTCCCGGATGCGCCGGATGCGGGCGCGGGTCAGCCGGCCGTCGAAGCGGAGCTGGGCGGCGTGCACCACCGCGTCCGCCTCCTTGACGAGCGGGACGTACGTTTCGGGGCGCAGCATGTCGCCGGTGCGCAGACTCGCCCCGGCCGAGGCGAGGTCCACGGCCCGGCCCGGATCGCGCACCAGGCCGGTGACGCGGTGTCCCTGGGCGAGCAGGGCGCGCGCGACGGCGCCGCCGACGTAGCCGCTCGCGCCGGTGACCAGGACGTGCCGAGTGCGGCCGGTCACAGGAACTCCACCGAGTCGGCGGCGGGCAGCCGCTTGCGGCAGTCCAGGACGAACGAGGCGTGCTGGGAGATGAGTTCGTAGTCGAAGGCCGAGTGGTCGGTGAGCAGGACGACCGCGTCCGCGCGGGAGACCTCTTCGGCGGTCAGGTCGACGCGCTCGACGCGCTCGTCGACGGGGGCGCTCTCCACGACGTGCGGGTCGACCGCCCGCACCTGCGCCCCGAGGCCGAGAAGCCCGTCGACGACGCGGACGGCGGGCGACTCGCGGGCGTCGCCGGTGTCGGGCTTGTAGGCGAGGCCGAGCACCAGGACGCGGGCGCCGTTGACCGCGCGGCCACGCTCGTTGAACGCGGAGAGCACGCGCTGCACCACGTATCCGGGCATGTGGTCGTTGATGTCGTTGGCGAGTTCGACGAAGCGGAAGCGGTGGCCGAGCGCGCGGTTGACGCGCCAGGACAGATAGACGGGGTCGACGGGCAGGCAGTGGCCGCCGACTCCGGGGCCGGGGGTGAAGCGCATGAAGCCGAACGGCTTGGACGAGGCTGCGTCCACCGCCTCCCACACGTCGATGCCCAGGTCCCTCGCGAAGATGGCGAGTTCGTTGATGAGGGCGACGTTCACGTGCCGGAAGGTGTTCTCCACCAGCTTGGTGAGCTCGGCGACCTTCGTGGCACCGACCGGCACGGTGGTGTCGACGACGGAGCCGTAGAAGGCGTCGACGGCGCGCAGCGACGCCTCGTCGACGCCGGAGACGACCTTGGGGGTGGTCTCCAGCGTCCAGGTGCGGTTGCCGGGGTCGATGCGCTCGGGGCTGTAGCCCAGGTGGAAGTCGGTGCCCGCGGTGAGGCCCGAGTACTCCTCGAGGATCGGGGCCACCAGTTCCTCGGTGGTGCCCGGGTAGGTGGTGGACTCCAGGATCACCGTGGCGCCCTGGCGCAGGAAGCGCCCGAGGAGGCGGGCCGCGGACTCGATGTGGCTGAGGTCGGGTACGCCCTCGCGCAGCGGCGTCGGCACGCTGATCACCGCCACGTCGAAGCCGCCGATGGCGCGCTCCTCAGTGGTGGGGCGGTAGCGGCCCGACGCGAGCACCGCGGCGAGGCGCTCGGGCGCGACGTCCTCGACGAAGGACTCACCCGCCGAGAGCCTCTTGATGCGCTGTTCGTCGACGTCGAAGCCGACGACCGTGTACTGGGTGTCGACCTCGGCGGCGCGTACGGCCAGTGGCAGGCCCACGTACCCCTGGCCCATGATGACGACTTTTGGCATCGCCCCGTCCGTTCGTTGGGTGTCGAGTGGTGTCTCGTGCTGGTGGCACTGCCCCTTGGCCGACCGACCTGACAGGCCGGGCAGTTGATGTACCGTCATGTCCAGCGGCCGGTGCCGAACGTGGCCTGCGAGCGCAGGACCTGCTGGCGCAGGTCGAAGCGGCGCACCTTCCAGGTGCCGGTGCGCGGGAAGTCCTCCCAGTCGATGACGCGCGGCTCCGCGAGGGCGGGCAGGCCGTCCACCGCCGCGTCCCACTCCTGCTGGGACAGTTCTCCGTGGGAGAGGCTCAGGACCGGCACGGGCTTGCCGTCCGGGTCGCCGAGGACGATCACCTCGGTGGCCCGCTCGATGCGTTCGAGCAGGATCGACTCCAGGGCGATGCCGCTGACGCCGGGGATCAGGTCGACCTCGCGGTCGAGCAGGCGCAGGGCGCCGGTGCGTGAACGCACCCCGATGTCACCGGTGTTCCACCAGCCGCCCCAGACCTTCTCGCGGTGCCGCTCCTCCTCGCCGAGGTAGGTCAGGCAGAGCCCCTTGGTGCGCACCAGGACGACGCCCGACTCGCCGGCTCGCACCGCCTTGCGCGAGTCGGGGTCGACCACCTTGACCTGGGTGACGAAGGGGATGGGGCGGCCGACGTTGTTGGTGACCGGGTCGAGGGCGCCGGAGCTCTTGTGGATCTGGTTGCGCGAGTAGACGGCCATCGCGACCGGCCCGGTCTCGGTCTGCCCCCACACCTGGCCCCACTTGACCCGCTTGCGCTCGGAGGCGTCCATGAACTTGCGCACGGTGGGCGGGTGGATCGCGTCGAAGGTGTTGACGTAGGTGCGCACCCGGCTGAAGGCGCTGCGGTGGGTCTGGGTGAGCGGCTCCCAGCGCTGGAAGATGTTCGGGCAGGCTTCCAGGACGGTGGGCTGATGCTCCGTCAGTACCTGTGCAGCCAGCTGCGGTTCGCAGCCGCCGAGCACGACGACCTTCTGCGGCGGGCGGGCCAGCTGGGCGAAGGTCCAGGTGATGGCCCGGCCGTGGACGTAGGAGATGCAGGAGCCGAAGACGTCGTCCGGGCGGATCGACAGGCCCGGTATCGGCATCGTCTCCAGCTTGGTGAGTACGCCCAGGAGGGTGTTCGGCGAGTGCACCACCAGCTTGGGCACGCCCGTCGTGCCGGAGGTGTGGGTGCAGATCATCGGCTCGTGGTCGGGCCGCAGGTCCATCGCCGGAATCTCGGCGCCGCTCAGCGCGCTGAGCAGCACACCGCCCTTGACCAGCGACGCGTCACCGTCGACGGCCACGGTCTGGGTGCCCTCACCGGTCAGCTCGACGCCCTCGGCGGCAGCCGCGGCGAGCACCGAACCGGACGCGACGAGCACGCGCGGCGCGAACCGCTTGAGCATCGCGGCGAGCACGCTCGGCGCGAGCGTCGACGAGATCATGGCGGGCAGCGCGCCGATCCTCGCGGCGGCCGCCGCGAGGATCACCACGTCGTGGTGGTTCTCCTTGACGATGGCGAGCCGCTCCCCGCGGCGCAGGCCCGCCAGGCGCAGCCGTCCCGACATGTCCGCGACCAGCTCGGCCTGTGCGGCGACGTCGTAGGTGCGGCCGCGCTCGGGGGCGATGTCGTAGGGCCGGTCCAGGTACCAGACGGGGGTGGTGCTCGCGGCGTACGACTCGAACAGAGCGCCCAGATTCCTGGGGCGTGGGGTCTTCTTCATGATCGGCCTTGTCTTCCTGGGGAATCGGATCAGCGGACGACGAGCAGATTGGCCACGAGCAGCGCCGCGACACCGAGCCGGTGGGTGTCCACGCCGAGCTTGCGGGCCAGCAGCGGATCGCCCTTGCGCAGCCCGGAGTCGGCCTGGCGCGCCCGCATGACGAGGACGGGCAGGAGGCACACCACGAACCAGCCGGGAACCGCGCCCGCCGCCCAGGCGGCCAGCAGCGCCGCGCTCTCGCTGAGCGAGATCAGGGCGATGGCGCCGAGGTAGGCGCGCGGCGACAGGAGGGTGGCGAGGTTCTTGCGGCCCGCGGCCGCGTCGCCCTCACGGTCGTTGGCGTTGGAGTACACCGACACCAGGAGCGACCAGACGCCGATCAGATACGCCTCCAGGAGGATCGTGCCGCTGACCCGGCCGTCGGTCAGGCCGTACGGGATGAGCGCCATCAGGGCGGGGCTGGCCAGCAGCACCAGTTCCTGGCCGCCCCGGTAGCTCAGGCGCAGGCCGTGGGAGTACTGGACACTGATCGCCACCTGGACGGGGATCAGCACGACGGCCCAGGCCGTGCGGTGCGGCGCGATCCAGGCCGCCAGGGCCAGGAACCCGAGGCTGGCCACCAGGCTGCCGTAGCCGAACACCATGGCCTGGCGCAGCGTCAGGTCGCCGTTGAGCAGCGGCTTGCGCTTGCGGTTGCGCAGACTCTGCGAGGGGTCGTAGTTGGCGTGGTCGCTGCCGTCCTGGAACCCGTGGGCGTCGTCGAAGGCGACCGTCGCCGCGGTCATCGCCACCCAGCCGAGCGTGGCGACGACCAGCGTCGCGAGGACCCGGCCGTCGGTGCGCGCCGAACCGGGAAGGAGCGTCCACACGACGGGCGCGGCCAGGTAGTAGTCGTAGAACGTCAGCTTCGCCAGCCGCGAGTAGGCGAGCAGCCGCCCGACCGGTGCGGCCGCGGTCGTCGCGCTCATGCTCGTTCCTCTCCGGCTCGCCGCTCTGGGGAGCCTTGTCGTCGCGCCTTGGTCAGTCCTGGATCGGCTTGCGGCCGACGGTCGAGATCAGCACCTGGCTGAGCCAGCTGTGGGCCGGGTCGCCCATCTCGGCTATCGCCTCGTCGATGCGCTCACGGGTGACCAGGCCCTCGGCGACGATCTGCGGTGCCATGAACTCCAGCCACAGCTGGTAGTGGCGGGCCTGGACGGAGCCGCCGCGCACCATCACGACGCGGCCCTCGGCGCTGACGTCGGTCAGGCCCGAGGAGAGCGCCAGGTGGTAGTCGACGTGGCCGCCGCGCGGGTCGTGGCCGGCCTCGCGCATCAGGCCGTAGCCGGCGGCGCGTACGTCCTGCAGGAAGTCCTCGCCGCTCGCGCTGCGGAACAGCGTCGAGGAGTCGGTGTCCTCCAGGAAGAGCAGCCCGCCCGGCTTGAGGGTGCTGACGAGCTTGGCGATCACGGCCTCGCGGTCGGGCAGGTGCTGCACCAGCATCCGCGCGTGCACCAGGTCGAAGGTGTCCGGCGGAAGCTCGTCCTCGCGCAGGTCGAGCTCCCACACGTCGAAGGCGCCCCGCTGCTCGTCGGCGACCAGGCGCACGGTCTCCAGGTCCGCGGCGACCACCCGCCCCTCGGGACCGACGAGCTCGGCCAGGGCGCGGGCGGCGGAGCCGGAGCCCGCGCCGATCTCCAGGCAGTGCCAGCCCGGCGAGGTGCCGAGCGCCTCGAAGCGCTCGAAGGTGCCCGGGTCCCAGATCGCCTCGTTCGTCCGCAGCCGCTCGCTCTCCTTGTCCCACAGCGAGTCGAAGACGTAGTCCTGGCGTTCCTGCTCGTCGGTGGAGTGCTGGTTGCCCTGCGCGTCGATCCGTACGGAGGTGGTCATCGGTCTCGGCTCCTTGGGCCTAGGCGAAGAAGTCACAGATGGTGTCGGCGATGCGCTCGACATCGGCGTCGGTCAAGTGCGGCCAGATGGGAATGGCCAGGTTGGATTCGCTCGCCCAGCGCGAGCGCGGCCAGTCGGCGCCCTCGGGTGCCCAGGCGGAGAAGGCGGGCTGCAGCGGCAGCGGCGTGGGGTAGTAGACGTGGCTGCCGATGCCGTTCTCGGTCAGATACGCCCGCAGGTCCGCACGCCGGGACACTTGCAGCGAATAGACGTAGTAGCAGCGGCCGTTGCGTCCGGCGGGCGGCGCCTTGACGCCCCGCTCGACCAGCGGCGCGAACCGCTCCGTGTAGTAGTCGGCGATCCGCGCACGGCGTTCGAGGCGGTCCGCGAAGGTGGGCAGGCGGTGCAGCTGGAAGGCGGCGATCACCTCGTCGAAGCGGCTGTTGCGGCCGATGCGGTGGTGCAGGAAGCGGTTCACGCCGTCCTGGCCGTGGTTGCGCAACATCCTCACGGCGCGGGCTAGTTCGGGGTCGTCGGTGAGGACGACACCGCCTTCGCCCGCGGTGCCGAACGCCTTGACCTGGAAGAAGGAGAAGACCCCGAGCGTGCCCCAGCGTCCGGCCGGGACACCGTCGAGCACGGCGCCCTGCGCGACTGCCGCGTCCTCGATCACCGGCAGCCCGTGACGGTCCGCGATCTCCATGATGCGCGGCATGTCCGCCATGATCGAGAAGAGGTGGGCGGGCATGATCGCACGCGTTCGCCCGGTGATCAGGGGCTCGATGGCGTCCGGGTCCATCACCATCGTCCAGGGGTCGACGTCGGCGAAGACCGGGGTCGCCCCGGCGTTGGCCACGGACGAGGCAACCGGCTGGCAGCAGAACGCGGGCACGATCACCTCGTCGCCCGGTCCGATGCCCAGGGCGCCCACGGCCAGTTCGAGTCCTCCGGTGCCGCTGCCGCAGGCCGCGACGTCCCCGGCGCCGGAGGCGTCCTTGATCGCCTGTTCGAGCTCCGCGGTGCGCCGGCCCAGGATGAAACGCTGTTCCGGGTCGGTGCCCACCTCGAACAGGGACTTCAACAGCGCGTCCCGGTCCGCCTCGAACAGGTCCGGCGGGAAGAAGGGCAGTGTCCTCAACTCTGGCTCCCGTGGAAGAAGTCCCTGATGGCGTCGGCGACCCGGTCGAGCTGCTCCTCGGTCAGGTCCGGGTAGAAGGGCAGCGCCACCGCGCTGCGGCAGGCGGCTTCGGCGACCGGGAAGTCGCCGGGCCCGTGGCCGAGTCCGGCGAAGCAGGGCTGCAGGTGCAGCGGGACGGGGTAGTACGTCTCGGTGCCGATGCCGCGCTCGGTCAGGTGCGCGACCAGGTCGTCGCGGCGCTCGACCTCGATCTCGTACACGTAGAAGACGGGCTCGGTGGGCACCGCGCGCTCGACGACGGTGGGCAGCCGCAGCACTCCGGGGATGCCGGTGAGGCGCTCGGTGTAGGCGGCGGCGAGCGCGGCACGCCGCTCGATGTCCTCGTCGAGGATGTCCAGCTTGGCCAGGAGGACCGCGGCCTGCAGGTCGTCCATCTTGGAGTTGGTGCCGGAGGCTCCCGACAGGTTGGAGATGCCCGCGATGTGGTCGATGGTCTTGCCCATGCGGCCGTGGTGGCGCAGGATTCCCGCCCGCTCGGCGATCTCGTCGTCGTCGGTGAGCACCATGCCCGCGTCGCCGATCGCGCCGAGGGTCTTGGTCGGGAAGAAGGACAGCACGCCGCCCTTGCCGAGCAGGCCCGCGTGCTTGCCGTTCCAGCGCATGCCGATGCCCTCGGCGCTGTCCTCCAGGACGGTCACGCCGTGGTCGCGGGCGACAGCGGCGATCGCGTCCATGTCGGCGAGCTGGGTGAACAGATGGGCGGGCAGGACAGCCTTGGTCCGCTCGGTGACGACGCTCGCGAACGACGCGGCGTCCAGGGCGTACGTCACCGGGTCGATGTCCGCGAACACGGGCCGCGCGCCGGCGAGCGCCACGGACGTCGCGGTCGCGGCGAACGTGAAGGCGGGTACCACGACGTCGTCGCCGGGCCCGATCCCCGCCGCGCGAAGCAGCAGCACCAGGGCGTCGGTGCCGTTGTTCACGGCGATCGCGTGCCGGGCCCCGGTGTAGCGGGCCATGGCCCGCTCCAGCTCCAGGACCTTGCGGCCGTGCGAGTACTTGCCGCGCTCCATGACGTCCGCGACGTGCGCCGCGATGCTCGGCCACAGCCGCTCGAAGGTAGCCGCCTGGGAGAAGAACGGCACCCCGGCCACGTCCTGTTCACCGGTCGCTGCCGGCGTCGCCACAGTGTTCACTGTGCTCCTTTGCGGATCCGGGGGCTGCGCACGGCCCCCGCTGTCTCTAGGGACCCCGCGGCGTCCGCGGGGTCGATGACGGTCGCGCCCGGCACCGGGCCGTGGGCGGTGCGCACCGCGCGGCAGCACCCGCTGCCGAGCAGGAACTCGCTCAGGTCCGCCGCCGATGCCGCACCTTCGGTCAGGAAGGCGCAGGTCGGCCCCGAGCCGCTGACCAGTGCGCCCAGCGCGCCCGCGCGCCTGCCCAGGCGCAGCGTGGCGTCCAGTTCGGGGCGCAGCGCCAGGGCCGCGTCCTGCAGGTCGTTTCCGAGGAGCGGCGCGAGGCGGGCGGCCTCACCGGAGTCGAGGACGTCGGCGAAGCTCCGAAGCAGTGCGGTGCGGTGCTGCCCGGTGTCCGCCGCGGGCGCGCCCGCACGCGCCGCGCGGCGGTCGAACTCGCCGAAGACGAGGGGGGTGCTCAGGCCCTGTTCGGCCTCGGCGAGCACCCAGTGGAACCGGCCGTGCCCGGCCAGCGGGGTGATCCGCTCGCCGCGCCCGGTGCCGAGCGCGTTGCCGCCGCTCAGGGCGAAGGGCACGTCGCTGCCGAGCCGTTCGGCCACCTCCGCGATCGCGGGGTGGTCCGTGTCCGCCCCCCACAGGCGGGCGCAGGCGACAAGGGCCGCCGCGGCGTCCGCGCTGCCGCCGGCCATGCCGCCGGCCACGGGGATCTGCTTGTCGATGCGCAGGTGCACCGCGGGCTCGACGCCGAGACGTTCGGCGAGCTGAACGGCCGCCCGCAGCGCCAGGTTGTCCGTGCCCTGCGGGATGCCACGGGTGTCGGCGCCCGTCAGGGTCAGACCGAGCGAGGCGGCCGGGGTCGCCTCGACGATGTCGTAGAGGGAGACCGCCTGGAAGACGGTGACCAGTTCGTGGAAGCCGTCGGCGCGGACGCCCCCCACACCCAGGTGGAGGTTGACCTTGGCCGGCACCCTGACCGTGACGCTCACCGTGCCGCATCCCAGATCTGGTTCATGAGCGGGTTGCCTTCCTGGCATTGGACGTCGTCGTGGACCGAGTGCCGGCCGACCACTTGGGTGGGGCCGAAGGACCGCGTCGGGAAGGGGATTTCACGTGCGGTCCTTGCGGCGTGAGTCTGCGAGGTGCGCCCTGTGCGCGACTAAAGCCGCCCGGCCCGTCCGCCGCCGGCCATCACCGGGGCGCAGTAGCTGCGGGGCAGTTTGCTGCCAGTGCGGCGCACTTGGCTCGCCCCGGGCGTCCTGACGAATCTTGGAGAAGGTGCCCGGGCACTCCGCGCCGGGCCGACCATCGCGGCCCCGGCGACCGGGCCAAGGAGCCACCCATGTCACGACACGCAGCACCCGGCGATCTCGGCGCCCCGGCCGTCGCTCGCCAACTGGTGCACCGGGAGCGGCCCCACGACGCGCCATCGGGTGAGGAGCGGTTCCGGCTCGACGCGGACATGCCGCTGCGCCACCCGCTGTTCAACGACGACCCCGAACGCCGGGACGCGCACGTCTTCCTCGAACTGCTGCGCGGGGCGGGCCTCGGCATCGGCCACCGACACTTCAACGTGCCGACCGAACGGGCCGGCGTCTTCTACAAGTTCGCGTTGCGCCTGACCGATCCGCGAGTGTGGTGCGGACCGGCCGAGAACATCCCGCTCGCGCTCGAACTGCGGGCCTGGCCGACGAAGTCGGTGGCCGGGGTGCCGCGGGGCCTGCGGCTGGCAGGGGCTCTCGAGATCGACGGGAGACCGGGCTGCGACGGCAGCGCCGAACTGGTGTTCCTCACCCCGACGGTGGCCCGCAACCACCGTGCCGCGAGCCGCCTCGCCGCGCTCGGCAGGGCCGCGTCCGGTGCGGGCAGGGTCAAGGCGGGGCAGCCCGTGGAACCGGCCGAGGTGGGCCGCGTCGATCCGGACAACGTGGTGGTGGCGCGGCCCCGCCGCACGGGGTCGGTGCTGCGCTCCCAGGTCTTGGTGGACGTCGACCACCCGGTCTTCTTCGCGGAGGGCGCCGACTCGGTTCCGGGCCTGCTCCTGGTGGAGGCGGTGCGCCAGGGCTCCCTGCTCGCCGCGGGCCGTGTGCACGGTCTCAAGGCTCACGCCTCCACGCTGACCAGCATGTCCGTGCACGTACGCGGCCACGGCGAGCTCGATCTGCCGCTGCGCTGCACGGCGGTCGCGGACGGAGCCGACCAGGACGACGAGGGCCGCAGGCGGATACGGATCGGTCTGCGCCTGGAGCAGGCGGGCAAGGTCACCGCCGAGGCGCAGACCGTCGTGACGGAGACCGGCTGAACGGCCGGCGGGCAGCGTACGGACCACGGGCGGAAGGAGACGAGATGAGCAGCCGCGCACGGCACACGACGACGCACCGGGCCCCGGGCCACCCCGGGCCCCTGGTCAGGACGCCCAGTCCCCCGGCGCCCGGTAGGCGGCCGGGTGCCACACGCCTCCGGCCGGCTCGGCGCGCCGCGGGCCCGGCTCGGGGCGCCGCAGCCGCTCGGCGAGCAGCACGGCGATGGCGGCGACCTCTTCGAAGGTCGGCTGTCCCCGGGTGACCCGCACGGACGCCACGGCGAGCTCTTCGTGTGCGCTTCGGACGCGGTTCGCCCCCCGTGCGGGAGGCTCTGCGGGCGGGCAAGCCTTGCGAAGGAAATCGACGGGAGCCATCCCGATCCTTTCGACGCGGACGCTGCTGGCACGCGATGTCGCACCGACTGTGCCCCACGCGGTTAAAGCCCGCCTTGAGATTCCCTGTCCCGCGTGCTGCCGTTGCGGGCTTCGCGGACATCCGCTGTTCACCCCAGTGCCGCCGGCCGCGGCCCCTCGTCGCCCGGTCCGCACCCGACGCCGGTGCGCGGGAGGGGACGCTCGCCGGCCCGATACGTATGAGTGGATCCTGTGACCCCCAATCCTCCCGGCACCTCCTTTCCGCCGAGTCCCGTCGTGGCGGGGCACGTCGGCCTCCACGACGACCACGACGACGTCCCCGGCGGTGGCCTGCGCGCCTTCCTGATGGACGCGCTCGGCACCGCGCTGGGCCGCTGCCCGCCGCTCGGCGAGGGCGCCCTCGAACTGAGGACCGTCACCTATGTCGTCGACCCGCCGTTCTTCGGCGACGGCGACATCGGACATGTCGCGGTGTTCGGCACCGTCAACGAACTGGCCGTCGCGGGCGCGCATCCGCTCGCCCTCTCCTTGTCGGCGGTCGTTGAAGCGGGCCTGCCGCTGCGTCGGCTGGGGCAGCTGGCGGACTCGGTGCGCCGAGCGGCTCGCGCCGCCGACGTGATCGTGCTCGATGTGGACGCGCGCGTGGTGCGGGCGGGGGAGGCCGACCAGGTCCATCTGCACACCACGGGGCTCGGGGTGCGCAGGCAGGTGTCACCGGCGGCGGGGACCGCGACGGGCATCGGGGTCGGTGACCGGCTCGTGGTGAGCGCGCCCCTGGGCGGGTTCGGCGCACATCTGCTCTCGATCCGCGCCGCGCTCGGACACGAGGGCGTCGTCACCACCGACTGTGTGCCGCTGGCGTCGCTGCTCGCGCGGGTCCGTGAGGCGGCGCCGTCCGGCGCGCTGCGCGCCGTGTACACCGTGGGCCGCGGTGGGCTCGCCTCGGCGCTGCGCACCTGTGCGCGGGAGAGCGGGTTCGGCCTGCGCGTCGACGAGGAGGCGCTGCCGGTGCGGTACGAGACGCAGGTCGCCCTCGACGAACTGGCCGTGGACCCGGTGCGTGCGGCGACGGCGGGCTGCGTGTGCCTGGTCGTCGCCGCCGAGTCGCTCGACACGGTCCTCGCCGTGCTGCGGGCGCACCCCTACGGGCGGGACGCCACGGTGGTCGGCACCGTCGTCCCCGCCGGGACACCGACCGTCGAACTGGTGCGCGCCGACGGGCGCCGGGACCCTCTGCTCGCCGATGCCGGAGCACCGGCCCGGCTCGCCTGAGCGGCCTCGCGACCGCTCGCGACACAAAGGGCGAGACCGCGGGGCCCGCGGTCTCGCCCGTGCGAGGGAGGTACGAGGGAGAGGGACAGCCCGCCCCCAGGGCCTGTCCGGCGGACAGACCCTAGTGTTCTGAGTCGGGAATTCTGTTCAGATAACTTGCGAGGCGTTCGAGGATCTCGTCTGCGGTCTTGGTCCAG
>NZ_JAPHNL010000075.1 GCF_026274175.1 Streptomyces beihaiensis
GGCCGTCACCGCCGCCGTGGTCCTCGGGGGCCCCGGCTCCGGCGGGGCGAGCGGGGCGGGCGGTGGCCGGCCCGACACGGCGGCCTCCGGGTCGCCGTCCGTCACGACTTCCTCGTCCGCCACCACTTCCGCGCCCTCCCCGGGCGAGGACGCCTCCCGCGTCACCGACCAGCTCGACGGCATCACAATGCCCGTCCTCGCCGGCTGGCAGAAGGCGCGGTACGTCACCGACGACGCGGTCCTGATCACCACGCCAGGAACCTACGACTGCCCGTACGACGACGGGGTGTGCCGCCGTGGCACCGTCGCCGCGCAGCCCGTCACGTCGACCGACTCGACGGACCCCGCGACCCTCGCACGGAAGGACGTCGCCGTCGCCGCGTACCGCGCGTACGACACGGACGTGCTGGGGGAGCGCCCGTTCGGCGGGATCACCTCGCACAAGGTCGTCTCCGCGCGCCAGGTCGCCGTCGCCGGGCGCGTCGGCTACCTCGTGCGCTGGAGGGTCAGGACCGCGCACGGACCCGGCGGCTACGTGGAGTCGGTCGTGTTCCGTTCCGGCGTCGGCGCCGAGGGCCTTGTCGTGGTCCGGCTCACGCTGGACGCGAGCCGCGCCGCGCCCCCGCCGACCGACCTGGACAGGATCGTGGCGGGCATCTGGCCGATGGGCGCGACGGCGGGCAGCGGGGGAGTGGGCAGCAGCATCGGCCCGAGCGATTGAGCGACTGACGGCGGACCGCCTCAGAGGAAGGTGTACCCCTCGCCGCGGTACGTGGGCACGCTGGCGGTCACGGTGTCGCCCGACAGGAGATGCAGCACCTCGAACCGCTCGCACAGCTCCCCGGCCTTGGCGTGCCGGAACCACACCTTGTCACCGATGAGCAGGTCGTCCGCCGCCGAACCGAGCAACGGCGTCTGCACCTCGCCCGGCCCCTCCTGGCCGTCGTAGCGCAGCCCCTCCGGCAGGTACGGCACCGGAAGCCGGTCGGCACCGGCGGCGCCGGACGCGGGATATCCGCCACCGAGCACGGTGACCACGCCGACCCCCGGGCGCCGCACGACGGGCTGGGCGAACAGCGCGGCCGGGCGCCCCGTGAACGACGTGTAGTTGTCGAAGAGCCGCGGCACGTAAAGACCCGATCCGGCGGCGATCTCCGTCACCGCCGCCTCGGCGGCGGTGTGCTGCACGCTGCCGGTGCCGCCGCCGTTGACGAACTCCAGGTCCGGCACGACGGCCCGCACCGCGCGCACGACCTCCGCCCGCCGCACGGCGAGCTCGCGGCGCGCCGCGGACTGCATGAGCCGGATGGCCCGCGACCGCACGGGCCGTCCGGCGATCGCGTCGCCCACCCCCGCGACATGTCCCTCGTACGCCATCAGCCCCACGAGCCGGAAGCCGGGCCTGCGGGCCACCACCCGTGCCAGGTCGGCGAGTTGGGAGGGGGTGCGCAGCGGCGAGCGCAGCGCGCCGATTCGCACCCGGCCGCCCAGCACCCGCCAGGACGTGTCGAGTTCGAGGCACACCCGGATCTCCTCGCCCCCGCCGTCCCGCGCGTCGTCGATGAGCCGCAGCTGCGCCGGGTCGTCGACCATCACGGTCACGGCCGCGGCCAGCTTCGGGTCGTGGGCGAGCTCGGCGAAACCCGCGCGGTCCGCGGACGGGTAGGCGAGCAGCACGTCGTCGAAGCCCGAGCGGGCCAGCCAGACCGACTCCGCGAGCGTGAACGACATGATCCCGGAGAACCCCGGCCGTGACAGCACCCGTTCGAGCAGCGCACGGCAGCGCACCGACTTGCTGGCCACCCGTACGGGCTTCCCGGCGGCCCGGCGCACCAGGTCGTCGGCGTTGGCGTCGAACGCGTCCAGATCCACGACGGCGAGGGGGGCGTCCAGATGCGCGGTGGCCCGGTCGAGCCGGGCCCGGTCGGCGTGGCGGGGTCTCATGGTCGAAGCCTGCCAGACCGGATTACCCCTGGGTAGAGGGATGATCCGGGCAGATCGGCCGAGGTCGTACGCCGCTTCACACCGTCCACACGAACGCCCGTTAGAGTGACGCGCACGCAGGCTGAGGAAACGGGGAGGCATGAGCACACAAGCCGGACGTGTCCCGTCGCGCCCCGCCCGGCCCCCGCGCTTCCCGGCTTCCCCGCCCGAGCCGCAGGCCCCGTCCGGGACCGCACCGCACTTCGTGCCCGCCGCGCCGCCGTTGCCGTCGACCCCGCCGCCGCCCATCGCCTCGACACGGTTTCCTGACACCGGTCCGACGAGCCCGGTGCCCACGGGCCCGGCACCTACGGGCTCAGTGCCGACGGGCACGGGTCCGCTGCGTGTCCCGCCCGCCGTGGTTCCGCCTGTGTCGCCGTCCCCGCCACCGCCGTCCCGGCCGCCGGTCGTGGTCGCGTCCGCGTCGTCCGGTTCCTCGGCGCCTCCCGGTTCTCCGGGTTCCTCCGGTTCCTCCGGTTCCTCCAGTTCCTCTGGTTCCTCCGGGGGCGACGGCGAGTCCGGTGCGAGCGAGACCGCGGGCGTCCCCCTGCCGCCGACCGCACCCGCTTCGTCGGCCCGCTTCCCCGACGCGCCGCCCGGCCCGCTTCCCCCTGAGACCACACCGAGCGAGACCACCGCCCGGCTGCGGCCGGTCCCCGCCGCCGCGCCCGCGCGCCGCCGCGTCGGCGCCGTCGACCTGACGCCACAGCCCGGCACCGAGGGCCGCCCGTTCGTACGGTTCGCCCCGCCCGAGCACTACGACGACAGGACCACCCGGCTGCGGCCCGTCAGCGACCGGCTCAAACTGCGTGCCGTCGCCGCCGTGGCCTGCCTCGTCCTGGGGATCGGGCTGCTCGGCGGCGCCACCGCCGGCGCCCTGCTCACCGGCGACGACGGCGCCTCCTCCGCGCGCGGCTCCTACCGTGCCGCGGCGGAGCTCTGGCACGGCATCCCCGTGAACCGGCTCTTCCCGCGCACCCTGAAGGGCGACGGGGCCGGGCCCGGCGGCGCCGACCGCACCTGGACGCGGATCGCCGTCGCCCCGTCGAGCGGCTGCGCCCACGCCTTCGACCCGCTCCTGTACAAGGCGCTGCGCCCCGCCGGGTGCCTGCGTCTGCTGCGGGCCACGTACACCGACGCCACACAGAGCGACGTCACCACGGTCGGCCTCATGTTCACCAAGGCCGACGCCTCCGCCATGCGGGCACTGCACGACCGGTTCGCCCGGCAGGGCCTGGCCGCCCGCCGGGACCTCCTGCCGCGCGCGTACGCGGCCCCGGGCACCGACGCCGCCCACTTCGGCGACGCCCAGCGTGCCTCCTGGGTCGTCGACGTGCTCACCGACGTCCCCGTCGTCGCCTACGCGGTCACCGGCTTCGCCGACGGTCGCACCGTCACCGACCCGGAGCCCGCCGCCGACGCCATGAAGCCGGGCTCCACCACGGCCCCCGCCCAGGCCGGGCTCGGCCACACCGCCCGCGGCGTCGCCGACCTGATCGAGCAGGGCCTGCGCAAGGCCGTGAAGCAGCCGACGGAGCGACCGTCATGATCCACCCGACCGGCCACCGCCCGACCGGCCACCGCCCGACCGGCCACCGCCCGCCTCGCGGAGCCGTCCGTGCCGCCGCCGTGCTCGCCGCCGCGGCCCTCACGCTCGTCCCGTCGACCGCCGCCCACGCCGACATCATCCGCGCCAAACAGTGGGGCCTGGAGGCGATGCACACCCAGGACGCGTGGCGCACCACCAAGGGCAGGGGCATCACCGTCGCCGTGCTCGACACCGGCGTCGACGCCACCCACCCCGACCTCACCGGCAACGTCCTCACCGGCAAGGACTTCGTCGGCTTCGGCGCCGTGCGCGGCGACCGCGACTGGGCGCGCCACGGCACCGCCATCGCCGGAATCATCGCGGGCCACGGCCACGGGCCCGCCCACGGCGACGGCGTGCTCGGCGTCGCCCCCGAAGCCAGGATCCTCCCGGTCCGCGTGATCCTCGAGGACGGCGACCCGGCCCGTGCCAAGGCCCGCCAGTCCCGCGGCGACGCCCTGGCCGAAGGCATCCGCTGGGCCACCGACCACGGCGCCGACGTCATCAACCTCTCCCTCGGCGACGACTCCGCCACCGCCCACCCCGAGGCCGACGAGGACGAAGCGGTGCAGTACGCGCTGAAGAAGGGCGTCTCGGTCGTCGCCTCCGCGGGCAACGGCGGTGAGAAGGGAGACCACATCTCCTACCCGGCCGCCTACCCCGGCGTCATCGCCGCCACCGCCGTCGACAACACCGGACAGCGTGCCCCGTTCTCCACCCGCCGCTGGTACGCGACCGTCGCCGCGCCCGGCCGCGGGGTCGTCACCGCCGACCCCGACCGCAAGTACTACTCGGCGTGGGGCACCAGCGCGGCCTCCGCGTTCGTCTCGGGTGCCGTCGCCCTGCTGCGCGCCGCCCACCCGGGCCTGAGCCCCGCGCAGATCAAGAAGGTCCTGGAGGAGACGGCCCAGGACCCGCCGCCCGGCGGCCGTGACGACTCACGCGGTTACGGCCTCGTCGACGTCGCCGCCGCGATCGCCGAGGCCGCCAAGGTGACGCCCCGGACCCTGAAACCGGCCGCGTACGGCAAGAAGTACTTCGGTTCCGGTCCGGACGACCCCGCCGAGGGCCCCGCCGCCTGGGTCGGCTGGGCCGCGGGCGGGCTCGGCGTGCTGCTGCTCGGCGCGGCCGGATACCTCTGGCGCGGCCACCGCCTCACCCGTCGCCGCTGACGGCCGTCACCGCGGCCCTTACCACGTCCTCGACGAGCCAGACCCCGTCGTCCGGCTCCCTCGGGAGACGACCGCCACCAGGTGGCGCCGCCCGCCCACGGTGATCCGTCCGGCGCTGTTGACGTCCCACGGCCCGGTGGTGCTCCGCCGCAGCCGGCCGTTCTTCAGCGCCGGGTCCGTGCCGCTCCTCCCGCCCGACGCGGCGGCCCCCGCCACGAGCACCGCGGGGGCGATCACGGCGCAGGCGAACGGGTGGCGTCCGCGGCGAGGCTCGGCGCACGGCATGCCGAGTGCCTCGGACCGGGCCCTGTGACCGGTACGAGCCCGGTCTCGGAGGCTGCTGAGAAGACGCCGACCGGCGCTCGGTAGGGTCGGTGAACGTGGCGAACATGAACATTCCCGACCCCGGCTTCTCCGATGACGACGGCAGCGCCGACCCCCGCCTGGCCGCGGCCCTGGCCGCCTGGTCCCAGGACCGCTCGGCCCACGGGCCCGTCCTGGAGGCGCTGAAGGGGGCCCGGCTCCTCGTGCCGGTCGTCGCGGTCCTTGGCGAGGTCGAGGAAGGCGGTCAGGAGGGGCGTGAAGCCGGAAGCAAGGGCGGCGGTGGGAGACGCGGGGCCGGTCTTCGGCGCGAGAAGACCAGCGACATGGCCGTCCCGACGCTCAAGGCGGGCGACCGCACCGCCCTGCCCGCCTTCACGTCCACCGAGACGCTCGCCCTGTGGGACCCGGCGGCCCGGCCCGTCGCCGTCCCGTTCCACCAGGCGCTCCAGGCCGCCGCGCACGAGAAGGCCGACACGGTCGTCCTCGACCTGGCGGGCCCCGTCCCGTACGAACTCACCGGCCCGGCCCTGTACGCCCTCGCCGAGGGCCGCACCGACACCGACCCGCTGGCCGACCCGGCGGTCACGGACGCGGTGCGTGCGGCGGTGGCGGCGGAGCGGGCCGTGGTCAGGGCCTACCTGGGCCCGGGGCAGGCGGACGGGCTGCTCGCCCTCGTCGTGGACGGCGACCCCGCGGCCGTGGCCCGGGCGGTGGCGTCCCGCATCGCGGCCGACGAAACACTGCGGGCCCGCCTGGTGCGCGGCCTCGACCTGGCACTGCTGCCGGCCGACGCCACACCTCCGGGCGAGCCCTTCTACGCACGGGACTGAGTACGGCTGTCCGTACCGGGACGGCGGCTATCCGTAGACGGCGCCCGTGTACTTCTCGCCGGGTCCCTGCCCCGGCTCGTCCGGCACGATCGAAGCCTCGCGGAACGCCAGTTGCAGCGACTTCAGGCCGTCGCGCAGCGGAGCCGCGTGGAAGGACGAGATCTCCGTGGCGCTGCCGTCGAGCAGCCCCGCGAGCGCGTGGATCAGCTTCCGGGCCTCGTCCAGGTCCTTGTGGGCCTCGCCCTCCTCGGTGAGGCCCAGCTTCACCGCCGCCGCGCTCATCAGGTTGACCGCGACCGTCACGATGACCTCGACCGCGGGCACCTCCGCGATGTCGCGGGTCAGCGCGTCGTAATCGGGGGAATCAGGGGTGCCGGCGGCGTCGGGGGCGGCGGCGGGGGTCGCGTCAGTCATGGCCCCCACGATAAGCGGCGGCCTCACGGTTGGGCGCACCCCCCGGAACCTGCTAACCTTGTGTAACGACCGGCCGGACACACATGTCGTCGCGACTGAGTGACCGGCCCACAAGTGGAGACTCCGATCTCCCACCTGGCCGCTCGTGAGGGCGGCGGGTCACCGGTCAGACGGTCCCCATCGTTCCGTACGGACGATGGAGCCGTCCGAAAGACGCGCCCCGCGGTCCACCGTGGCGGTGCTCCGGTAATCCTCGGAGTCCCGCCTGTGTACCGTCCGGGGCATTTTTTCTGCACCGGCGCGGTTGGTACTTACCAAACAGACGTACGCGGCGGTCCGCCAGGCCGTCGTGTGGTGCTACCGAGGAGGATCCATCAGCGCCGAGCCCCGCATCAACGACCGGATTCGCGTTCCCGAGGTGCGACTTGTCGGTCCCAGCGGCGAGCAGGTCGGGATTGTCCCGCTTGCCAAGGCCCTGGAGCTTGCGCAGGAGTACGACCTCGACCTGGTCGAGGTGGCCGCGAACGCACGTCCGCCGGTCTGCAAGCTCATGGACTACGGGAAGTTCAAGTACGAGTCGGCCATGAAGGCCCGTGAGGCGCGCAAGAACCAGGCGCACACGGTCATCAAGGAGATGAAGCTCCGGCCGAAGATCGACCCGCACGACTACGACACCAAGAAGGGTCACGTCGTCCGGTTCCTCAAGCAGGGCGACAAGGTCAAGATCACGATCATGTTCCGTGGTCGCGAGCAGTCCCGTCCGGAGCTCGGCTACCGGCTGCTGCAGCGTCTCGCGGAGGACGTCCAGGACCTCGGCTTCATCGAGTCGAACCCGAAGCAGGACGGCCGCAACATGATCATGGTCCTCGGTCCGCACAAGAAGAAGACCGAGGCGATGGCCGAGGCCCGTGAGGCGCAGGCCGCCCGCAAGGCCGACGCGAAGGCCAACCCCGGCAAGTCGCAGAACGCGGCTGAGGCCGAGGCCGAGGCCGAGGCCCCCGCCTAGGCCCGCCGAGGCACGATCCGGCGGCGTGCAGCCCGTACGCCCCGGATACCGACAGACACAACTGACGTTCCCTCACGGCCGGTTCGCGCCCACGGCACGGACCGGCCGGGAACGCCACTGACGAGGAGAGAACGGCGCCATGCCGAAGAACAAGTCGCACAGCGGTGCCAGCAAGCGCTTCAAGGTCACCGGCTCCGGCAAGGTGCTCCGTGAGCGCGCCGGCAAGCGCCACCTGCTCGAGCACAAGTCGTCCCGTCTGACGCGTCGTCTCACCGGCAACGCCGAGATGGCCCCGGGCGACGCCAAGAAGATCAAGAAGCTTCTCGGCAAGTGACGTACGAGCGGCCGGTGCGCCGCGCCGCCGTACGCCTCTGAAGACCGGGACCTATTCGAATTCGGGTCGGGTGACGTCAACCCCGGCCCCGCTACAAGGAGTTAACAAGTGGCACGCGTCAAGCGCGCGGTGAACGCGCACAAGAAGCGTCGGGCGATCCTCGAGCAGGCCAGCGGCTACCGCGGTCAGCGTTCGCGGCTGTACCGCAAGGCGAAGGAGCAGGTCACCCACTCCCTCGTCTACAACTACAACGACCGCAAGAAGCGCAAGGGCGACTTCCGTCAGCTGTGGATCCAGCGCATCAACGCCGCTGCCCGCGCCAACGGCATCACCTACAACCGCTTCATCCAGGGTCTGAAGGCCGCCAACGTCGAGGTGGACCGCAAGATCCTGGCCGAGCTCGCCGTGAACGACGCGAACGCGTTCGCCGCGCTCGTCGAGGTCGCGCAGAAGGCGCTGCCGGCGGACGTCAACGCCCCCAAGGCCGCCGCCTGAGCGCTCCGCTGAGCCAGGTGTGACGTGGGACCCGCAAGCCCGAGTGCTTGCGGGTCCCACGTTTTCGGCGGTGCGTCCGCCGTGTTCTGTTTCGTTGCCGGGTGCGGGTGCGTCGTGGTTGATCGCGCAGTTCCCCGCGCCTCTGGGGGGAGACGTCCCACCGGCCCCCTCTCGTCGCGCTCTGTAAAGGTCAGGTCCTGTGGCTGCCGTTCCTGAGTTGATCTCCCCCAAGTCCCCCCGCGTCTTCGCCGCGCGGCGGCTCGCCAAGCGGAATTTCCGGGGCAAGGAGCGGCTGTTCCTCGCCGAGGGGCCCCAGGCCGTGCGGGAGGCCGCGGCGCACGGTGGACTCGTCGAACTGTTCGCCACGCTCGACGCCGCCGACCGGTACGCCGACATCGTCGCCGAGGCGCGCGACGCCGGCGCCCGACTGCACCTCGCCGACGAGAGCGTCGTCGCCGACATCTCCACCACCGTGACCCCGCAGGGCCTCGTCGGTGTCTGCCGGTTCCTCGACACGCCCTTCGAGGAGATCCTCGCCGCGCGGCCCCGGCTCGTCGCCGTGCTCGCGCACGTGCGTGACCCCGGCAACGCCGGGACCGTGCTGCGCTGCGCCGACGCCGCGGGCGCCGACGCCGTGGTGCTGACCGACGCGTCGGTCGACCTGTACAACCCCAAGGCCGTACGCGCCTCGGTGGGCTCCCTGTTCCATCTGCCCGTCGCCGTCGGCGTGCCCGTGGAGTCGGCCGTCGAAGGGCTCAGGGACGCCGGCGTGCGCATCCTCGCCGCCGACGGCGCGGGCGACGACGACCTCGACGACGAACTGGACAAGGGCACCATGGGGACCCCGACGGCCTGGGTCTTCGGGAACGAGGCATGGGGCCTGCCCGAGGAGACCCGCGCCCTCACGGACGCCGTCGTACGGGTCCCGATCCACGGCAAGGCCGAGAGCCTCAACCTCGCCACGGCCGCCGCCGTGTGCCTGTACGCCTCCGCTCGTGCACAGCGCGCCCCCAAAGGGTGCCGCTCCGTCACCGGCGACTAGTAATGTGACCACCTCGGGGCCCGCGGACCGAGAGGTGGGATGGCGGGAGACATGAGTGTCGTCGGCACGAGCAGCTCGTCGCAGGTGAAGGCCCGGTCCGCGCCGGTCGCGGCCCGGTGCGGCCGTGACGGGCTCGACGGGCTCGGCCTCCACCCCGACGACCTGCCCGACGGTCTGGTCGTCGCCGACGAGCACGGCCGCGTCATCACGTTCAACACCGCCGCCGAGCGGATCACCGCCGTCCGTGCCGAGCACGCCCTCGGCGCCCCGCTGGCACACGCGCTGCCGCTCGAGGACCTCGAAGGCCGGCGCTGGTGGGACCTGACCGATCCCTACGGCGGCCTCGCCACCCGCGTCAGGCAGCCCGAGCGGAACCTGCTGCTGCCCGGCGGGCACGAGGTCCTCGTCTCCGCCCGCTATGTCCGCACCGCGCCGACCGGGCCCGTGCACCGCGTCGTCGTCTCGATCCGCGACACCGAGGCGCGGCGCCGCACCGAGCGCAGCCACGCCGAGCTGATCGCCACCGTCGCCCACGAGCTGCGCTCCCCGCTCACCTCCGTCAAGGGGTTCACGGCGACGCTGCTCGCCAAGTGGGAGCGGTTCACCGACGAGCAGAAGCGGCTCATGCTGGAGACCGTCGACGCCGACGCCGACCGGGTCACCCGGCTCATCGCCGAGCTGCTCGACATCTCCCGCATCGACTCCGGGCGCCTCGAAGTGCGCCGCCAGCCCGTCGACATCGCGGCCGCCGTCTCCCGGCACATCCAGGCACACGTCGCCGCCGGCCAGGACGCCGACCGGTTCCTGCTCCGCGTCGAGCAGCCGCTGCCGGACCTGTGGGCCGACCCGGACAAGGTCGACCAGGTGCTCAGCAACCTCCTGGAAAACGCGGTGCGGCACGGCGAGGGAACTGTCACCATCGACGTAGAGCCCCACACGCCCGCCACGGCCACCGCACCGGCGGCCACCTCGGTCACCGTCAGCGACGAGGGGCCCGGCATCCCGGAGGAGTCCATGAACCGCGTCTTCACCCGCTTCTGGCGGGGCAGCAAGCGCGGCGGCACCGGGCTCGGCCTCTACATCGTCAAGGGCATCGTCGAGGCCCACGGCGGCACCATCACGGTCGGGCGCGCACCCGGCGGCGGCGCCCGGTTCCGATTTACGTTGCCCGTGGCGGCGCCCGCGTATCTCACCAGCTGAGAGAGCATCGACCCACGGGCAACGATACCCGCCCCACCCCCGTTAGACTCGTCCTTTGGCACGTTTGCGTCTCGCGCCCTCGACGGCCGTCGACGCGTCAGCGGGACCATCAGCCAGGCTCGGCATCCGGGGCTTTCAAAAGGGGAGCCGAGAAACGGAGCGGAGCGCAGTGAATCGGAAGCACGGAGAGATGTCGGCACCGAACAAGTCGTACGACCCTGTCGAGGTCGAGGCACTGAAACCGGAGAACATCGAGCGCATCCGGGACGAGGCGCTCGCCGCCTTCGCCGCCGCGGACTCGCTCGACGCGCTTCAGGAAGCCAAGGTCGCGCACGCCGGCGGCACCTCGCCGCTGTCGCTCGCCAACCGCGAGATCGGCGCGCTGCCCCCGCACGCCAAGGCCGCCGCGGGCAAGCTCGTCGGCCAGGCCCGCGCCGCCGTCGGCCGGGGCCTCGCCGCGCGCCAGGCCGAGCTCGAGGCCGAGCGTGACGCGCGCGTCCTGGTCGAGGAGGCCGTGGACGTCACGCTGCCCTACGACCGCGTACCCTCCGGCGCCCGGCACCCGCTGACCACGCTCTCGGAGCGCATCGAGGACGTCTTCGTCGCCATGGGCTACGAGGTCGCCGAGGGACCCGAGGTCGAGGCCGAGTGGTTCAACTTCGACGCGCTCAACATCGGCCCCGACCACCCCGCCCGTGGCACCCAGGACACCTTCTTCGTCCAGGGCCCCGACAGCGGCGAGGGCGAAGCCACCGCCGACGCCGCCGACTCCGGTGTCGTGCTGCGCACCCACACCTCGCCCGTGCAGATCCGCTCCATGCTCGACCGGGAACCGCCGGTCTACGTGATCTGCCCCGGCCGCGTGTACCGCTCCGACGAGCTGGACGCCACCCACACCCCCGTCTTCAACCAGGTCGAGCTGCTCGCCGTCGACGAGGGCCTGACCATGTCGGACCTCAAGGGCACCCTCGACCACATGGTCAAGGCGCTGTTCGGCGAGGACATGAAGACGCGGCTGCGGCCGAACTTCTTCCCGTTCACCGAGCCGTCCGCCGAGATGGACATGGTGTGCTACGTCTGCCGCGGCGAGTCCGTCGGCAACCCCGACCGCCCCTGCCGCACCTGCTCCTCCGAGGGCTGGATCGAGCTGGGCGGCTGCGGCATGGTCAACCCCAAGGTGCTCGTCGCCGCGGGCGTGGACCCCGAGAAGTACAGCGGATTCGCCTTCGGGTTCGGCATCGAACGGATGCTGATGTTCCGCCACAACGTCGAAGACATGCGAGACATGGTCGAGGGTGACGTCCGCTTCACCCGGCCGTTCGGGATGGAGATCTGATGCGTATCCCGCTTTCCTGGCTGCGGGAGTACGTCGACCTCCCCGCCTCCGAGACCGGCCGCGACGTGCAGGCCAAGATCGTCGCCACGGGCCTTGAGGTCGAGACGGTCGAGCAGCTCGGCGCAGGCATCAAGGGCCCCCTCGTCGTCGGTCAGGTGCTGACCATCGAGGAGCTGGAGGGCTTCAAGAAGCCCATCCGTTTCTGCACCGTCGACGTCGGCACGGCCAACGGGACCGGTGAGCCGCAGGAGATCGTCTGCGGCGCCCGCAACTTCGCCGTCGGCGACAAGGTCGTCGTCGTGCTGCCCGGAGCCGAGCTCCCCGGCGGCTTCGCGATCGCCGCGCGCAAGACGTACGGCAAGGTCTCGCACGGCATGATCTGCTCCAGCGACGAGCTGGGCATGGGCGACGACGGCACCAAGGGCATCATCGTGCTGCCGCCCGAGCACGAGGTCGGCACCGACGCCATCGAACTGCTCGAACTCGTCGACGAGGTCCTCGACATCGCCGTCACCGCCAACCGCGGCGACTGCCTGTCCATCCGCGGCGTCGCCCGCGAGGTCGCCATCGCCTACGGACTGCCGCTGCGTGACCCGGCGCTGCTCGACGTGCCCGCGCCCAACGCCGACGGCTACCCGGTGCGGATCGCCGACCCGATGGGCTGCGACCGGTTCACCGCCCGCACGGTGACCGGCCTCAGCCCCGAGGCGCGCTCGCCGATCTGGCTCCAGCGCCGCCTGCAGAAGGTCGGCATGCGCCCGATCTCGCTCGCCGTCGACGTCACCAACTACGTGATGATGGAGCTCGGCCAGCCGCTGCACGCCTACGACCGCTCCCTGGTCGAGGGCGCCATCGGCGTGCGCCGCGCCGAACAGGGCGAGAAGCTCACCACGCTCGACGGCACCCAGCGCGTCCTGGACGCCGGTGACCTCGTCATCACCGACGAGCGCGGCCCCATCGGCCTCGCCGGAGTGATGGGCGGCGCCCACACGGAGATCGCCGACCACGACCCCGAGGCCGGGGCCGGTACGACCGACGTCGTCATCGAGGCCGCGCACTTCGACGCCGTCTCCATCGCCCGCACCGCGCGCCGCCACAAGCTGTCCTCCGAGGCGTCCAAGCGGTTCGAGCGCGGCGTCGACCCGCAGGCCACGTCGGCCGCCGCCCAGCGCGCCGTCGACCTGCTCGTCCTCCTCGCGTCCGGCACCGCCGAGCCCGGCGTCACCGAGGTGATCGCCCCCTCGGCGCCGCGCACCATCACCATCCCGGCCGACCACCCGGACAAGGTGGCGGGCGTGGCGTACGGCCGCGAGAGCGTGGTGCGCCGCCTTCAGCAGGTCGGCTGCGACGTGTACGGCCAGGACGCCCTGACCGTCACCGCGCCGTCCTGGCGGCCCGACCTCACCGACGCCAACGACCTGGCCGAAGAGGTCATCCGCCTGGAGGGCTACGAGAACCTGCCCTCCACCCTGCCCAAGCCCCCGGCGGGCCGCGGCCTGACCGAGCGGCAGCGGCTGCACCGGCGCGCGGGCCGGGCCCTGGCCGGGGCCGGTTACGTCGAGGCGCCCACCTACCCGTTCCTCAGCGAGAGCGTCTTCGACCAGCTCGGCCTGGCCGAGGACGACCCGCGCCGCAGCGTGGTCAAGCTGGTCAACCCGCTCAGCGACGAGGAGCCCGCGCTCCGCACCACGCTGCTGCCCGGCCTGCTCGCCGCGCTGCGCCGCAACGACGGCCGCGGCAGCCACGACCTGGCCCTCTTCGAGACCGGCCTGGTCTTCCGGCCCACCGGCCAGGAGACCGTCCCGGCTCGGCTGCCCGTCGACCGCCGTCCCACCGACGAGGAGATCGCCGCCCTCGGCACGGCGCTGCCCGCCCAGCCGCGGCGCGCCGCAGTCGTCCTCGCGGGCG
>NZ_JAPHNL010000076.1 GCF_026274175.1 Streptomyces beihaiensis
GCCAGCCGGCGGTGAGACGCGAGCGCCATTCGAACCCGAGGAGGGCTTCCAGTTCCTCGTCGTTGATCGCGGCGGCGGGTGGCGCGGCCACGGTCCGGTTCGACGTGGGTGACCGCCCCGAGGACGGTGCCGCCCGCCCCGTTGATGAGCTCGCGGATGCGGGCCAGGTCGGCGCGGTGGACCGTGCGCGGATTGCAGACGACCAGCACTCCGTCGACGCGGTCGACCAGCGCGAGCGCGTCGGCGTACGCGAGGACGGGCGGCGCGACGACGACCACGGTGGCGCCGGGGTCGTCGGCCACGTCGATGAGCCGGGTGGTCCGTGCCGAGGTCAGGGCCCGCGGCACGTTGCGCGCCCGCTTGCCGGGGACGAGGTCGAACGATCCGGACTCGCCCGCGTCCACGTGGAGTTGGCCGGGAAGGGGCCAGTCGCCGTCGGACGGCTCGGCCGAGTCGGTCCGGCCCCAGCTGGGCCGGGAGGCGTGGGAGACGCGCAGCCGCTGGGACAGCGACGGCGTACGCAGGTCCGCCTCGACGAGCAGGACGTTCTTGCCGGTCTCCGCGAAGGCCGCCGCGAGGTTGGCCGCCACGGCGACGGTGGGCGCCATGGGGCCGCGCGGCGCGACGACCAGGAGCCTGCGGCGGTCCGCGAACCGGTCGTCGTAGGCGAGCCGGAAGGCGATCGACCGGTACTCCTCGGCGGCTCGCGACTCGGCGCCGCCCACCACCAACGGTCCGGTCGCACCGCGCGGCAGGGTGCCGAGCACCGGGCCGCGCACCGCACGGGCCACATCGACGGGGGAGCGCGGTGCCGGGTCGAAGACCAGCCGTACCCAGGCGCCCAGCAGACCGAGGCCGATGCCGACCGCGCCGCCGAGGCCGAGCGAGAGGGGCAGGCCGGGGCCGTCGGAGGCGGCGGGCGGCGTGGCCGTGCGGATCACGTTGGCGGGCGTCATGTCGAGCGACTTCAAACTGGTGATCTTGCCGCGGAGTTCGGTGATCCGGTTCAGCAGGTTGGCCTGCACGGCGTAGGCGGAGTCGGCGGCCGACCCGTTGGGCAGCCCCTTGATGCGCTTGCTGATGTCGTCGTTCTGCTTGGCGATGGGGCTGAGCTGGTTCTGCAGGCTCCTGAGCATCGCGTCCCGGATGTCCTCCCACTGCCGCTTGCGCAGCTCGATGTAGGACTGGGTGAGGGCGTTGGCGCGGCGGGCGGCCTCGGCCGGGCTGGACGCGTTGTACGTGAAGTGCAGGACGAGGGTCTGCGGCGGATTGGTGACCTGGAGGCCCTTTTGCAGGGCGTCCACGTCCGCGTCACTCATGCCGAGCTTCTTGGCGGCGCCCTCGGCCACCTTGCGGCTGAGGGCCGTCTGGCGCTCGGAGCCCATGTTGACCGCCTTGTCGGCGGAGATGGTCGGCGCGAACGGGTCGCTGGTGGGCGCGCGCAGCACCACGTCGGTGGTGGCCGCGTAGCTCTCGGCGCCGGTGATGCCGAGCCATGCCCCGGCGAGCAGGCCGACGCCGACGCCGCCGCCGATCAGCCAGCGGTAGCGCAGCAACTGGCGGAACTGTTCCCGCAGTTGCTCGGGTTCTTCCTCGCCCCGCCCGGCCTCGTGTGTCTCGCTCATGTCCCCAGTCCCCCCAACGCCTCGTCGATCAGCGCGTCGATCCGCGCGAGCCCCGCCTCCCGCGACAGGTGGGTCGCCACGTGGCGCGGCCCCCGCTCGCCCAACTGACCGGCCCGCACCGGATCTTCGACGAGTCTACGCACTGCGGCCAGGAGCTGTTCGGGACTCTCCGGTTCCACCAGGACCCCGGCCCCGGAGCGCCGCACCTCGCGCGCGGTGCCGCCCTCGGCGGCGACGGAGGCGACGACCGGGCGCCCGGCCGCGAAGTAGGAGGTGAGCTTGGACGGGACGCTCATGTCGAGCACGGACGCCCGCTGCGTGACGGCCAGGACGTCGGCGGCCGCCAGGACGTCCGGGAAGTCGCCGTCGTCGGCGGGCGGCAGGAATTCCAGGTTGGGCAGCCCCGCGCCGCGCTGGAGAAGCCGCTCGCGCTGGTTGCCGTCGCCCATGAGGACCACGCGCACGTCCGGCGCCCGGCGTGCCACGTCGACCAGCACCTCCAGGCCCTGCTTGAGGCCCATGTTGCCGGAGTGCAGGACGACCGGTTGTCCGGGCGCCCAGCCGAGCCGTGCCCGGGTCCGCTCCCGGTCGCCCGAAGGCGCCTGTATGTGCGACCAGTTGGGCACCACACGGATGCGCGCCGGGTCCACTCCCATGGCGGTGACCCGTTCGACGAACGTCTCGTGGATGACGCCGACGAGCGTGGCGCGGCGCAGCACCCACGTCTCGGCGCGCTCGGCGAGGGCGGCGGCCCGGCCGCCGCCCTGGATGCCGGACTGGGCGGCGGCCGCTGCCATCAGGTCCTGCACCACGGGCACGTACGGCACCCGGTGGCGGGCGGCGATGCGGGCGCCGAGCACCCCGCCCGCCAGGCTGGGCAGTTGAGCCAGTACGGCGTCGGGGCGTCCGGTGCGCGGCGGCGCGGCGAGACCGTGGGCGAGGATCGACCCCTCGAACAGGGCCCGGCGCAGGGCGCTCTGACGGGCCGGGACGGTGTGGCGGCGGCGGTGGACGGTGACCCCGGCGCGCGTCTCGGTGGTCCGCCACACGCCCTCGTAGCCGGGCGCGAGCCGCCAGGACGGGTAGTGCGGAAGACCGGCGAGCACGTGCGTGTCATGGCCGGAGCGGGCCCAGTGCTCGGCGATGCCGGTCGCGTAGGGCCCTATGCCGGTGTGCTCGGGCGCGTAGTTGGTGGACACGAGGAGCAGTCGGCGGCGCGACCGGCGCCGCGACGCGGCGCGTTCGACGTCCGGGGCAGGGCTCTGCGCGGGGATCTCGCCCCGACTCCGCCCGGACTCCGCTTCGTTGTCATGACGCACGTGTGCCACGCGACGAACCCCTTCCCCCGGCCGCCTCGGCGGCCCTCCCCGGTGCGCACACACCGCGCCGGGGGGCCGAAACCGACCGGCACCAGAGGCGCGAACAGGACGCACACTATCTGTTCACCCATCTTGCACGGAACATGAACGCTATCGTCAAAGTCGACGCATCCCGCCCGCGACAGGGCGGGCGCGTCGGGGGACACGACGAAGCGAGGGGACGAACTGTGCCGACGAGCAGACCGTACCGCGTGGGCTACGCGCCGGGTGCCTACGACCTCTTCCACATCGGGCACTTGAACATCCTGCGCCATGCCCGCGCCCAGTGCGACTACCTGGTCGCGGGCGTGGTCTCGGACGAGATGGCCGAGCGGGCCAAGGGGCGGCGCCCGATGATCCCGCTGGTGGAGCGGCTGGAGATCGTGCGCAGCGTCCGGTTCGTGGACGCGGCCTTCGTGGAGACCGTTCCCGACAAGCTCGAGACATGGCAACAGGTCCGTTTCGACGCGCTGTTCAAAGGCGACGACTGGCGTGGCACCCCGAAGGGTGAACGTCTCGAACGGGACTTCGCCACGGTCGGCGTGGACATCGTCTACTTCCCGTACACCGTGCACACCTCCAGCACGCAGCTGCGTCGCGCCCTGGACACCCTCGACGGCGTGGATGTCACCGGCGAACGGCGGACAGCTCCCGGAACCACTTGGTGAGGAAGGCGGCCAGGAAGAGGGCCGCGGCGGCGCCGAGCGCGGTGTAGGCCCAGCGGAAGACGGTGCCGCCGCCGAGCAGCAGGAAGACCAGGCAGAACACCCCGTGGTCGACCGGGAGCAACGCCACCGCCCGTGCCGTGGACGGCACGGCGGAGGCGCCGGGGCCCCCTTCGGGCTTGAGCTGTTCGGTGAGCAGGCCGCCGAAGAACGTGACGACGGCGGCCAGTTGGAAGCCGAGCGGCACCAGCAGCCAGCCGTCGCTCGTGGTGCCGAAGTGGCCGGGGTGACGGTAGAAGGCGATGAGCACGGCGATGTGCAGTGTCGTGAGCTTGGCGCAGTCCACGACATGGTCGAGCCACTCCCCCGCCGCGCTGCCCCCGCCACGCAGCCGGGCGAGCTGCCCGTCCGCGGAGTCGAAGGCGAATCCCACGGCGAGCCCCAGCCAGACCAGCAGGCCCAGTGTCCAGGTGGGCGTGGCCAGCGCGGCGGCGGCGACGGCCGCGCCGCTGAACACCGCGCTGACCAAGGTGACCTGATTGGGTGTCAGCCCGAGGGCGTAGGCACCGGCGGCGAACAACCGCCCGACGGGCCGGTTGACGAACCGCGAGTACAACGAAACGCCTTTGGCGCTCTTCTGCGCCGACTTCAGCCGTACCAGCGCCGACGCTGTGGTGCCGCTCATCGTCCCCCCGGACCTCGTGGCCTGCCCCCGGCCCGCGCGTGCGCCGGCCCTCGCCATCATGTCAGCCGCCGGGGTCCGGCGCAGGGCTTCTCACACCGGACGCGCCCGCAGCCACTCCTGGAGCTCGACGACATTGCCCTCGGGGTCCTTGATGTGGGCGACGCGCATCCGGTCCGTCATGGGCACGGGCCCCTGCGCGAGCACTCCGCCGCGCTCGGCGATCCCGGCGCAGTACGCGTCCAGGTCGTCGACGCGCAGCGCGATCAGCGAGCGCAACGGGGCATGACGGCCGGGGTGCTCCCCGGCCTCGGCGAGCACCCCGGCCATCGTGCTCCGCTCCTGCAGGGCGATCCCGGCGGAGCCGGCCGGTGGCGAGAACTTCTCGTACGGGCCGCGCTCGGCGCCGGACTGCGGGGTGAGCGCGAGGACGTCGGCGTAGAACCGGTAGCAGGCGGCGAAGTCGGTGACGAGCAGGCGCACTTGGGCGAGTTCCATGCGCTCAGCGTACGAGGTCGGTCCCGCCGGCCGGCGTCAGCCCCAGCGTCCGGTGCGGCCGAGCAGCAGCGCCACCGCCGCCGTACCGGCCGTGGAGGTACGCAGCACGCTCCGGCCCAGCCGGTACGGCCGCGCCCCGGCCGCCCGGAACGTCTCCAGCTCCTGGGGGGACACGCCCCCTTCGGGCCCCACGACCAGGACGATGTCCCCGTCCGCCGGGAGGTCGGCCGAGGCCAGGGGCGCGCTGTCGCAGTCGCGGTCCTCGTGCAGCACCGCCGCGAGGTCGGCCGTGGCGAGCAGCCGCGCGACCTCCTTGGTCGACGCGGCGTCGGCCACCTCGGGGAAGCGGACGCGGCGGGACTGCTTCCCGGCCTCCCGTGCGGTGGCGCGCCACTTGCCGAGCGCCTTGAGGCCGCGCTCGCCGCGCCACTGGGTGACGCAGCGGGACGCCGTCCACGGCACGATCGCGTCGACGCCGGTCTCGGTCATGGTCTCGACGGCCAGTTCGCCGCGGTCGCCCTTGGGCAGCGCCTGGATGACGGTGATGCGTGGCCGTTCCTCGGGCTCGGTGTGGGCGGGGCCGAGGTCGACGACGAGCCGGTCCTTGCCCTCGGCGGCGGCGACGGTCCCTTCGCTCCAGGCCCCGAGCCCGTCGGTCAGCACCACGCTCTCGCCCGCCCGCAGCCGCTTCACGGACACGGCGTGCCGTCCCTCCGGACCGTCCAGGACGTACGTGCGCTCGCCCGGCACCGGACCGTCGACGACGAACACCGGCGCGGTCACGCGGCGCCCCGCCCGGCCGACGCGCCGCGGGCGGCGTCGAGTTCGGCGGCCAGCACCTCGACGAGCTGCCCGGCAGGCAGCTCCCGGGCGAGCCGGTGCCCCTGCCCCGCCCACAGCGCCATGCCCTGCGGGTCACCGGCCTTGGCGGCGGCCTTGCGCAGCGGCGACGTCATGTAGTGGACCTGCGGGTACGCGGCCGGGGCGTAGGGGCCGTGCTCGCGCATGAACCGGTTGACCAGGCCGCGCGCGGGCCGCCCGGAGAACGCGCGGGTCAGTTCGGTGCGGGTGAACAGCGGGTCGGTCAAGGACCTCTTGTGCAGGGCGGGCGCCCCGGACTCGGGGGTGACGAGGAACGCGGTGCCGAGCTGGGCGAGTTCGGCCCCGGCGGCGATCACGGCGGCGATCTGAGCGCCGCGCATGATGCCTCCGGCGGCGGCGATGGGCAGCGCCACGGCCTCCCGTACCTGCGTGACGAGCGAGAGCAGCCCGATCGAGCTGCCGTCACCCGCCGGGATGTCGCGGTGGGTGCCCTGGTGTCCGCCCGCCTCCGTGCCCTGGACGCACACGGCGTCGGCGCCCGCCTCCTCGGCGGCCTGTGCCTCCTCCACGGTGGTCACGGTGACGGCGGTGCGGGTGCCGACGCGGCGCAGCGCTTCGACGGTCTCGCGGGTGGGGCAGCCGAAGGTGAAGCTGACCAGCGGCACCGGGTCGTCGACGAGGATGGCGAGCTTGGCGTCGAACCCGTCGTCGAGGGAGGCGTCGCTGTCGCCGAGCGGCGTGCTGTACCAGCCGGCCTCACCGGCGAGCTGGTTGCGGTAGACGTCGACGGCGGCCGGGTCGGCGCAGTCGGGCTGCGGCACGAAGAGGTTGACGCCGAAGGGGCGGCCGGTGAGCGCCCGCACCTGCTGGATCTCCTGGTACATGCCGTCGGCGGTCTTGTACCCGGCGGCGAGGAACCCGAGCCCTCCGGCCTCGCACACGGCGGCGGCGAGCTCGGGACGGGACGCGCCACCCGCCATGGGGGCCTGCACGATCGGGTAGTGACAGAGATCGGTCAGTGCACAGGACATGACGGCATCGTGCCATGTACGACCCGGACGGCCGAATCGAAGGGGTCACGTAGAGCGGCACCCTCCGGAAAGCGTGAAGAAACGGGGCCCGAAGGCGCGCCTTCGGGCCCCGCCACCAACCGGCTCACCGCCCGTTGAACGCATCCTTCAGCCGCGAGAACAGCCCCTGCTGCCCCGGCTGGAACTGTCCGGTGGGCCGCTCCTCGCCGCGCATCTTGGCAAGCTCGCGCAGCAACCGCTCCTGCTCGGGGTCGAGCTTCTGCGGCGTCGTGACCTCGACATGGACGATCAGGTCGCCCCGGCCCCCGCCCCGCAGGTGCGTGACACCGCGCCCGTGCAGCGGGACCGACTGGCCGGACTGCGTGCCGGGCCGGATGTCGATCTCCTCCATGCCGTCGAGCGTCTCCAGCGGCACCTTCGTGCCGAGCGCCGCCGCGGTCATCGGGATGGTGACGGTGCAGTGCAGGTCGTCGCCGCGCCGCTGGAAGGTGGGGTGCGGCAGCTCGTGGATCTCGACGTAGAGGTCGCCGGCGGGGCCGCCGCCCGGACCGACCTCGCCCTCACCCGCGAGCTGGATGCGCGTGCCGTTGTCCACACCGGCCGGGATCTTCACGGTCAGCGTCCGCCGCGAGCGGATGCGGCCGTCGCCGGCGCACTCCGGGCACGGGGTCGGCACGACCGTGCCGAAGCCCTGGCACTGCGGGCACGGCCGCGAGGTCATGACCTGGCCGAGGAAGGAGCGCGTGACCTGGGAGACCTCGCCGCGGCCGCGGCACATGTCGCAGGTCTGCGCGGAGGTCCCCGGCGCGGCGCCCTCACCGCTGCAGGTCGAACACACCACAGCGGTGTCGACCTGGATGTCCTTGGTCGTCCCGAACGCGGCCTCGTCCAGCTCGACCTCGAGCCGGATCATGGCGTCCTGGCCGCGCCGCGTGCGCGAGCGCGGGCCGCGCTGCGACGACGTACCGAAGAACGCGTCCATGATGTCCGAGAAGTTCCCGAACCCCGCGCCGCCGAAGCCGCCCGCGCCGCCCCCGCCGCCGGACTGCGACAGCGGATCGCCACCCAGGTCGTAGACCTGCTTCTTCTCCGGATCGGAGAGGACCTCGTAGGCCGCGTTGATCTCCTTGAAGCGCTCCTGCGTCTTCGGGTCCGGATTCACGTCCGGGTGAAGCTCGCGGGCGAGCCTGCGAAAGGCCTTCTTGATCTCTTCCGGGGAAGCGTCGCGGCGCACGCCGAGCACGGCGTAGTAGTCCGTGGCCATTTACGACTCCGCCAGGATCTGTCCGACGTAACGTGCCACTGCGCGTACTGCTCCCATCGTTCCCGGGTAGTCCATGCGGGTCGGTCCGACCACGCCGAGCTTGGCGACTGCCTCGCCGCCCGAACCGTAACCGACCGACACGACGGACGTGGAGTTGAGCCCCTCGTGGGCGTTCTCATGGCCGATCCGTACGGCCATGTCCGAATCATTGACCTCACCGAGCAGTTTGAGGAGCACGACCTGCTCCTCAAGGGCCTCGAGCACGGGCCTGATGGTGAGGGGAAAATCATGTCCGAAGCGGGTGAGATTGGCGGTGCCGCCGATCATCAGCCGTTCTTCCTTCTGCTCGACGAGCGTCTCCAGGAGAGTGGAGAGCACCGTCGAGACCGTCCCGCGGTCCTCCTGCTCGAACGCCTCCGGCAGGTCCTGCACCAGCTGCGGGACGTCGGCGAACCGGCGGCCCGCGACCCGGCTGTTGAGCCGGGCCCGCAGATCCGCGAGAGACGACTCGCCGAACGGCGCCGGGCAGTCGATCATCCGCTGCTCCACCCGCCCGGTGTCCGTGATCAGCACGAGCATCAGACGCGCGGGCGCGAGCGAGAGCAGCTCGACGTGGCGCACGGTGGAGCGGGTCAGGGACGGGTACTGGACGATCGCGACCTGCCGGGTCAGCTGCGCGAGCAGCCGGACCGTGCGGCCGACGACGTCGTCGAGGTCGACGGCGCCTTCGAGGAAGTTCTGGATGGCGCGCCGCTCGGGCGCGGTCATCGGCTTCACGCTCGTCAACTTGTCGACGAAGAGGCGGTACCCCTTGTCGGTGGGGATCCGCCCGGCGCTGGTGTGCGGCTGGGCGATGAACCCCTCGTCCTCCAGGGCCGCCATGTCGTTGCGGACCGTCGCCGGGGAGACACCGAGGCTGTGCCGCTCGGTCAGCGCCTTGGAGCCGACGGGCTCCTCCGTGCCCACGTAGTCCTGGACGATGGCACGCAGTACCTCGAGCCTGCGTTCACTGAGCATCGGCGCGCACCTCCAGCGTCCTTCGTGTCGCGATCCGTGTCGCGGTCTTCCCGTCGTCTTCCCGTTCGGCACTCATTGGCACTCGATACGGGTGAGTGCCAGGCGTCCCCGGGTCAGTGTACGGCCGGTGGGTAGTGGCGCGGCAAGGGCGCCGACCTGGCGCTAGCGTCGGGGCCATGGAACGTATCGACTGGTCCGGGACGGGCTGGGAGGAACTGGCCCCCGGCGTGGGCCGTGTGCGGCTGCCCGGCTGGGACTGCACGAGCGGCCTGGTCGTCGGCGAGGGCGCCGCCCTGCTGATCGACACGGGGTCCTCGCTGCGTGAAGGCGCCCGGCTGCGCGGGGACGCCGGGCGGCTGCTCGCGGGGGTCGGGAACGCGGCGGGCGAGCGGGCGCGCGTGACGCACATCGCCCTCACCCATCCGCACTTCGACCACGTCCTGGGCACGGCGGCGTTCGCGGGGGTCGAGGTGTACGGGCCCGTGGGCATCGACACCCTCTTCGCCGCGCGCGGCCGTGACGAGCTGCGCTCGGACGCCGTACGGCACGGCGTCCCGCCTCAGACGGCCGCGGAGGCGGTGGACGTCCTCGTCACGCCGCAGCACCGGGTGTCCGGCGAGTGGACGCTCGACCTGGGCGGCGAGCGCCAGGTGCTGCTGGCGAACGTCGGCCCGGCGCACAGCGGCCACGATCTGACGGTCCTGGTGCCGGGCGGCGGCCCGGGCGGCCGGGAGGTCGTGTTCTGCGGCGACCTGGTGGAGGAGTCGGGCGAGCCGCAGGCGGGACCGGACGCGGCACCCGCGCACTGGCCGGCGGCGCTCGACCGGCTGCTCGCGCTCGGCGGCGAGGACGCGCTGTACGTTCCCGGGCACGGCTCGGTGGTGAATGCGGCGTTTGTCCGTGCGCAGCGCGCCACACTGGCGGAGCGGTTCGGCGTGTCGTAGCCGTGGCGGGGCGGGCTGTTCATATCGTCGGCCGAATGTGCCCACCCGCCTCCCGCCACCGCGCCTCCCACGACGGTCCTTCGAGCCCGCGGAGCCGCCGCTACTCGCCCGACCTGACTCCCCCGTGGAAGCGGAAGGCTTCCGTTCCCGAGGTACCCGCCGACCGCGATCTGGTCGTGGAGGAGGTCACCACGGGGTTCTGCGGGGCGGTCGTGCGGGTCGAGAAGACGGCGCAGGGCCCGACGGTGACCCTGGAGGACCGGTTCGGCAAGCTGCGCGTCTTCCCGATGGAGCCGCGCGGTTTCATGATCGACGGCAAGGTGGTCACGCTGGTCCGCCCGTCGTCGGTGGCCCCGGCCCCGGCGCGGCCCACGCGTACGGCGTCCGGTTCGGTGGCGGTGCCCGGGGCGCGGGCACGGGTGGCGCGGGCCGGGCGGATCTACGTGGAGGGCAAGCACGACGCCGAGCTGATCGAACGCGTCTGGGGCGACGACCTGCGCATCGAGGGCGTGGCGGTGGAGTTCCTCGAAGGCGTCGACGACCTCCCGGCGATCGTCGCCGAGTTCGCGCCGGGCCCCGACGCGCGCCTGGGCGTCCTCGTCGACCACCTGGTGCCCGGCTCGAAGGAGTGGCGGATCGCCCAGTCCGTGACGAGCGAGCACGCGCTGGTGGTCGGCCACCCGTACATCGACATCTGGGAGGCGGTGAAGCCGTCCTCGGTCGGCATCGCGGCCTGGCCGAAGGTGCCGCGCGGGCAGGACTGGAAGACGGGCGTGTGCCGGGCACTCGGCTGGCGGGTGGCGCACACCGGGGAGGCGTGGCAGCACATCCTGGGCCGGGTGCGCTCCTACAAGGACCTGGAGCCGGAACTGTTGGGGTGTGTGGAGCGGTTGATCGACCACGTGACCGTGCCCTGAGCCTGCGGTCTCGCTGCCTGCGGGTCGCCCCGGTCAGTCCACCAGATCCCGCACCACCGCGTCCGCCAGCAGCCGCCCCCGCAGCGTCAGCACGGCCCGCCCCGCGTCCTCGAACGCCCCGGCCTCCAGCAACCCGTCCGCCACGGCCTTCCGCGCCGCCGCCAGTCCGTCCGGCTTCAGGAGTTCCACCGGGCAGCCGTCCCGCAGCCGCAGCTCCAGCAGGATCCGCTCCACCCGCCGGTCCTCGTCCGCCAGGAGTTCCCGCCCGGCGCCCGGGGACCGGCCCTGCGCAAGGGCCGCCGCGTACGCGCCCGGGTGCTTCACGTTCCACCAGCGGACGCCGCCGACGTGCGAGTGGGCGCCGGGGCCCGCGCCCCACCAGTCGGCGCCGCGCCAGTACAGCTCGTTGTGGAGGCAGCGGGCGGCGTCGGAGGTCGCCCAGTTCGACACCTCGTACCAGTCGAACCCGGCGCCCGACAGCAGCTCGTCCGCGATGAGGTACCGGTCCGCGTGCACGTCGTCGTCGGTCATCGGCACCTCTCCGCGCCGGATGCGCCGGGCCAGCTGGGTGCCTTCCTCGACGATCAGGGCGTACGCCGACACGTGGTCGGGACCGGCACCGAGGGCCGCGTCCAGCGAGGCCCGCCAGTCGTCGTCGCTCTCGCCCGGTGTGCCGTAGATCAGGTCCAGGTTGACGTGCTCGAACCCCGCCGCCCGCGCCTCGGCGACGCACGCCTCGGGCCGCCCCGGCGTATGCGTGCGGTCGAGGACCTTCAGCACGTGCTGCCGCGCGCTCTGCATGCCGAAGGAGACGCGGTTGAAGCCGCCCGCCCGCAGTTCGGCCAGGTACGCGGGGCCGACCGACTCCGGGTTGGCCTCGGTCGTCACCTCGGCGTCGTCCGCGAGCCCGAACTCGTCGCGGATCGCGCCCAGCATCCGTACGAGATCGGCGGCGGCGAGCAGCGTCGGGGTGCCGCCGCCCACGAAGACCGTGCGCACCGGGCGCGGGTCGTCGCCGAGCACCTTGCGGGCGAGGCGGACCTCCTCGACCAGGGTGTCGGCGTAGTTGTCGCGGGAGGCGAGCACACCGCCGGAGCCGCGCAGCTCGGTCGCCGTGTAGGTGTTGAAGTCGCAGTAGCCGCAGCGCGTGGCGCAGTACGGGACGTGCAGGTAGAAGCCGAGGGGCCGGGAGCCGGCGCCGGTGAGGGCCGAGGCGGGCAGGGAGCCGTCGTCGGGGACGGGCTCGCCGTCGGGCAGTGCGGAAGGCATGGGCCCATTGTCCCGCGTCGCCGCGCAACCCCGTGCCGCCCGGTCGTCGTCACTGCGTCTGGAGCACGAGCAGCGCCAGGTCGTCGTCGGGCGGCGCGTCCGAGAAGGCGTGCACCAGGCGGCGGATGCGCTCGGCGAGCAGTTGCGCCGTCAGGCCCACGCAGCCGGACAGGGCGTGGGCGAGACCGTCGTCGTCGTCGAACTGGCGGGCGCCGCTGCGCCGCTCGGTGACCCCGTCCGTGACGCACAGCAGCGTGTCGCCGGAGGTCAGCTCGAACGTCTCGGCGGTGTAGTCGGGGTCGTCGACGACGCCGAGCAGCACCTGCGGGCTGGCCACGGGGGCGACCTGCCCGTCGGGCCGCATCAGCAGTGGCAGCGGGTGCCCGGCGGAGGCGATGGTGCAGCTCACGGCGGTGCCGTCGGCCGCCGGGGTGAGCTCGCCGTAGAGGAGGGAGAGGAAGCGGGAGGCGCAGCCCTCGGGAAGCGCGGCCTGGCCGTCCACGGCGACGAGGGCGCGGGCCGCCGCGTCGGCGGCCTCGGTCGCGTCGTCGAGCAGCAGCCGGTTGAGTCGGTCGAGGACCTGGGCCACCTGGTAGCCCTCGCGGGCGAGGAGGCGCAGCCAGGGCCGGGCGAGGCCGATGACGACGGCCGCCTCCGGCCCCTTGCCCTGGACGTCGCCGAGGGCGAAGCACCAGCGGCCGTCGGCCGCGGGGAACACGTCGTAGAAGTCGCCGCCGGGGCCGCCCGCCTCCTTCGGCTCGTAGACGAGCGCGGTCTCGACGCCGGGGATCTCGGCGATGGACGTGGGCAGCAGGCCGCGCTGGAGGATGCGGCTGATGGTGGCCTGGCGGGTGTAGCGGCGGGCGGCGCTGACGGCGAGGGCGACGCGGCGGCTGAAGTCCTCGACGAGCCCGGTCACCTCGTCGGGGAAGCGGATGATCCCGGCGCGCCCGATCAGCAGGATGCCGAGGGTGCGGCCGCCCGCGGCGAGCCGGTAGGCGAGAGCGGCGCCGGTCTCGTCCTCGGCCGCCGCGGTGGCGCTCCGCGTGAAGTCGCGCTCGAACGGCCAGGGCACGGGCACGGCGGCGGACTGCACGCCGTCGGGCAGCTTGGGCGGCTCCTTCTCCAGGTGGCCGCGCAGCTCCTCGATGCGGCTCTCGTGGGCGTGCCAGACACGGGCGAGGCGGGGCGGGGGCAGGGGGTCGGTGCCGCGCGGGTCGCGTTCGACGGTGTCGGGCAGGCCGCGCCCCTCCTCGTCGTAGAACCAGACCGCGCACCAGTCGGCGAGCCGCGGCACCAGAAGCTGGCCGACGAGCGCGGCGACCATGTCGACGTCGAGCTGCCCGGCGAGGAGGTCGGATGCCTCGGCGAGGAAGGAGAGCGCGCCGCGGTTGACCCAGTCCGGGTCCCACCGCTTCACCAACGCCCCCGTCCGCGTCGGCGCCGCCCTCCACTGGGACATCCTCGCCCTGTACGACGGCG
>NZ_JAPHNL010000077.1 GCF_026274175.1 Streptomyces beihaiensis
CGCCGGGGCCGGACACGGGGCCGCCGGTTCCGGCCCCGGGGCCGCGGCGGCCGCGACCGTCTCCCGGACCGCCGCCACCTCCCGCTCCAACTCGCCCAGGTCGTCGGGGAAGTTCTCGTCGCGTTCGAGCAGCACACCGGGCGGCGTCACTCGGGACGCCAGGTCGGCCAGCACGTCGAGGACCGGCTGCGAAACGGGGTGCGCGTGGCTGTCGTGCCACACGCCGTCCCGCTCGAACCCGCCCGCCACGTGCACGTACGCGATGGCCTCCACGGGCAGTTCGTCGAGCGCCTTGGCCGGATCCTCGCCGCGGTTGACGTGGTTGGTGTGCAGATTGGCCACGTCGATCAGGAGACGTACGCCGGTGCGCTCCACCAACTCGTACAGGAACTGCCCCTGCGACAGTTCCTCGCCCGGCCAGCCGAACAGCGCCGCGATGTTCTCCACCGCCAGCGGCACCGGCAGCGCGTCCTGCGCGATCCGCACGTTCTCGCACAGCACGTCGAGCGCGTCACGGGTGCGCGGCACCGGCAGCAGATGCCCGGCCTCGAGGAGCCGCGACGCGGTGCGCGCGCCCCCGGCCCGTACGAAGGCGATGTGCTCGGAAACCAGCGGCGCGCCGAGCGCCTCGGCGCGCGCGGCGAGATCGGCGAGGCGCCGCTCGTCGGGCCGGTCCGCGCCACCGAGCCCCAGCGACACGCCGTGCGGCACGACGGTGACGCCGCGCCCGCGCAGCCGCTCCAGGGAATCGGGCAGACGGCCCGGACAGACGTTCTCCGCGACGGCCTCGACCCAGTCGATGCCCGGCATCGCCTCGACCGCGTCGGCGATCTCCGGCCGCCAGCCGATCCCGGTGCCAAGGTGCTGCATGCCCGTCCCCCTCCTCGCACATGGCGGTGGGCTCCCCCGCCCCCGCGTACCTGTGTCATGACCTCGCTTACCCGCGCGAACCCGGAGGAAGAGACGTTCAGAGCTAGATTTGAGGTTCGCCGGGCCCGCCGCGGCCGATCGCCGCGTCCCGTAGATGCGGCGGAGTGCCGGTCGCCTGCTCGTGGCGGACGAAGGCGCGGCGCAGCGCGTGGGACGGAGCCCCCGGGGCGACGTCCCGCCGCATGTGCGCCAGTTCGTCCTCCCGGTAGGCGCGCAGCGGTCTGGCGGCTTCGTCCCGTTCCCGTACCGCCTTCTTCTCGCTGACCCGCCGCTGCAGCGGGGTGGACGCGGCCACGCCCAGGGCCAGATCCCTGACGCGCCCCGCGAACTCCCGCGACGCGGCGTCGACGACCCGGTCGGCAAGGCCCAGGTCGACCGCGGCGGCCGCGCTGACCGGCAGGGCGCGCCGCATCAGCCGCTCGGTCTGCGCGGCGCCGACCCTGCGCGGCAGCGTGTAGGTCCAGAACTCCGAGCCGTGCAACCCCATCAGGCGGTAGTGCGGATTGAGCACGGCGCCGCGCCGGCACCACACGTCGTCGGCGGCGAGCGCGAGGACCGCGCCGCCCGCCGCGGCGTCGCCGCCGAGCGCCGCGACGACCAGCCGGTCCGTCGTGGTCAGCAGCGCCTCGACGAGAGCTCCACCGCCACGTCGTGGCCGTGATCACGCAGCTCGGCGAAGACGCGTTGGCTCAAGCTGTTGAACGCACGGGCGATCAGCAGGATCCGCACCGCAACAACCTCCGGGCCGGGTAGGGCCTTCCCTGATGGCCCCATGGCCCTCCGTGCCGGGACCGGGCCTCGTCCTGGCGATGATGACGCATCCCAGGGTGACCGTCGCTCAGCCGCGCTCGACGGTGAGTCGCAGAAAGTGGGCGGAGCAGGAGATGCACGGGTCGTGGTTGCGGATCGCCCGCTCGCACAGCGCGGTCAGCTCGGCGTCCGTGGCCGCGCCGCCGCCGAGCCGCTCCTCGACCATGCGCCGCAGGTCCTCCTCGATGGCACCCTGGTTCTGCGCGGTCGGCGGGACGAGAACGGCCTCGGTGAGCGTGCCGTCGGCGTCCAAGGTGTAGCGGTGGTGGAGCAGGCCGCGCGGCGCCTCGGTCGCGCCGTGGCCGGTGGCGGCGCGCGGTGGGACCTCGACGAAGGGGCGGGGTGGCGGCTGGTAGGCCGCGATGAGGCGCAGCGCCTCGTCGACCGCGTACAGGGTCTCGACGGCGCGGACGACGATGCTGCGGAACGGGTTGCGGCAGACCACGCCGTCGCGCGGGTCGCCGAGCCCGGCCGCCCGCGCTGCCTCAAGGGCGAGCGGGGAGAGCCATCGGCCGCTGATCGCGTAGCGGGCCAGCGGGCCCGTCAGATGGCGGCGGCCGTCGAGCAGCGAGTGCAGCGCGGTCGAGTGCGGCACCTGCCGCTCCACCACGTGGTCGCCGAAGGCGCTGACGGCGAAGGTTCGGGTGGGCAGCGGGCCGTCGCTGTCGGCGGGCAGACCGGCGGAGCCCGGGGCGGGCATCACGGTCGGGGTGCCCGTCTCGATGGCGTACGTGCCCGGTTCGGCCAGGGCGAGCAGATCGTGGTTGCACCCGGACGCGGCGTCGGGGAACTCGAAGCCCGCCACCCAGCGCACCATCTCCTCGGCGTCGTCGCGGGCGCGGCGCAACCGCTGCGCCAGGGGCCGCAGTTCGGCGGCGGTCGGGACGCGGTGGAAGCCTCCGAGGCGGACGTTGACGGGGTGGATAGCCCGGCCGCCGAGCGTGTCGAGGATCGCGTTGCCCGCCTGCTTCAGGCGCAGGCCGCGCTCGACGTCCTCGCGCCGCGTGCGGGCGAGGTCGATGGCGCTGTCGGCGCCGAGGAAGTCCGGCGCGTGCAGCAGACAGATGTGCAGGGCATGGCTCTCGATCCACTCGCCGCAGTACAACAGGCGCCGCAGCGCCGCCAGTTGCCCGTCCACCACGACGCCGCAAGCGTCCTCCACCGCGGCGCAGGCGCTCAACTGGTACGCGACCGGGCAGATCCCGCACACCCGTGAGGTGATGTCCGGCGGCTCGGTGTACGCGCGTCCGCGCAGGAACGCCTCGAAGAAGCGCGGCGGTTCGTAGATGTCGAGCCGAGCGCGGTCGACCGTGCCCCCGCGCAGGCTCAGGTGCAGCGCGCCCTCGCCCTCGACGCGGGTGAGCGAGCCGACGCGCAGCACCTTTGATTCGCGGTGGGTCACGTCTGCGGGTCCTTCCGTGCGGCCGCGTCGAACTCGGGGGCGGCCGTGTTGAACGTGCTCAGCACCCGTCGTACGTCCAGCGTGTCCATCCCGTCGCGGCGCAGCAGAGGGACGAAGGCGGGGAAGTTGGTGGAGTCGGAGGGGCCGAAGCAGCCGTAGCAGCCGCGCCCGTAGGCCGGGCACAGGGCGCCGCAGCCCGCGTGCGTGACCGGACCGAGGCAGGGCGTGCCGCGGGCGACGACCACGCACACCGTGCCGCGCCGCTTGCACTCGAAGCACACGCTGTGGGCGGGCACGTCCGGGGTGCGTCCGGAGAGGTGGGCGCAGATCACCTCGATCAGCTGGCCGCGGTCGATGGGGCAGCCGCGCAGCTCGAAGTCGACCGGGACGTGGGCGCTGATCGCGGTGGAGGTGTCGAGGGTGCGGATGTAGTCGGGGCGGGCGTAGACGACGGAGAGGAACTCGGTGACGTCGGCGTGGTTGCGCAGTGCCTGGATGCCGCCGGAGGTCGCGCAGGCGCCGATGGTCACCAGGCGCCGCGACACCTCGCGGACGTGCCGGATGCGCCGGGCGTCGTCCTCGGTGGTGATCGAGCCCTCGACCAGCGACAGGTCGTACGGTCCTGGTCCCGCAGCGCTGGACGCCTCCAGGAAGTAGGAGATCTCCACCTGTCCCGCGATGCCGAGGAGTTCGTCCTCGCAGTCGAGCAGTGTCAGCTGACAGCCGTCGCAGGACGCGAACTTCCAGACCGCGAGCTTCGGGCGGCCGCCGCGGGGGCGGCTCGCCGTGGACGGGTCGGTGTCGGCCGGCATCTCACAACTCCCTTACGCGGAGCAGGGACCGGGCCTCGGCCCAGGTGACGACCGGGCCGTCCCGGCACAGCAGCAGGGGGCCGAGCTGACAGTGTCCGCAGTGCCCGACGCCGCAGTGCATCGTGCGCTCCAGTGAGACACGGACGCGGTCCGCGTCCAGGCCGCGGTCGACCAGGTCGCGGGCGGTCGCGCGGATCATCACCTCGGGTCCGCACACGAACGCCGTCGTGTCGCTCGGGGTGAACGCCGCCCGTCCCAGCAGGGTGGTGACGACTCCCACGTCGCCGTTCCACCGCGCGTCGGGGCGGTCGACGGTGACCAGGACGCGGGCGCCGCGCTCCCGCCACGCGTCCGTCTCCGACGCGTAGAGCAGGTCGCCCGGGACGCGCGCGCCGACGAGTACGTTGAGCCGCCCGTGGCGCTCCGGCGCGGCGAGCGCGGCGAGCACCACGGGACGCAGCGGGGCCAGGCCGATGCCTCCGGCGATCACCAGGAGGTCCCGCCCGGCGGCGTGGTCGAGCCCCCATCCGGTGCCGAACGGTCCGCGCACCCCTACCGTCCCGCCGGTCCGGGACCCGTGCAGCGCCGACGAGACGGCGCCGACCGCACGGATCGTATGGGTCAGGCGGTGTCCGTCGACGGCACAGACGGAGACCGGGATGTCGCCGACGCCGAACGCGTAGAGCATGGCGAACTGGCCGGGGGAGAACGGCGGGAGCGGGTCGCCCGCCGGTTCCAGCACGAGCGTCGCGACATCGGGCGCCTCGACCGTACGGGTCACCACCCGGTACGGGGCCGGGGTGGTCATCGAGGCTCACCGCCCGCCGAGGCCCGCCCGGTGTCGGTGGGCCGGTACAGATCGAGCAGCCGGATGCGGCAGGCCCGCAGCCGCCGCCCGATCGCCACCGAGGCGACGGACCGGGTGAGCGCGAGCCCGAACCGGGCGTCCTGCTCGATGGCCGCCCGTACCGGATCGGCGTCGAACTCGTACGCCGTCACCGCGTCCTGCGCGGTGGCGCCCAGGTGCCAGCGGTACGGCTCGAACAGCCAGGACCAGCCGAGGAGTTCACCCTCGCCGAGCGTCTCCACGACGAGCGCGCCACGAGCCGGATCGTGGCAGTCCAGGTCGACGTGCCCGTGACGCAGGACCCAGAACCGCTGGGCGGGATCGTCCTCGTCGAAGACGCGGGTGCCCGCGGGGAAGCTCACCGTACGGGCGAAGGAGAGCAGGCGCTCGCGGTGGGCGTCGGAGAACGCGCCGAGGAATCCGTCGCTCATGACGTCCCTCCTTCGCCCGCGGCCCGCTCGTCGGCGAGGGCGTGCGCCTCTTCGGTGATGTCGATGCCGACCGGGCACCAGACGACGCACCGCCCGCACCCCACGCATCCCGAACTGCCGAACTGGTCGTGCCAGGTGCCGAGCTTATGGGTGCACCACTGCCGGTAGCGGCTGCTCGACGAGGAACGCACGGTGCCGCCCGGCAGATGGGTGAACTCCAGGTCGAAGCAGGACTCCCAGCGCCGCCAGCGCTCCGTGTGGTCGCCGGTCAGGTCGGTCACGTCCTCGGCGCTGGTGCAGAAGCAGGTCGGGCAGACCATGGTGCAGTTTCCACAGGTCAGGCAGCGGGCGGCGACGTCGTTCCAGCGTTCGGCGCCCAGGCTGTCGCGCATCAGGGCCCGCAGGTCGACCTCCGGCATGGTGCGGCCCATCCGCCCGGCGGCCGCCGCGACCCGCTCGCGCGCCGCCGCGGCGGTGGTGTCGTCCGCCGGGCGGTGCGGGAGCTCGGCCAGGACCGCGGCGCCCTCCGCGCTGCCCGCGCGGACGTGGAAACGGTGGCCCGCCGCGTCGACGACCTCGGTCAGCGCCAGGTCGTAGCTCGCGTCGCTGCCGCCGTCCACGCCGGGGCCGGCACCCATGGAGACGCAGAAGCAGGTCGCGCCCGGTTCGGTGCACTCCACCACCACGAGAAAGGCCCGCTCGCGCCGTCCGCGATACGCCCGGTCGGCGTAGGGGCCGCCGGTCAGGACACGGTCCTGGATCGCGATGGCCCGCAGATCGCACGGCCGTACCCCGAGGAACGCGTACGACCGCGACGGTGTCTCGTCGGGCACGACCACCCATGCCTCGCGGCTGTCGGTGTCGGTGTCGTCCCCGCTGCCGGTGCGGCGCTCGGCGGTCCACTGCCGTTCCCGTTGCGGGTGCAGAAACGTCTTCCAGCTGTTCGGCCCCGCGCTGTTGGCGAACGCGGCACCGTCCTCGCGTGCCCGCAGCCGGTAGTGACCGGCTTCGAGCTCGACGCCCCAGCCGTAGGGCAGCTCATCGCCGCGGGTGAGCTCCGCGAGCACGATCGCCCCGTCTCGTACGGTCGGACCGACGACCGTACGGCCGCGTCCGGCGAGGACGGAGATGAGCGCGTCGACACCGTCCTTGCCGATCACCGCGGTGGTGGTGTCACGGTCGGTCATGGTCCACCTCCAGCTGTCAGTATGGAGGCGCGATCGGCACCCGGCAGGGCCGACGGCCCCCGAGGTGGGCCGAGTGATCCGTCTGTCGCCCGGACGGCCCAGGTACGGTCCGTGGCATGGAGGACCCCACGTCTCGCACACGGATCGCCGTGATCGGTGTCGGCAACGAGTTCCGGCACGACGACGCAACCGGCTGGGCGGTGATCGCCGCACTCGCTCGCAGGTCCGAGCGGCACGCGCTGCCGCACGGCACGACGCTCTCGGTCTGCGACGGTGAGCCCGCGCGGCTGATCACGCTGTGGGAAGGCGCGGAACTGGCCGTAGTGATCGACTCGGCGGTGGCCACCCCGGCTCGCCCCGGCCACGTCCACCGACTGGAGCTCGACGGCGACGGCACCCGGGTCCCGGACGTCGGCATCGGCTCCACCAGCTCGCACGGGCTCGGTCTGGGGGATGCCGTCGAACTCGCCCGTACGTTGGACCGGCTCCCGGGCCGCCTGATCGTCTACGCGGTCGAGGGCGCCGACGAGTCCCAGGGCGTCGGCCTCACGGACCCGGTCGCGGCCGCCGTGGAACCGCTGGCCGAGACGGTCGCCGCCGAACTCGCCCGGCACGCCCGCACGGCCCGGGGGGCCGTTCGGCCCTCGCCGTGGCCACCCAGCCCCTTGCCCTCACCGGGCACAACGGGAGAGAAGGGAACTACGGGGTAATCGGTGGGGCGGGGTCAGGAAGGGGCAGACCATGGCTTCCGGCAGTAGGAACGGCAGCAGGAACGGCACCGGTGACGGCGACCTGGTCCGGTGGTTCGAGGACATCACGGCCGACGACACGGACGTCGTCGGCGGCAAGAACGCCTCGCTCGGCGAGATGATCGGCAGCCTGTCGGCACGGGGCGTACGCGTTCCCGGCGGATTCGCGACCACCGCGCACGCCTACCGGGCATTCCTGGAGGCGGCCGGCCTCGACGACCGGATACGGGAACGGATCGACGCGCTGCACGAGGGCGCCACCCTCTCTGACGTGGGCCGCGACATCCGGCGGATGTTCCTCGACGCCGAGCTTCCGCAGCCCCTGGCCGACGCCGTGCGCGACGCCTACCGGCGGCTGGCCGAGCACCTGGACCGCACCGACCCGGACGTGGCGGTCCGCTCCAGCGCCACCGCCGAGGACCTGCCCGAGGCGAGCTTCGCCGGACAGCAGGAGACGTTCCTGAACATCACCGGGGAGGCGGCGCTCCTCGACGCGTGCAGGCGCTGCTACGCCTCGCTCTTCACCGACCGGGCCATCAGCTACCGCGAGCACAACGGCTTCGACCACCTGAAGGTGGCGCTCTCCGTCGGCGTGCAGCAGATGGTCCGCTCCGACCTGGCCGGGGCGGGCGTGATGTTCACCCTCGACACCGACAGCGGCTTCCCCCGCGTCGTCCTGGTCAACGCCTCGTGGGGCCTGGGCGAGTCCGTCGTCTCGGGCACGGTCGACCCCGACGAGTACCAGGTCTTCAAGCCGCTCCTCGACCGGGACGGCCTCGACCCGGTGATCTCGAAGCGGGCCGGCGGCAAGGAGACCAAGATCGTCTACGGTGGGGCGGACGGCTCCGACGCCTCACCCACGGTCACCGTGGACACCCCCGAGGAGCAGCGCGCGGCATACGTCCTCGACGACCGCGACGTCCTGCGACTCGCGCGCTGGGCCGTGGAGATCGAGAACCACTACGGCCGCCCCATGGACATCGAGTGGGCCAAGGACGGCCGCACCGGCGATCTCCACATCGTGCAGGCCCGCCCGGAGACCGTGCAGGCCCGCAAACACACCGCGCACCTGCGCTCGTACGAGCTGAAGGAACACGGCGCACCGCTGCTCGGCGGCCTGGCCGTCGGCGACGCCATCGCCACCGGGAAGGTCTGCAACCTGCGCGACGCCCAGGAGATCGACCGCTTCGAGCCCGGCTCGGTCCTGGTCACGGGCGTCACCGACCCGGACTGGGAACCGATCATGAAACGGGCGGCGGCCATCGTCACCGACCACGGTGGGCGCACCTCGCACGCCGCGATCGTCAGCCGGGAGCTGGGCGTGGCGGCCGTCGTCGGCACGGGCGACGCCACCGGCACGCTCACCGACGGACAGGAGATCACCGTCAGCTGCGCCGAGGGCGAGGAGGGCCACGTCTACGAGGGCTTCCTCGACTTCGACGAGCGGGACATCGACCTCGACCAGGTACCGGACACCACCACCGGGGTCATGCTCAACATCGCCAACCCGTCCGCCGCCTTCCGCTGGTGGCGACTGCCTGCCGACGGCGTGGGCCTGGCCCGCACGGAGTTCCTCGTCAACAACCACATCAAGATCCACCCCATGGCCCTGGTCCACTACGCCGACCTGGACGACGACGCCGTCCGCCGGCGGATCGCCGACCTCACCCCCGGCTACGACGACAAGGCCGAGTTCTTCGTCGACCGCCTCGCGTACGGCATCGCCCGGATCGCCGCCGCCTGGTGGCCGAAGCCGGTCATCGTGCGGATGAGCGACTTCAAGACCAACGAGTACGCCAGGCTCGTCGGAGGGCAGAGCTTCGAGCCGCCGGAGGAGAACCCCATGCTCGGCTGGCGGGGTGCGAGCCGCTACTACAGCGAGGGCTACCGGGAGGGCTTCGGCCTCGAATGCCGCGCCATCCGCCGGGTCCGGGACACCATGGGGCTCACCAACACGGTCGTCATGATCCCGTTCTGCCGCACGCTCGACGAGGCCGACCAGGTCCTCACGGCGATGGCCGAGCACGACCTGGTCCGCGGCCGGAACGGTCTTGAGGTCTACGTCATGGCGGAGATCCCGTCCAACATCATCCTCGCCGAACGGTTCGCCGAGCGCTTCGACGGCTTCTCCATCGGCAGCAACGACCTCACCCAGCTCACCCTCGGCGTCGACCGTGACTCCGAACGGCTCTCACACCTGTTCGACGAGCGGGACCCGGCCGTCACCGAGAGCATCCGCACCCTGATCGAGGCCGCCCACCGGGCGGGCCGCAAGGTCGGCCTCTGCGGCCAACGCCCCAGCGACGACCCGGACTTCGCCCGTCTTCTCGTCGCCGCGGGCATCGACTCGATGTCCGTCACCCCGGACAGCTTCCTGCGGGTCAGGAACAACGTCGCCGAGGTCGAGCGCGAAGGGTAGGAGTGCGCGCGGAGGTCTCGACACCGCTCCACCACCGACCGGCGCGTCGACACATGCGGTGCGGCCCGCCGTCCGGCCGGTCCACGAGAAACGGCCCGTGCCCGACGATCAGGGCGGCGCTGTCGCGGGTGCGGAGGCAGTCCTCGGACTGCTCGTAGTCCTTCCACCCAGCTCGGCGCCGCGACGCGCAGCACCGCCGTGCGGGGCGGCTGCACGCCCGGGGCGGACCGCGCCCCGGGCTCGCGGTTCAGCTCGTCCTCGACGATGCGCAGGGCCGTCAGCAGGCCGATCGGCACGAGGCCACGCCTACGCTTCGAGGCGACCCAGCGGGCCGAAGCGGAGGCCGCCCTCGGCGACGACGGTCGGGCCGGGTGCGATCTCCGTGAAGCCCGCGTCCCGGACCACCGGAAGTCCCGAACGGGTCAGCGGCCCCCAGCGGTCCTCGGCCGCCGCCCGGACCGAGAGCGGGAAGCCCGCCTCCCGCCACTGCTCGCGGTCCGTGTCGGACAGGGCCCACCAGGCCAGCTGGGCTCCGTGCCCGGCCTGCGCCATCGTCTTGCCCGCGGTCATCTCGACGCCCGGGTTGAGCCACAGGACCGGCGCCGCCGGGTCGGGGGCGGGCGGGTGCCGCGGGTCGTCGAGGTTGGTGCCGGACACCTGGAGGCGGGCCAGATCCCCGGGCCACCCGTCCAGGGGCACCGGCGGGAAGACCCGCACCTCGGCCGTCTCGCCGGTCACGGTGATCCCGTCCAGCGCCTCCGCGCGCCGCCACTCCGCGCCCCGGGCCCGCCGCACCACCTTGCGGATCCGCGCGTCCTCCCAGTCCCGTACGGCCTGTGCCCACACCCCGTCGCCGAGCGCGCGCTCGTCCGAGAGCAGCGTCAGGACCGCCCGCGCCGCCGTCTCGAGGGCGTCGGTACGGGCGGGCGGCGTCGCGCGCTCGATCCGTACGACGAGCGGCAGCACGAACTGGGGCGCCTCGTCCAGGCAGGAAGCGCCCGAGTCGAAGGCCGCGGGCGCGGTGGGGTGGTCGCTGGTGTCACCGGTCACGTCCTTCAGTCTGCCAGGCCGGGGCACACCGTTTTCCGCCTGCCGTCCCGTACGCGTACGACGTACGGGACGATGTCCGCATGCGCACCGCCGATCCCTCAGCCGCCGCACCACACCGGCGCCTCACTCTGCGAGGCGTCGGGCGCCGCTACGGCATCCGTGGACCCTGGGTGCTGCGCGGCGTCGACCTCGACGTGCCGGCCGGTCACCTGGTGCGCGTGCGGGGCGCCAACGGCACCGGCAAGTCGACGCTGTTGCGGCTCCTCGCCGGGATCGACGCGCCCGGCGAGGGGCGTGTGACCGGGCGGCCGTCCCGTACCGCCCACGTCCCCGAACGGTTCCCGCCCGCGCTGCCGTTCACCGTCATCGGCTACCTCACGCACATGGGCCGCGTGCACGGACTCGCCCGCGCGCGGGCCCGCGACGCGGCGGGGCAGTGGCTGGAACGGTTCGGCGCCGCCCATTACGCCAACACGCCGCTCGACCGGCTGTCCAAGGGCAGCAGCCAGAAGGTCGCCGTGGCCCAGGCGCTGCTCGCCGCGCCGGAACTGCTCGTCCTCGACGAGGCGTGGACCGGGCTCGACGCCGCCGCCCGTGACGAACTGGACCGGGCGGTCGCCGAGCGCACGGCGGCCGGTGGCGCGGTCGTCTTCGTCGACCACGACCCGAGCCGGCTGGCGGGCGTGCCCGACGCCGTGTACGCGATCGAGGGGGTGCGACTGCGGCAGGTCAGGGACGAGCGGCACGACGGCGGGGGCGGCGTGCCGCCGACGAGGGGCCACAACGGGCCACGCGTCGTCATCGAGGTGAGCGGTCCCGACGGGCGCGCCCCGGACCCCGGCCGCCTGCCCCACCCGCACACCGTCACCCGCGTCGACGCCCGCACCGTACGCGTCACCGTCCCGGCGAGCCACTCCGATGCCGCGCTGCGGGCGCTGCTCGACGCCCGGCCGCCGTGGCACGTCGTCGGCGTGCGCGCCGCGTCCCCGGCCGACGCCGTGGCCGTCCGATCGGAGCGCCCGTGACCACCGCCCTGCTCGCCTACCAGTCGGCCCTGCTGCTGCGCTCACAGCGCTGGCTCGCGCCCGTCGTGCTGTACGCGGCGGTCCTCGCCGTCGGCGTCCAGGGCGGGCAGCCGGTGCTCGACTCGCTCGGTTACGCCGCCGCGGGGCTGCTGCCCGTCGGGGCCTGGCTGGTCCGGATCTGTGTCGCGAACGAGCCGTCCGCCGCCCGTGGTTGCACCGCGGCCGCGACGGCGCCCTGGCGCGCGCACCTGGCGACCCTGGTCGCCGGATTCCTCGCCACGGCGCTGCTCGGCGCGCTCGCCACCGCCGTCGTGGCGAGCGTCAGCGACGGGGCGAGCAATGACCACCGGGTGCGGGTGGCGGTGGGCCCGGCCGCGGGGGCGGGACTGCTCGCCATGCTGGTGTGCGCGCTGGTCGGCGCCGCGGTGGGCGCCGTGACGGCGTGGCCGGTGGTGCGCGGCACCGGGCTCGGGGTCTGCGGGATGCTGCTGTGCTCGCTGCTCGCCCTCGTCGTGCCCGGCTCGCCCGCGGGCGCGGCGGTCACGGCGCTGATCACCGGCTCGGAGCAGGGGGTCGTCCCCGTACCGCTGCTGCCGCTCGGCGCCGCCGTTCCGACGGTCGCGGCCTGCTGGGCGGGCGCCTGCGCGCTCGCGTCGCGCCGCTGAGGGCGGCTCGAACGAGCGGGGCGTGGTCGGTCAGCCCGGGCAGGCCGTGCGCTGCGCCTCCTGCCACTGGCAGACCGGGCAGAGCGTCGCGCCCTTCGTGGTCCGGGGGTACTCCGTCGGCTCCCGGCACAGCACGCACTCGGCGAAGGGGCCGTCGGCGGGGGGTCCGGTGCGGTGCTCGGCTTGGGTCATGTCGTCCAGCGTACGGTCACGCCCCGGCGTGCGGCCTCGCCTTCCGGGCCGCGCCGATCAGGTCGGAGACCCGTACGAACCGGTACCCCTGCTCCCGGAGCACTGGCACCACGGCGCGCACCACGCGCTCGGTCGTCGGCGCCGCGCTGCGCGTGCAGTGCATCACCACGACCGAACCGGGGTGCACGCCTTCCAGGACCTGCCGCGTCACCGCGTCCGCGTCCTTGGCGAACGCGTCACCGCTCACCACGTCCCACTGGACGGCCGTGACGCCGGTGGGAGCGAGCGCGCGCAGCGCGGCGCTGTCGTAGCAGCCGCCGGGGAAACGGAAGTACGGCACCGTGTGCTCGACGCCCGCCTTGCGCAACGCCGCGGCCGTGCGTTCCACCTCCGCCCGCATCTGTCCGGGCCGCACGCGCGGCAGGCCGTAGCAGTCGCCGGTGAACGCGTAGTGGCTGTACGAGTGGTTGCCGATCTCGAAGAGCGGGTCGCTGCCCATCGCCTTGGCCTCGGCCGGGTACTGCTCGGCCCAGCTCCCGGTCATGAAGATCGTCGCGGGCACCTTCAACGACCGCAGGGTGGAGATGAGTTGCGGATTGTCGAAGTGCTCGCCCGCCCGTGCGCGCGGCCCCTCGTCGGCCGTCATGTCGGCGTCGAAGGTGAGCGCGACGATCCGCTGCCGCGTACGCGGGCCGTGCTTGAAGACCGGGGTGAGACCGGACGGGCCCGGCGCGAGCGTGGGCGGCGCGGG
>NZ_JAPHNL010000078.1 GCF_026274175.1 Streptomyces beihaiensis
GCGCTGCCCGCCGAGTCGGCCGCGGAGGCCGCGCCGGGCTGGAAGGCGAGCGCGAGGAGCGCGGCGACGGCGCCGCCCGCCACGAGCGCCGTGGCGGATCTGCGGGGGGTGGATTTGCGGGGGGTGGGTCTGTGGGAGGTTGAGGTCTTGGTCAACGCTGGACTCCTTCTGCGTGGCCGCGCGGTCGCGCGGTCCTGGGTGACCTGGACGGGGGGTGACCGTCCGGGCAGAGCGGCAGAACGCAGTACAAGCGGTGCGGGTGGAGAAGCCGGAGCGCGGCAACCCTGTGAGTCAGCTGTGGGCCGGCTGCGCGGCGGCTGTGAGGAAGAGTGACAGTTGAGACCTGTACATGTCAGGACCGCGTCGGGAGATTGACCGGAAACAGTCCGGTGGGTGAAGTGCCGTGTCCGGTATGCGTCCGGTGCGCTGTCCCGGATCCGGCGCACCCGCGATGTCACACTTCAGGCGGCGACGCCCTCTGAGGAGTGACCGCGAAACATGGAGGACTCATGACCGCAGAGCGGGACGGCGTCGCCCAGGACGCCCCGACACAGGTCTTCGCCGACCACCGGGAGCTGCTGTTCTCCGTCGTCTACAACATGCTCGGCAGCGTCGCCGACACCGAGGACGTCCTCCAGGACACCTGGCTGTCCTGGGCCGCCCGCAGCGGGGACACGGCCGCCGAGGAGATCACCAACCCGCGCGGGTACCTCGTCCGGATCGCCGTCAACGCCGCGCTGGCCCGGCGGGCGGAGATCCACCGCCGCCGCGAGACGTACGTGGGGCCCTGGCTGCCCGAGCCGCTGCTCACCGACGCGCCCGCGACCGGGTCCCGGCACCGGCCGGCCGACCCGGCGGAACCGGCGCTGCGCGCCGAGTCGGTGTCGATGGCGCTGCTCGTCGTCCTGGAGACCCTCACCCCGCTGGAGCGGGCGGTCTTCGTGCTGCACGAGGTGTTCGGCTACCCCCACACCGAGATCGCCCAGATCCTCGACCGCTCACCGGCGGCGGTACGGCAACTGGCCCGTCGCGCCTGCGGGCACGTACGGGCGCGACGCCCGCGCTACCGCGCCGACTCGGGGTTGCAGCGGCGGGCCACCGAGCGGTTCCTGGCCGCCGCGCTCGGCGGTGACCTGGAGGCGCTCATGGAGATCCTGGCGCCGGACGTCACCCTGTGGACCGACGGCGGGGGCAAGGGCCGCAGTGCCGCGCTGCGTCCGCTGCACGGCCGCGACAAGGTGGCCCGCGCGATCGCCGGATCCGTGGCCCACCGGGTGCCGGACGGCATCGACGTCCGCTACCGCACGGTCAACGGCGACCCGTCGGCGGTGCTGCTCAGCGACGACGCCCCGTTCGCCGTCATGGTCGTCGACCTCACCGCCGACGGCGACCAGGTCGCGGGCGTCTACGCGGTCACCAACCCCGACAAACTGACGCATGTCACGGGGGACACGGCGGACGCGGCGGACGCTGCCCCGGACCCCGGGCCGGGCCCGGGGCCGGTCACCCCTCGAACCTCGAAGAACCGAGCACGACCTGGTGACCGGTGATCGTGAGGTCCACCCCCGAGGACGTGGAACGGGCGGCGGTGAAACCGGTGTTCTGCGGCAGAGAGACCCGCCACGCGTAGTCCCGGTTGCCCTCTCCGGCGGCCTTTCCGGCGCCGATGGCAGGCGCGAGAAAGGTGATCTCGTCGCCCTGCGCCAGCAGGCTCCCCACCGTGTCGACCTTCCGGCCGTCCCACGTCCCGCTGACCCGGATGCGCGCCTCCTGCCCGTACCCCCAGTCCAGGTGTCCGGCCGAGCCCCCCTGGCAGCAGCCGTGCGCCGCATGCTAACCGCCGGGCCGGAACCGGGACCGCGCCGCCCCCCGCCCGCTCGGGCCGCCCGCCCGTATGTCACACTCCGCGCCGCCACCCCCTCTTGAACAGCGACAGAGCGCTCACGAGAGGGGAACGCACATGAACATCGTCGTCTTCGGGGCCAACGGCCCCACCGGACGCCAGGTCGTGGCGCAGGCCACGGCCGAGGGCCACGCGGTCACCGCCGTCACCCGCAGGCCCGACGGCTTTCCGCCGCACGGCCCGCTCGTCGAGATCGTCGGCGCCGACGTCCACGACCCCGCCGCCGTCGAGGCCGCGGTGGCCGGCCACGACGCGGTGATCTCGACGCTCGGGGTGCCCTTCGGCCGGGCCCCCGTCACCGTGTACTCGACCGGTGCCACGCACATCACGCAGGCGATGGTCAAACACGGCGTCTCCCGACTCGCCTGCGTGACCTCCACATCCGTCGGCGGCGCCGAACTGCCCGGCGAGGGGTTCTTCTTCCGCAAGGTCCTGGAGCCGTTCATCGTGCGTTTCGTCGGGCGCACGGTGTACGAGGACATGCGGCGCGCCGAGGAGATCGTGCGCGGCAGCGACCGCGCCTGGACGATCCTTCGCCCGGCAGGTCTCTTCGACACGGACACCGTCAGCGACTACCGGATGGCGGCGGGCCCGCGCCTGCCAGGACGGTTCACCTCCCGCGCCGATCTCGCCAACGCGCTGCTGCGCCAGGTGACCGACGGGCGCGACATACGCGAGGTCGTCGAGGTCCGCACCGTGGAGGGCGTCCCGAGCCTCCTCGACATCATCCGCAAGGAAGCGTTCGGCCGCGGCACGAAGTGAGCGCGCGCCCCGGCCGGTGGCCCGGGCGGCCCAACCCGCCGAAGCCCCGCCGGGACGGCCGGGGCCGGTCGCGGGGCCGGCAGCAGCGGTCGGTGGCAGCGGTCGGTCGCATCGGCCGGTCGTAGGTCGTAGGGGGGGCGGCCGCAGGGGTCGGCCGGTCGCTGGGGTCGGCCCCAGGCGCCCGCGTCGGGCCCCTGGTTCAGCCCGAGCCCACCACGCTCTCCCGCCACGCCTTGTGCAGCCGAGCGAACGTGCCCGTGCCCGCGACGAGTCGGCCGGGCGGGCCGTCCTCCACCACCCGGCCGTGCTCCATCACCAGGACCCGGTCGGCGATCTCGACCGTGGACAGGCGGTGCGCGATGACCACCGCCGTGCGTCCGCGCAGCACCGTGTCCATCGCCCGCTGCACCGCGCGCTCGCCCGGAATGTCGAGCGAACTGGTCGCCTCGTCGAGGATCAGCACCGCCGGGTCCGCGAGCAGCGCACGCGCGAACGCGACCAACTGCCGCTGGCCCGCCGAGATCCGACCGCCGCGCTTGCGCACGTCCGTGTCGTAGCCGTCGGGCAGCGCGGCGATGAAGTCGTGCGCCCCGATCGCCTTCGCGGCCCGCTCGATCTCGGCGCGGGTCGCGTCAGGGCGGCCGATCGCGATGTTCTCGGCGACCGTCCCGGAGAACAGGAACGCCTCCTGCGTCACCATCACCACGGCGCGGCGCAGCTCGGCGGTGGCGAGGTCGCGCAGGTCGACGCCGTCGAGCAGGACCCGGCCGTGCGTGGGGTCGTAGAACCGCGCCAGCAGCTTGGCCAGGGTCGACTTGCCCGCGCCCGTCGTACCGACCACCGCCACCGTCTGCCCGGCGGGCAGCGTCAGGTCGAACCGCGGCAGCACCTCACCGCCCGTGCGGTAGCCGAACGCCACGTCCGCGAACTGAACGGCGCGGCCCGGCCGTCCGGCCTCCGCCCGGGGCAGCGGGCGCGGCGCCGCGGGCTCCGGCACGGACGGCACCTGCCCGAGCAGCCCCGCGATCTTCTTCAGGGACGCGGCCGCCGACCCGTACGCGTTCAGGAACATCGCGAGCCGGTCGATCGGGTCGTACAGGCGCCGCACGAACAGCACCGCCGCCGCGAGAACCCCGAGCGCGAGGGTCCCGTCCGCCACCCGGTACGCGCCCCACAGCACCATCCCGGCCACCGCCGTGTTGGCGATCAGACGGGAGCCGACGACATACCGCGCCATCTCCAGCAGCGCCGAACCGTTGGCCCGCTCGTGGCGGTGGTTGAGCGCCGCGAACGCGGCGTCGTTGACCCGCTCGCGGCGGAACGCGCGGACCGGGCGGATGCCGTTCAGCGTCTCCGCGAACTTCACGACGACCGCGGCGATCGCCGTCGAGCGCTCCCCGTACGCGCGCGCCGCGCGCCGCCGGTAGGAGCGGATCAGCACATACAGCGGCACGGCCGACAGGGCGGCGACCGAACCGATCTCCAGGTCGAGCCAGAGCAGCGTCGCCGTGATGTACACGGAGGCCAGGACGACCGTGACCAGCTCCTGCAACCCTTCGCCGAGCAGCTCCCGCAACGACTCCACGTCCGTCGTGGACCGCGAGATGACCCGGCCCGACGTGTACCGGTCGTGGAAGTCGACGCTGAGCGCCTGCGCGTGCCGGAAGATACGGCCGCGCAGGTCGAGCAGGGCGTTCTGGCTGACCCGGGCCGAGTAGTGCACGTACGCGTACTGGAAGGCGGCGGAACCGCAGGCCGCCAGCAGGAACGCGATCCCCACCGCGACGAGCGGCCCGTACGTGTGTGTCCGCAGCGCCGGTACGGCGCTGTCGATCGCGTACGCCACGATCAGCGGGCCCGACTGCACCGCCGCCTGCTGCAACAGCAGGGCGAGGACGGTGAGCGCGAGCTCGCGGCGGTGCGGGGCGAGCAAGGAGCGCAGCAAGGTGCTCGTCGCGCCCTTGGCCGTGGGCAGGTCGTCGCGGTCGAACGGGTCGCCCGACGCGTGCTGTCGGACCGTTTCCGTCTCGGTGCCGCCGGGACCGCCCGCCCCGCTCCTGCCGTCGCCACGGCCCGGTTGTGTGTCCGCCGTCGTCGTCATCCTCGCGCCGCCTCCCCGGGCGCCGCCGTGCCGCCCGACATCAGATACCGGTACTCCGCGTTGGTCCGCAGCAGCTCCTGGTGCGTGCCCACCGCCGCGATGCGCCCCTCGGAGAGCAGCGCCACCCGGTCGGCCAGCTGCACCGTCGACGGCCGGTGCGCCACCACCAGGGCGGTGCTGTCGGCGAGAACCCGGCGCAGCGCCGCCTCCACCGCCGCCTCCGTGTGCACGTCGAGCGCGGACAGCGGGTCGTCCAGGACCAGGAAGCGCGGCTCGCCCACCACCGAGCGGGCCAGCGCGAGCCGCTGCCGCTGCCCGCCGGACAGGCTCAGGCCCTGCTCGCCCACCTGCGTGCCGACGCCGTCCGGCAGCCCGTCGACGAAGTCGGCGCGCGCGACGTCGAGCGCCCGCGCGACCTGCTCAGGAGTGGCGCCCTCGGCGCCCATCAGCACGTTCTCGGCGACCGACGCGGAGAACAGGGTGGGTTCCTCGAACGCCATCGACACCAGCGCGCGCAGCTCGTCGCGCGGCATCGTCATGATGTCCCGGCCGTCCAGCGTGATCCGCCCCGCCGTCACGTCGTACAGGCGCGGCACGAGCGCGGTCAGCGTGGTCTTGCCGCTGCCGGTCGCCCCGACGAGCGCCATCGTCTCGCCGGGGCGTACATGCAGGTCCACGCGGTGCAGCGTCGGCGCCGACCCCGCGGGCGCGTCCGGGTACCGGAACTCCACCCCCTCGAACCGCAGCCCGCCGCCCCCGGCCCCGGCCCCGGGCCCCTCGCCGCCCACCGCGGACGCCCGCGCCACCTCCGTCGACTCGGGTTCCGCGTCCATCACCTCGAAGTACCGCCGGGTCGCCGTCGCCGCCTCCTGGCTCATCGCCAGCAGGAACCCGATCGACTCGATGGGCCAGCGCAGCGCCAGCGCCGTCGACAGGAACGCGATCAGCGTGCCCGCCGACAGCGCGCCGTCCGCCACCCGCACCGTGCCGACGACCAGGGCCGCGCCCAGGGCCGCCTCCGGCAGCAGCGTGATCACCGCCAGGATGCCCGCGAGCAGCCGCGCCTTCGTCAGCTCGGTTCCGCGCAGGGTGTGCGACAGCTCCCGGAAGGCGCGGGCCTGGCTGCGGTGGCGGCCGAAACCCTTGATGATCCGGATGCCGAGCACCGACTCCTCGACGACCGTGGTCAGATCGCCGACCTGGTCCTGCGCCCGGCGTGACACCCGCGCGTACGCGTCCTCGAACCGGTAGCAGACCGCGATCAGCGGCACCGCGGGGGCGAGCAGCACCAGGCCGAGCCCCCAGTCCTGCGAGAGCAGCAGGATCAGGCCGACGACGATCGTCACGCCGTTGACGATCAGGAACGTCAGCGGGAAGGCCAGGAACATCCGGACCACCATCAGGTCCGTCGTCCCCCGGGACAGCAGCTGGCCGGAGGGCCACCGGTCGTGGAACGCCACGGGCAGTCGCTGTAGATGCCGGTACAGGTCGGCGCGCAGGGCCGCCTCCACACTCGCCAGGGGACGGGCCACCAGCCAGCGGCGGAAGCCGAACAGGAGGGCCTCGGCGACGCCGAGGCCGAGCAGGGCCAGCGCGCCGAGCCAGACGCCCTTCGGGTTCCGGTCGGCCACCGGGCCGTCCACGATCCACTTCAGGACCAGCGGGAAGACCAGGCCGAGGCACGACGCGACCACCGCCGTGACCGCCGCCGCGGTCCAGCGGACACGGACAGGGCGTACGTAGGGCCACAGCCGCAGCAGGGTCCGGGTGGCTGACGGTTGCGCGGGGGTGCTCGGTCGGTCCATTACGCCGAGATTACGGTCCGCCACTGACAGCGCCCACCGAGTTTCGCCGCCGCGGGCTCGCACCGCCGGTCGTAGCCCCCATCAACCGATCGGCTGATGGCGGCTCTGGCGGCTCGGGCGATGTCCGCGACCGGGCCCGCCCGACACGCTTGAACCATGACCACCACCACCGCACCGCTCATCGAAGTCGACGGGCTGCGCAAGGCGTACGCCGGGCGGGCCGTCGTCGACGAGGTCTCCTTCGGCGTGGCAGAAGGAGAGATCTTCGGGATCCTCGGGCCCAACGGGGCCGGCAAGACCACCACCGTCGAGTGCGTCGAAGGGCTCAGGAAGCCCGACGCGGGACGGGTCCGCGTGGCCGGGCTCGACCCCGTACGCGATCACGCCCGCCTCACCGGGCTGCTCGGCGCCCAGCTCCAGGAGAGCGAGGTGCAGCCGAAGCTCACCGTCAAGGAGGCCCTTGAGCTGTACTCGGCGTTCTACCCGGACCCGCTCGACTGGCGGCCGCTCGCCGAACGGCTGCGCCTGGAAGACAAGCTCGGCACCCGGTTCGCCAAACTCAGCGGCGGGCAGAAGCAGCGGCTCTTCATCGCGCTCGCGCTCGTCGGGAACCCGCGCGTCGTCGTGCTCGACGAGCTGACCACCGGGCTCGACCCGCGCGCCCGCCGCGACACCTGGCAGCTCATCGAGGACGTGCGCGACAGCGGCGTGACCGTCCTGCTCGTCACGCACTTCATGGAGGAGGCGCAGCGGCTCTGCGACCGGATCGCCGTGATCGACCAGGGGCGGATCGCGGCGCTCGACACCCCGGCCGGGCTGATCAGCCGGGCCGCCGGGGCGACCGTCGTGACGTTCGTGCCGTCCGGGCCCGTCGACGAGCGGGAACTCGCCGAGCTGCCCGGCGTTGCCTCCGTCGAGCACCGGGCCGACGGCCGGATCACGCTGACCGGCGGCGACGAGACCGTCGACGCGCTCCTGACCCTGCTCGCCCGGCACCACGTCACGGCCCACCAACTCCGCGTATCCGACGCCACCTTGGACGACGCCTTCCTCGACCTGACGGGAGCCGGTCAGTCATGAGCACCGCCACCACCGACACCACACCCACCGACACCACGCCCACCGCCGTCAGCGCGCGCGCCGCGCAGGGTCCGCGCGCCCGCTCGGCCGTCCTGCGCTCGGAGTTCCGGCTCTTCCGCCGCGAGCCGGGCGCGCTGTTCGGCGTGCTCGTCTTCCCGCCGGGGCTCCTCGCGATCCTCGGTTCCGTCCCGGCCTTCCGCGACACCGACCCCGACCTGGGCGGCCTGCGGCTCATCGACGCGTACGTCCCCGTGACCGTGCTGCTCCCGATGATCGTGGCGGGCCTGCAGGCGATGCCGCCGGTCCTCGCCGGATACCGGGAGCGCGGCATCCTGCGCCGCATGTCCACCACCCCCGTACGGCCGTCGGCGCTCCTCGGCGCCCAGATGGGCATCAACGGCGCCGCCGCGTTCTGCTCCGCGCTGATCTCGCTCGCCGTGGGGCGGCTCGCCTTCGACGTGACGCTGCCGCGCCAGGCCGTCGGCTACCTGCTGGCCCTGGTCCTCACGGTCGTCGTCGCGCTCTCCCTCGGCGCGCTGGTCTCCGCCCGCGCCCGCACCTCGAAGATCGCCAACGCGATCGGCTCGGCGGTCTTCTTCCCCAGCATGTTCTGCGCCGGGGTGTGGCTGCCGGTGCAGTCGATGCCGACGACGCTCGCCGACATCGTCCAGTGCACGCCGTTCGGCGCCGCCGCGCAGGCCCTCTCGCAGGCCGCCGCGGGCGACTGGCCCGCCTGGTCGCACCTGGGCGTCCTGGCCGCGTGGGCCGTCGTCCTGACCGGCGCGGCGGCGCGCTGGTTCCGCTGGGAATGACGGGGGAGTGATCCGATGAGCGCCGCCGCGGCGATGCAGACTGAGGGCATGACCACGCGAACCGGCCCCACCACCGGCTCAGGTACCGGCCCCGGCACGAGCACCGGCGCCGTCGACCGGGCCGCGGCGGACGCCGCGTCGTCCCTGGAGGACCGACGCGGCACCTTCCACCGTTACGCGCCGTACGCGCTGCTCGGCATCGGTTTCGTGCTCTCCGTCGCCACGTACGACGTCATCGGCATGGACCGCAGGGGCCTGTACGCACTGCTCGGCCTCACCGCCGCCGCGCTCGTCCTGCAACTGTGGTGGACCAGGACCGAACGGCGCAGCCCGGGGCCGACCGTCGCGAGCGTCCTCGTCTACTGGATCCGCTGGGCGCTGTCGTTCGGCCTCGCCTGGATCAACCCGTTCTACGCGTTCTTCGCCGCCACCGGCTACTTCGACGCCGACCGGCTGCTTCCGCGCCGCCTGCAGCGCGCCGGGCAGCTCGCGTCGGCCGTGGTCATGGCCGGTTCCCAGGCCGGTGGCTGGCCGCCGCGCGGCGCGGTCGGCTGGGCGGTCTTCGGCGGGCTCATCGCCGTCAACATGACCCTGGTCATCGCCGTCGGGCACCTCCAGGCCCAGGAGGACGCCCGCGCCCGCGAGCAGGCCCGCACCATCCAGGATCTCGCCGAGACCAACGCGGCCCTCCAGGCCGCCATGGACGAGAACGCCGCCCTGCACGCCCAACTCCTCGTCCAGGCACGCGAGGCGGGCGTCGCCGACGAGCGGCGGCGGCTCGCCGCCGAGATCCACGACACCATCGCGCAGGGGCTGACCGGCATCATCGCCCAGCTCCAGGTCGTCGCGGGCGCGCCCACCCTCCAGGTGGCCCGCGAGCATCTCGACCGCGCCAGCGACCTGGCCCGGCACAGCCTCGGCGAGGCCCGCCGCTCGGTGCACAACCTGGCGCCCGCCGCGCTCGCCGACGCGACGCTGGCCGACGCGCTGAAGAAGACCGTCGCCGAGTGGTCGGCCCGCACCGGGGTGCGTGCCGAGTTCACGGTCACCGGCACCGCGGAGCCGCTGCACGACGAGATCGAGGCGACGCTGCTGCGCATCGCCGAGGAGGCGCTGTCCAACGCGGCCCGGCACGCCGCCGCCACCCGGCTCGGCGTCACGCTCTCCTTCATGGCGGGCGAGGTGACCCTCGACGTGCGCGACGACGGCCGCGGCTTCGACCCGTACGCCGTGTCCTCGCGCTCCTCGCGCACGGCCCGCTCCGGCAACGGCGGCTTCGGCCTCGACGGCATGCGGGCGCGCGCCGAGCGGGTCGCGGGCGATGTGACGGTCGAGTCGGAGCCGGGCGGCGGCACCGCGGTCTCGGCTCGCGTACCGTTGGTCCGCCATGACCGATGAGCCCACCATCTCCCTGCTGATCGTCGACGACCATCCCGTCGTACGGGACGGCCTGCGCGGCATGTTCGAATCCGCGCGGGGCTTCACGGTCCTCGGCGAGGCCGCGAGCGGCGTCGAGGCCGTCACCCGGGTCGCCGAACTCGACCCGGACGTCGTCCTGATGGACCTGCGCATGCCGGGCGGCGGCGGGGTCGACGCCATCCGGGAGCTGGCCCGCCGCGGTGCCCGTGCGCGCGTGCTCGTCCTGACGACGTACGACACGGACTCCGACACGCTCCCCGCGATCGAGGCGGGCGCCACGGGCTACCTCCTCAAGGACGCCCCTCGTGAGGAACTGTTCACGGCCGTCCGCGCCGCCGCCGAGGGCCGCACGGTCCTGTCGCCCGCGGTCGCCTCCCGTCTCGTCACGGCGGTACGCACGCCCGCCGCCCCGGCCGACGAGACGCTCTCCTCACGCGAGCGCGAGGTTCTCGTGCTGGTCGCCCGGGGCACGTCGAACAAGGAGATCGCGCGCGAGCTGTTCATCAGCGAGGCCACGGTCAAGACGCACCTCACCCATGTCTACGGCAAGTTGGGCGTCAAGGACCGCGCGGCGGCGGTGGCGGTGGCGTACGACCGCAAGATCCTCGGGTAGCCGGGGCGCACGCGGGCGCGGGGATCTCGCCGTGCGCGGGCGGGGTCTGCCTTCGCATACTGGGGACATGAGCGGATACGACAGCACCACGGAATCCAGCACCCCGCGCGCCCCCGCAGTGTGGCCCACGCTCCAGGCGAACGACGCGCACGCACTGATCGACTTCCTCGTCGACACCGTCGGTTTCCTGCGCACGGCCGTCCACGAGGACGGTGGCCGTGTCGCCCACGCCCAGCTGGACTGGCCCGAGGGCGGCGGCGTCATGCTCGGCTCGTACAAGCCGGAGACGGGGGCCGGCACCTGGTCCGTGCCACCGGGCACGTTCGGCGCGTACGTCGTCACCGCCGAGGTCGACGCGCTGTACGAGCGGCTCGTCGGCGCCGGCGTGAAGATCCTGCGCGAGATCACCGACGAGTCCTACGGGAACCGGGATTTCGCGATCCTGGACCCCGAGGGCAACAAGTGGTCGTTCGGCACCTACCCGGGCGAGCCGCGGCCTACGGCCTGACCTTCAACAGCAGCACGGTCCGCCCCGGCACGACGATCTCCGCGCCCGCCGCGTGGGGTGTGCCGGGCGCCGTGCCCTGACGCTCCTCACCGGTGTCCACGACCACCTCGTACGCGCTCGCCCACGGCGGCCCCGGCAGCACGAACGGCTCCGGCTCCGCCCCCGCGTGCAGCACCGCGAGGAAGCTGTCGTCGGTCACGGGCTCGCCGCGGGCGTCACGGCCGGGGATGTCGCGGCCCGAGAGGTACATGCCCAGCGTGGCGGCGGGCGCGTACCAGTCGTGCTCGGTCATCTCGGTGCCGCGCGCGGTGAACCAGGCCACATCGCGCAGCCCGTCACCGTCGGCCGCGTGCGCGCTCCCGGAGAAGAACGCGCGGCGACGCAGCACGGGATGGGCGTGGCGCAGCGCGACGAGGCGGGCGGTGAGGTCGAACTGGTCCCGCCACACCGGGTCGTCGAGCAGGCCCCAGTCCACCCAGCCGACCTCGTTGTCCTGGCAGTAGGCGTTGTTGTTGCCGCCCTGCGTGCGCCCGAACTCGTCCCCCGCGACCAGCATCGGCACGCCGGTGGACAGGAGCAGCGTCGTCAGCAGGTTGCGCAGCTGCCGTCGGCGCAGGGCACGCACGTCCGGGTCGTCGGTCTCGCCCTCGGCGCCGCAGTTCCAGGAGCGGTTGTCGTCGGTGCCGTCCCGATTGCCCTCGCCGTTGGCCTCGTTGTGCTTGCGCTCGTACGTCACCAGGTCGCGCAGCGTGAAACCGTCGTGCGCCGTGACGTGGTTGACCGAGGCGTACGGGCGGCGACCGCCCCACCCGTAGAGGTCGCTCGACCCGGAGAGCCGGTAGCCCAGGTCCCGTACGTCCGGCAGCGCGCCGCGCCAGAAGTCCCGTACGGCGTCCCGGTAGCGGTCGTTCCACTCCGTCCACAGCGGCGGGAAGGCCCCGACCTGGTAGCCGCCCGAGCCGACGTCCCACGGTTCGGCGATCAGTTTCACGCGGCGCAGGACCGGGTCCTGGGCGATCACCGCGAGGAACGGGGAGAGCATGTCCGGCCTGTCCCCGTCCGGCGCGGAGTGCGTGGAGCGGGTGAGCGCCGCCGCGAGGTCGAAGCGGAAGCCGTCGACGCCCATCTCCGTGACCCAGTAGCGCAGCGAGTCCGTGATGAGGCGCAGCACCTGTGGCTGGACGACGTGCAGGGTGTTGCCGCAGCCTGTGTAGTCGGCGTAGCGGCGGGCGTCGGGGCCCAGTCGGTAGTAGCCGCGGTTGTCGATGCCCTTGAGGGAGAGGGTGGGGCCGAACTCGCCCGCCTCGGCGGTGTGGTTGTAGACGACGTCGAGGATCACCTCGATGCCCGCGTCGTGCAGTGCGCGCACCATCGCCTTGAACTCGCCGACCTGCTGCCCGGCGGTGCCGGTCGCCGCGTACGCCGCGTGCGGGGCGAAGTAGCCGACGGAGTTGTACCCCCAGTGGTTGCGCAGGCCGCGCCGCAGCAGATGGTCCTCGTGCGCGAACTGGTGCACCGGCAGCAGCTCGACCGCCGTCACGCCGAGCCGTACCAGGTGCTCGACGGCGGCCGGGTGGGCCAGCCCGGCGTAGGTCCCCCGCAGCCGCTCCGGAATCCGGGGGTGCCGCCGGGTGAATCCCCGTACGTGCAGTTCGTAGATGACGGAGTCCGCCCAGGGCGTCTTCGGCCGCCGGTCGTCCGTCCAGGCGTCGCCGGGCGCGTCGTCGTGCACGACCACCGCCTTGGGGACGTACGGCGCCGAGTCCCGGTCGTCGCGCACCGTGTCGGCGACCCGCTGGTCCGGCCAGTCGCGTACGTGGCCGTAGACCTGGGGCGGCAGCGCGCCGTAGTCGTTGCCGTCGCCCGCGTCCACCGCGCGGGCGTACGGGTCGAGGAGCAGCTTGGCCGGGTTCCACCGGGCGCCGGTCCACGGGTCCCAGCGGCCGTGCACCCGGAACCCGTACCGCTGGCCCGGCCGCACCCCCGGCACGAACCCGTGCCAGATCTCGTGCGTCAACTCGGTCAGCCGGGCCCGCCGTTCCCGCCCCTCCGTGTCGAACAGGCACAACTCCACCGCCTCGGCGCCGCCCGCCCACAGCGCGAAGTTGGTGCCGGCCTCGCCGTCGGGCCCGACCCGGTACCGGGCGCCCAGCGGGTTGGGCGAGCCCGGCCGGAG
>NZ_JAPHNL010000079.1 GCF_026274175.1 Streptomyces beihaiensis
CCCGCTACTCCCACCGCTCCCGCTACTCCCACCGCTCCCGCTACTCCCACCGCTCCCGCTACTCCCACCGCTCCCGCCACTCCCACTGCCCTCGCTGCTCCCGGCACTCCCGGACACATCGACATCGATGCGGGGCAACCGGCCCAGGGCGGGAGGCAGTTGCTCACCCGATGCCGCGAGCACCGCCGTCGGCGTGCTGTCCGCGAGGATGTGCCCGAGCTCGCGCTCGCCCGACTTCGGGTTGAGCGGTACGGCGGCGGCACCGGCGAGCAGCGTCGCGACCACGCCGACCGCGGTCTCCAGTCTCGGCGTCGCCCACACGGCGACCCGGCCCGCACCGGCCAGCCGCCCGGCCAACGGCGTGGCGGTCGCGGCCAGTTCGCCGTACGTCAGGGAGCGCTCGCCGAAGCGCAGCGCCGGCCGGTCAGGGGTGGCGGTCAGAGCGGGAAGGAGCGGCGCGGGGAGCGGCGGCACGGGCGGGCCTCCTTTGGTCCGGCGGATCGGGTGGTCGGGCGGTGCGGGCGGTCCGGAGGTGCGGGTGGTTCAGGTGATGTGGGTGGTTGAGGCGCTGCGGCGGAGCGCACATTGGTCGAGTGGCTCATCCAATCCGAGCGTGCCGTGTGGCAACCGCCCGCGTCAAGGACGTACGCTGCCGCTCCGGACGACGGCGGGCGAGGAGGGGCCAGGATGAGCGACGCACTGCGTCCGATGGCGGCGCGCCCGCGCCTGTACGAGCAGGTGCTCGACCGGTTGCGCGCGTACGTCGCCGAGGGCGGGCTGCGCGCGGGCGACCGGCTGCCGACCGAGCGTGAGCTCGCGAACCGGCTCGGCGTGAGCCGCGCCTCCGTGAAGCAGGCGATCGTCGTGCTCGAAGTCCAGGGCCTGGTCGAGGCGCGGCACGGCGGCGGCACGTATTTGATGCGTGACAGTCTGGACAGCGACGTCGTCGAACCGGTCGAGCGGCTCGTCGAGCGCAAGAAGCGGCTGCCGGACGTCCTTGACGCGCGCGAGGCACTGGAGACCAAGCTGGCCGAACTCGCCGCGGAACGCCGCACCGACGCCGACCTCGCGGCGATGCGCGCCGCGCTCGACCGGATGGCCGAGGACATCGCGGTGGGCGGGCTCGGCATCGAGGGCGACCGGCTCTTCCACTCTGCCGTCACCGAGGCCGCGCACAGCGCGCTGCTCGCCGCGTTCATGCGGGAGATCGACGAGCCGGTGGCGGAGTCCCGCACGGAGTCGCTGCGCCAACCGCGCCGTCCCGGCCGCTCGCTCGCCCAGCACCGGGCCATCCTGGAGGCCGTCGAGGCGGGCAACGGACGGGCCGCCGCGACGGCGATGCGCCGCCACGTCCGCTCGGTGGCGAAGGTGCGGCTCCTGGAGTGGGAGCCGGAGGACAGCGCCTGACGGCCGACCGACGGGACGTGCATGCCGAAGGCCGTGCGACCGCGGCTGGGACGGCGACCGCGGCTGGGACGGCGACCGCGGCTGGGACCGCGACTGGGACCGCGACTGGGACTGGGACCGCGACGGCCGTGTAGCTGCGCCGGCCACACGATCGCGTCGGCCGCACAACTGTGCAGCCCTACGGCCGCCTATGGTCGCCCACGGCCGTACCCGCCCCCACGGCCACGGCGCGCCCGTATGACGCCGTACGACGTCCGCACGGCCACGCCACCCGTCCGGCTACACACCGGTCCACCGTTGCAGCAGCCCCCACGTGAACTCGGCCCGTACCTCGCGCGCCCGCCCCTCCTCGTCGGGCGCCGTGAAGGCGAGCCCCCACCGGGTCGGCGCCGAGCCTTCGAGCGGCCGGGCCGGGGCGAAGGCTCGCGCGACCTCGTCGACCGTGCAGGACCACGGGGCGAGGTCGGCGAGCGTACGCAGCACCGGTCCCGGCGCACCAGGGGCGCGGATCAGCCACTCGTTCCAGACGGCGCCGGTCGGTGCCAGCAGCACCTCGAACCGCAGGTCGGGCCAGAGCGGCACCGGCCACAGCAGCGCCTCGCACTCCAGATCGCCCACTTTCCGCGCGAGCCGCACCTCGGGCGCGCCGAGCACCGACCGGTACCGGCTCACCGCCGCCCGTGCCCTCGGGGAGCGGACCATCGCCTGCCACCGCCGGTTGGCCTCGCGCATGTCGGCCACGGAGACGCCCAGATCGGCGCGGGCGGTCTCCACCAGCGTCGGATTGTGATCGGCCATCCGCCGCAGCAGAACGAGCTGGAAGTCGAGAGGGGTGAAGGGCATGAGGTCATCGTCGCGGAACCCCTGGGAAAACACAGAGGAACATGGAATCCTATGTTCGCCATACCGGCCACCAGTTGAAATATCGAACACCGCGCTGCCGGCAACCGCATGGCACGCATTGCTCACGCCAACGCGAGGGAGGGGACCGGTCGTGGGACGCCTCGTACCAGCCGTGACCCGGGCTCTGGACATACTGGAGCTCTTCCTGGACGGGGACGGCACGCTGTCCGCCCCCGACATCGTCCGCAAGCTACAGCTGCCGCGCACAACCGTCCACGAGCTGGTGACCACGCTCGCCGCCCGCTCGTACATCGTGCAGGTGCCGGGCCAGCCCGGCCGCTACCGCCTCGGCGTCCGCCCGTACCAGCTCGGCAGCCGGTACGCGGAGCAGCTCGACCTCGCCGCCGAGGGGCAGCAGGTCGCCCGCGCGGTCGCGGAGACCTGCGACGAGACCGTGCACGTGGCGATCCTGGAGGGCACGGACGTCATCTACATCGCGAAGGTCGACTCCACGCACGCCGTGCGTATGGTCTCGGCGGCGGGGCGCCGCCTGCCCGCGCACTGCACGTCGGTCGGCAAGATGCTGCTCGCCTCGCTGCCGGAGCCTGAGCTGGCCGCCCGCGTCCCCGACGACGCCGAGTTGACCGCCATGACGGAGAACAGCATCACCGACCCGGCCGAGCTGCGCGCCCACCTCGCCCAGATCCGCGAGCGCGGCATCGCGGTGGAGAGCCGCGAGTCGAACACCGACGTGTCGTGCGTCGCCGCGCCGGTGCGCGACCGCACGAACAACGTGGTCGCCGCGCTCTCCATCTCCGTACCGATGATCCGATGGAGCGACGCACTCGAGTCGGACCTCGCGCAGCTCGCCGTGAAGGGCGCGGCGGACCTGTCGGAGCGGCTCGGCCACCGGGGCAAGGAGTGAGCGCCCCGGCCGTCGAGGTGGCGGTGCGGGAGCGGGCGGAGCTCGGCGAGGGCCCCACCTGGGACCCGGCCACGGGCCGCCTGCTCTGGGTGGACATCCTGGGCTCGCGTGTGCACACCTTCGAGCCGGCGACGGGCCGCCGTACGGTCATGGTCACGGAGCAGCACGTCGGCGCGGCCAAGCCCGGCGCCGACGGTGGGCTGGTCGTCAATCTCCGTGACGGCGTGGGACGTTACGCGCCCGACGGCACCTTCAGCTGGCTCCACCACGCCCCCGTCCCCGGCCGCCGGGGCAACGACGCGGCCGTCGCCCCCGACGGCGCCCTGTGGGCGGGCTCGATGCGCTACGACGAGGCCACCGGCGGCGGGAACCTGATCCGCCTGTCCCCGGCAGGCGGCACGGCGACGGAGATCCTCCCCGCCGTGACGGTCTCCAACGGCACGGGCTGGAGCCCCGACGGCACGCGCATGTACTACATCGACACCCCGACGCGCCGCATCGACGTCTTCGACGTACTGGACGGCGGCGAACAGATCGGCGGACGCCGGGAGTTGGCCACGGTGGAGGAGGGCGCGGGCTTCCCCGACGGCCTGACGGTGGACGCCGAGGGCGCTGTCTGGGTGGCCCTGTGGGACGGCGCGGCCGTACGCCGCTACCTGCCCGACGGCACGCTGGACCGAGTGGTCCCGCTGCCGGTCCGGCGCCCCACCGCCTGCGCGTTCGGCGGCGCGAACCTGACCGACCTGTACGTGTCGACCGCCAGGGCGGGCCTCGACTCACCCCACCCGTCGGCGGGTTCGCTTCTGGTGATCCCCGGGGCGGGCAAGGGCCTGCCGCAACCGGCGTACGGATAGGCGACAAGGGGCGCGGGGCCGGTGCCCGGTGCGCGGCTACCGCCGTGCGGGCGCGCCAGGCCACAACGAGAGCCGGAGGCGCGGCTGAACGTCCGGCCGGCCTCGGTGACAACGCGCCGGCCACCACGCACGACGACGAACGAAAGGGACACATTGCGTACCGCCCGCTTCACCCTGGACCCGGCCTTCACCGTGGGCGACGTCGATCCACGGCTTTTCGGCTCCTTCGTCGAACACCTCGGCCGCTGCGTCTACACCGGTATCCACGAACCCGGTCATCCGACGGCGGACGAGCAGGGGCTCCGTACGGACGTGCTGGAACTCGTCCGCGAACTGGGGGTGACGGCCATCCGCTACCCCGGCGGCAACTTCGTCTCCGGCTACAAGTGGGAGGACTCGGTCGGCCCGGTCGAGGACCGCCCGCGCCGTCTGGACCTGGCCTGGCGCACGACGGAGTCGAACCGCTTCGGCCTGTCGGAGTACATCGCGTTCCTGAGGAAGATCGGCCCGCAGGCCGAACCGATGATGGCCGTGAACCTGGGCACGCGCGGCGTGGCGGAGGCGATAGAACTCCAGGAGTACGCGAACCATCCGGGTGGCACGGCTCTTTCGGACCGCCGCGTCGAGCACGGCGACAAGGAGCCGTTCGGCATCCGCCTGTGGTGCCTGGGCAACGAGATGGACGGCCCCTGGCAGACCGGCCACAAGACCGCCGAGGAGTACGGCCGGATCGCCGCCGAGACGGCACGCGCGATGCGCCAGATCGACAAGGACGTGGAACTGGTCGCGTGCGGCAGTTCGGGCCAGGGGATGGAGACCTTCGCGGAGTGGGAAGCGAAGGTCCTGGCCGAGACCTACGACCTGGTCGACTACATCTCCCTGCACGCCTACTACGAGGAACACGACGGCGACCGCGACTCGTTCCTCGCCTCGGCGGTGGACATGGAGTCGTTCATCGAGAACGTGGTGGCGACCTGCGACCACGTGGGCGCGCGCCTGAAGTCGAAGAAGAAGATCAACCTCTCCTTCGACGAGTGGAACGTCTGGTACATGTCGCGTACGGGTGCGGAAGTCGCCGCCCTGGACTGGCCGCAGGCCCCCCGCCTCCTTGAGGACGTCTACACGGTCACGGACGCGGTGGTCTTCGGCTCGCTCCTCATCGCCCTGCTCCGTCACGCGGACCGGGTGAAGGTGGCCTGCCTGGCCCAACTGGTCAACGTCATCGCCCCGATCATGACGGAGCCGGGTGGCGCGGCGTGGCGTCAGACGACGTTCTACCCGTTCGCGCAGACCTCGCGGTACGGCCGTGGCGAGGTCCTGGACGTCCGCGTGGACTCGCCGACGTACGACACCGAGCGTCACGGCACGGCGGACCTGCTGCACGCGACGGCGGTCCGGGCGGCCGACGGCACGGTCACCGTCTTCGCGGTCAACCGGGGCCGGACGGAGTCGCTGCCGCTGGAAGTGGCCCTGCACGGACTGTCCTTGACGCGGGTGGCCGAACACTCGGTGCTCTCCGACGCCGACCCGGACGCCCGCAACACGGCGGCCGAGCCGGAGCGGGTGGCGCCACACGCGGGGGCGGGCACGGTCCTCACGCCGGACGGCACGCTGAAGGCGTCGCTCGAACCGCTGTCGTGGAACGTGATCCGACTGGCATGACAGCACGCCCACACTGCGCGTGACGTGTGGGGGATCTGTGAAACGAGTCAATCGGCGTTCAACCAAAGGTTTTTCGGGGTTCCTGATTCGGTAAAGCGGACGCCCGGACTCCTGTTCACATCTTGTTGAAGTGCACGCAACAAGCGAGGCTCGTTCGCGGCCGCCGGGGACACAGGACCGACGGCCGCGTACCCGCACTGCCCCTGTCAACCCCCCATCAGGAGGCTGCACGTTGCGTGACACAAATCCCCCCACCCATCCCCCCACCCAGCGCCCGAGACGCCGTCGGTCGGCCGCGGCGTTCACCGGAGCGGCCGCGCTCGTCCTCGCCGGGTTCGGCTTCGCCGCGCAGGCCGGCGCCGCCACCGCGCCCGCCGGGCACGGCGCGACGGCCACCCCGCACGTGACCTGGAAGAGCGCCTGCGCCAAGCCGGACAAGCCGGGTGAGATGCGATGCGACGCCAAGCGCGTCACCGGCGGCACCACGGCCTACGACATCGAACGCGCCCGGGCCGGGCACGTCCACCCCGACGCGTCCAGCCCGTCCGGCTACGGGCCGAGCGATCTCCAGTCCGCCTACGGGCTCGCCTCCGCCGCCGCGAAGAGCGGCTCCGGCGCGACCGTGGCCATCGTCGACGCCTACGACGATCCGAACGCCGAGTCCGACCTGGCCGCGTACCGCTCGCACTACGGCCTGCCCTCGTGCACCACGTCCAACGGGTGCTTCAAGAAGGTCGGCCAGACCGGCTCCACCTCCTCGCTGCCGAGCGCCGACAGCGGCTGGGCCCAGGAGGAGTCCCTCGACCTGGACATGGTCAGCGCCGTCTGCCCCAACTGCAACATCCTGCTCGTCGAGGCGGACTCCGCGACGATGACCAACCTCGGCGCCTCCGTCAACGAGGCCGTCTCCCTGGGCGCCAAGTACGTGTCCAACAGCTACGGCGGCTCCGAGTCGTCGTCCGACTCGTCGTACGACTCGAAGTACTTCGACCACCCGGGCGTCGCCGTCACCGTCAGCGCCGGTGACTCCGGCTACGGCGCCCAGTACCCGGCCGCGTCGCGGTACGTGACCTCCGTCGGCGGCACCGCCCTCTCCCGGGACAGCTCCTCGCGCGGCTGGAGCGAGTCCGTGTGGAACACCAGCAGCACCGAGGGCACCGGCTCCGGCTGCTCGTCGTACGACGCCAAGCCGTCCTGGCAGACCGACTCCGGCTGCTCGAAGCGGACCGTCGCCGACGTCTCGGCGGTCGCCGACCCGGCCACCGGCGTCTCGGTCTACGACTCGTACGGCGTCACCGCGGGCTGGTACACCTTCGGCGGCACCAGCGCCGCGTCGCCGATCATCGCGGCGGTCTACGCGCTCGGCGGCACCCCGTCGTCCGGCTCGTACCCGGCGAAGTTCCCCTACGCGCACACCTCCGCCCTGAACGACGTGACCAGCGGCTCGAACGGCAGTTGTGGCGGCTCCTACCTGTGCACAGCGGGCAGCGGCTACGACGGCCCGACCGGGCTCGGCACCCCGCGGGGGGTGAGCGCCTTCACCGGCTGAGCCACACATGTACGGGGAAGGGCGGGCCGCGGCGTACCTCACGCCGCGGCCCGCCCCTTCCTCTCCGCTCGGCCCTACTGGCCGTCAGCCGTCAGCCGTCAGCCGTCAGCCGTCACGCCGTGTCGAACGAGTGCACCGTCGTCGTCCGGTACGTCTGGCCGGGCCGCAGCACCGTCGACGGGAACGACGGCTCGTTCGGCGAGTCCGGGTAGTGCTGGGTCTCCAGGGTCAGGCCGTCGGTCTGGCGGTAGCTGCGGCCCGACGGGCCGACGAGCGAGCCGTCGAGGAAGTTGCCCGAGTAGAACTGCACGCCCGGCTGGTCCGTGGCGACCCTCAGGACGCGGCCCGAGTCGTGGTGGCGCAGCTCGGCGAACTCCACCGGTTCGTCCGTGATGCCCTTGTCCAGGACCCAGTTGTGGTCGAAGCCGTGGGCGAGGACCTGCTGCGGGTGGCCGGCGCGGATGTCACGGCCGACCGGCTTGCCCGCCCGGAAGTCGAACGGCGTGCCCGCCACCGGGGCCAGCTCGCCGGTCGGGATGAGACCGGAGTCGACCGGCGTGTAGCGCGAGGCGGCGATGCGCAGCACGTGGTCCTCGATGGAACCGCTGCCCTCGCCCGCCAGGTTGAAGTACGTGTGGTTCGTCATGTTGATGACGGTGGCCTTGTCCGTCGTCGCCTCGTAGTCGATGCGCCAGTCGCCGCACGCGGTCAGCGCGTACGTGACGGTCACCTTGAGGGTGCCGGGGTAGCCCATCTCGCCGTCCACCGACGTGTAGTGCATCCTCACGCCGACCTCGGTGCCGAAGCCGGAGCGGTCCGTGTAGCCCTCGATGTCCCACACGCGCTTGTCGAAGCCCTTGGCACCACCGTGCAGCGAGTTGTCGCCGTCGTTGACGGAGAGCTGGTAGGTCTTGCCGTCCAGGGTGAACTTGCCCTTGGCTATGCGGTTGCCGAAGCGGCCGATGGTCGCGCCGAAGAACGTCGTGCCGATGACGTAGCTGTGCAGGTTGTCGTAGCCGAGCGCGATGTTGGCGTAGCGGCCGTGACGGTCGGGGACCTCCAGGGACTGGACCGTGCCGCCGTAGGAGATGACCTTCAGGCGGGTGCCGCCGTTCTCCAGGGTCCAGCGGTAGATCTTGGTGCCGTCGGCGAGCTTTCCGAACAGCTCCTTCACCGGCATCCTGCCTCCCGAACCTTTCGAAGGGTGCCCCGGAGTGTGCCGCGCCGCCTGGGCGGTGCCGCCCAGGGCGGTCGCGGCCACCCCGGCCGCCGCTGCCGATGCCATGACCGTGCGTCTGCTCAGTTCCATGTGGTGCGGCTCCTGTCAAGGAAGGGGGCCCCGCCGCGGTGACGAGGCCCGGGCGTTGACGAGATGTACGGACGAGATGGGTGGACGTGATGTACGGACGAGATGGGGGGACGAGATGTACGGACCGGACTCACGAACCGGACTTGCGCTTGTTCCAGACGTCGAAGCCGACCGCGGCGAGCAGAGCGAGGCCCTTGATGACCTGCTGCCAGTCGGTGCCGACGCTCAGGAGGTTCATGCCGTTGTTGAGCACACCGAGGACCAGACCACCGATGATCGCGCCGAGCACGGTGCCGACACCGCCGCTCATCGACGCGCCGCCGATGAACGCCGAGGCGATCGCCTCGAGCTCGAAGTTGAGACCGGCCTTCGGGGACGCCGCGTTGAGGCGGGAGGCCACGACAAGGCCCGCCAGGGCCGCGAGCACGCCCATGTTCAGGAAGACGGTGAAGGTGACCTTCTTGTCCTTGACGCCGGAGAGCTTGGCCGCGGGGAGGTTGCCGCCGATGGCGTAGATGTGGCGGCCGAAGATCGCGTTGCGCATCACGTAGCCGTAGCCGACGACCAGGGCGCCGAGGATGAGCAGCACGATCGGGGCGCCCTTGTAGCTGGCGAGCAGCATCGTGACGACGAGGATCGAGGCGGCGATGGCGACCAGCTTCAGCAGGAACAGGTTGCGCGGCAGGAGGTCGAGCGAGAACTCCTTCTGGCGGCTGCGGTCGCGCACCTCCTGCGCCACGACGAAGACGATCAGCACGATGCCGAGCAGCAGCGTGATGTTGTGGTAGTTGGTGTTCGGGCCGACCTGCGGCAGGAAACCGTTGCCGATCTTCTGCAGACCGTTCGGGAACGGTCCGAGGGTCTGCCCCTTCAGGAGGATCTCGGTCAGGCCGCGGAAGAGCAGCATCCCGGCGAGTGTGACGATGAACGACGGTATGCCGAGATAGGCGATGAGGAAGCCTTGCAGCGAGCCGGCCAGGGCGCCCACGATCAGGCACAGGACCAGTGCCACGGGCCAGGACACGGAGTGCTGGACCGTGAGGACGGCGGCGAACGCCCCGACGAACGCGGTGATCGAGCCCACCGACAGGTCGATGTGGCCCGCGATGATCACCAGCATCATGCCGATCGCGAGGATCAGGATGTAGCTGTTCTGGAGTACCAGGTTGGAGACGTTGCGCGGCAGCAGCAGGTCGCCGTCGGTCCACACGGCGAACAGCGCGACGATCAGGCCGAGCGCGATCAGCATGCCGTACTGGCGCATGTTGCGCCGCAGCCCGCCGAGCACCAGCTGCATCAGGTCCCTGGAGGCGCCGCCACCGGCGCCGCCCGGCGGTGCGGCGGCCGGGCTCTTGTCGGTCACATCGGTGCTCATCGTGTCGCTCCTGTTTCCATTTCGTCTTCGTCGCCCTTGGTCATGTGGCGCATCAGGACTTCCTGCGTGGCCTCGGCCCGCGGGACCTCACCGGTGAGCCGGCCCGCCGACATCGTGTAGATGCGGTCGCACATGCCGAGCAGTTCGGGCAGTTCGGAGGAGATGAAGACGACTGCCTTGCCCTGGGCGGCCAGTTGGTCGATGACCGTGTAGATCTCGTACTTGGCGCCCACGTCGATGCCGCGCGTCGGCTCGTCCAGGATCAGCACATCGGGGCCGGCGAAGATCCACTTGCTGAGGACGACCTTCTGCTGGTTGCCGCCGGAGAGCTTGCCCACCGGTTCGAAGACCGTGGGCGCCTTGATGTTCATCGACTTGCGAAAGCCCTCGGAGACCCGTCGCTCCTCGTGCTCGTCGACGACGCCGCGCCGTGCGACCTTGCCGAGCGCCGTCAGGGAGATGTTGCGGTTGATGGTGTCGATGAGGTTGAGGCCGTAGTGCTTGCGGTCCTCGGTGACGTACGCGATGCCGTGCCCGACCGCCTCCGCGACCGACTTCGTACGGATCTCCGTGCCGTCCTTGAGGACGGTGCCGCCGCCGTACCGCCCGTACGAGCGGCCGAAGACGCTCATCGCGAGCTCGGTGCGGCCCGCGCCCATCAGGCCCGCGATGCCGACGATCTCCCCGCGCCGCACATGGAGCGAGACATCGTCGACGACCTTGCGCTGCTGGTCGATCGGGTGGTAGACGGTCCAGTCGCGGACCTCGAAGGCGGGCGCGGCGCCCGTCTCCGCCTCGTGCGGGGTGCGCTCGGGGAAGCGGTTGTCGAGGTCGCGTCCCACCATTCCGGAGATGATCCGGTCCTCGGTCGTCTCGGCGGACTTCACGTCCAGCGTCTCGATGGACCGGCCGTCGCGGATGATCGTCACCGAGTCGGCGACCCTGCGGATCTCGTTGAGCTTGTGGGAGATGATGATCGAGGTGATGCCCTGGTTCTTCAACTCCAGGATCAGATCGAGGAGTTTTCCGCTGTCCTCGTCGTTGAGAGCCGCCGTCGGCTCGTCGAGGATGAGCAGCTTCACCTCCTTGGAGAGCGCCTTGGCGATCTCCACGAGCTGCTGCTTTCCCACACCGATGTCGCTGACCCGCGTCTCGGGATGGTCGGTGAGCCCGACCCGGCGCAGCACCGACGTGGCGTGCTTGAGCGTCTCGGTCCAGTTGATGAGTCCTCGGGTGGCGTGCTCGTTGCCGAGGAAGATGTTCTCCGCCAGTGAGAGGTGCGGCACCAACGCCAGCTCCTGGTGGATGATGACGATGCCGCGCTGCTCGCTCGCCCGGATGTCCTTGAACCGGCAGACCTCTGAGTCGAAGAGGATCTCGCCCTCGTAACTTCCGTGTGGGTGGACGCCGGAGAGCACCTTCATCAAGGTGGACTTTCCGGCGCCGTTCTCCCCGCAGATGGCGTGGACCTCGCCCTGCGCCACGGTCAGCGTGACGTCGGAGAGCGCTTTGACACCGGGAAAGGTCTTGACGATCGAGCGCATTTCCAGGACGGGTCCCGCCATGGTCGTGCCTTCCAGTAAGTGATGCGATCTGTGCGGCCTGTACGGCCCCTTGGCTTGTACGGCCCGTGTGGCTTGTGTGGCCCGCGCGGGGCTCTACTTGAGCTCGCCGGCCGTGTAGTAGCCGCCGTCCACCAGGACCTGCTTGTAGTTGGTCTTGTCGACGCTGACCGGCTTCAGCAGCTCGGCGGGCACTACCTTGGCGCCGTTGTCGTACGTCTTGGTGTCGTTGACCTGAGGCTTCTTGCCGTTGAGCACGTCGTCGAGCATGGTCGCGGCGACCTTCGCCTCCTTGCGCGAGTCCTTGAACACGGTCTGCGTCTGCTCGCCCGCGATGATCGACTTCACCGATGCCAGCTCGGCGTCCTGGCCGGTGATCACCGGCAGCGGCTTGGACTTCGAGCCGTAGTTGTCGGACTTCAGCGAGGACAGGATGCCGATGGAGATGCCGTCGTACGGCGAGAGCACCGCGTCGACCTTCTGGGACTGGTACGACTTGGTGAGTATGTCGTCCATGCGCTTCTGCGCGGTCGCGCCGTCCCAGCGCAGCGTCGTGACCTGGTTGAGCTTGGTCTGTCCCGAGCGGACGACGAGCTTCTTGCTCTTGAAGTACGGGTCGAGCACGCGCATCGCGCCGTTGAAGAAGTACTTCGTGTTGTTGTCGTCGTTGGAGCCCGCGAACAGCTCGATGTTGAACGGACCCTTGCCCTGCTTCAGGCCCAGCTTGTCGACGATGTAGTTGGCCTGGAGCTCGCCGACCTTCTCGTTGTCGAAGGAGGCGTAGTAGTCGACGTTCTTCGAGTCGAGGATGAGCCGGTCGTAGGCGATGACCGGGATGTGCGCGTCGTGCGCCTGCTGCAGCACGTTGGTGAGCGACTTGTTGTCGATCGCCGCGATGATCAGGCCCTTGACGCCCTGCGTGATCAGGTTCTCGATCTGCGAGACCTGCTCGTCGGGCTGGTCCTCGCCGAAGACGACCTTGGTCTTGTACCCCTTGCTCTGGAGGTCCTTCGCGATGTTCTTGCCGTCGGTGATCCAGCGCTCGGACGACTTCGTCGGCATCGCGATGCCGATCGTGCCGCCCTTGGCGCTGCTCGTCTTCTCGTCGCTGCCCCCCTTGCTGTTCTGACCGCAGGCGGTCAGGGTCAGGGCCAGGGTGGCGGTCGCTGCTGTCGCTGCCAGGACGGCTCTGCGGTTGCGCATGATCATATTCCTTGCCGTGTGGGTTATTCGGAGATGTCGAAGCGGTTGAGCTTGCCGGGCAGCCGCGAGCCGAGCGCGGCCATGCCGCCGTCGGCCCCGTGCCGGGCGAGCAGGTCGAGCGCCAGCCGGCCCCTGCGCACCCGCTCGCGGGCGGTGTCCAGGGTGACGTCACGCAGCTGGGCGCCGTACGGGTAGATGCCGGGCGCCTTGGCCAGGCCGAACTTCAGGTACATCGGAGCGCCGCGGCGCACCAGTTCGGCGATCTCGTACATCCGGACGTAGCCGCCGAGGTCGTCGGGCGCCTCGACGTACATGTCGAGCGGCGCCGCCGACACCCGCCGGATCTCGGTGAGGTGAGCGAGAGTCAGGTCGCTCGGTACGTTCAGGGAGTCGGCGCCGAGCCGCTCGAACACGGCGTACGAGGCCGGGTTGACGGGCCCGATGAGCGCGGACACCTTCAGCGTGGTGCCGGCCGGGATGATGCCCTGGGCGCGCGCCCGGTGCAGCGTCCACAGCACGCCCTCGTCGGCGACGAGCAGGCAGGTGACGCCCAACTCCGTGGCTCGTACGGCGTCTTCGACGCAGCCCGCGACGGCGTCGTGGCCACGGGCGCGCAGACCCGCTCCGTGCGAGTCGGTGCGTACCGAGGCGCCGGTGTCCCAGGTGCCGCGCGGGCCGGTGAACAGGCAGAGTTCGATGTCGCGCTCGGCGGTCGCCTCCACCATCTCCACGATCTCGGCGTCGCGCAGCATCCAGACTCCGCTGCCCTGGCTGATCCGGTGGATGGGGACGTCGAGCCGGGATGCCTCCTTGAGGACCACGCCGACGGCCTCCGGCCCTTCGACGGACGGGATCTCCACGCGCCAGGTGCCGCCGTCCGGGAAGGTGTGCGGGGAGGCGTCCGCGGGGTCGGGGGCGGATGTGGGCAGGCCCAGGGTGGTCAGGGCGGGTTCGCCGGGGCGGCGGGGAGTGTCGGTCACGCTGGTCCTTTACGGTTGTTCGAGATTTCGGACGAGGTTCGCGTCGAAGAGTGCGGGCCGGGAGCCGGTGCCCGAGAGCCGGTCGCGCGGAGCCGGTGGTGCGTCGCCGGCCGCCGTGGGCGGCCGTTACGGGCGCAGCAGCACCTTCCCCACCTTCGGGTCCCCGGCTCCCACCAGGTCGATGGCCTCGGTGAACCGGTCGAGCGGCAGTTCGTGCGTGACGAGCGGCGCCGGGTCGAGCAGGCCCGCCCCGAACGCCCGCACGGCGTGCGCCCAGGCCGCGGGCGGCGCTCCGAACACGGTGCGCACCTCCAGCTGCCGCACCACCAGGTCGGTCGGGTCGAGCCCGTCCGCCCCCGCCGCCGGGATACCGGTGAGCACGAGCCGTCCGCCGCGCCGCAGCAGCGAGGCCGCCGTGCGGGCGGCCGACGCGGAACCGGCCGTCTCGATCACCACGTCGAAGTCGTCGGGCAGCTCGCCCGTGCGCAGCCTGAAGTCCGTGGCGCCGAACTGCCGCGACAGGGCGGCGCGTTCGTCGCGCGTCCCGACGACGAGCAGCTCGGCCGGGGCCGCGGCGGCCAGGAACTGGACGGCGAACATGCCCAGGGTTCCCGTTCCCACGACGGCCACCCGCTGTCCGGGCACCGCCTCGGCCCGCAGCGCCGCGGCGGCCACGCACGCGGCCGGTTCGAGCAGCGCCGCGGCCGTCAGGTCGGCGTCGTCGGGCAGGACGTGGAGCAGTCGCGCGGGCAGCGTCAGCGTCGTGGCCATCGCGCCCGGCCGGGTGAACCCCGTCTCCTCGTACCCGGCGGTGCACAACGTCGTCTCGCCGGCGTGGCACCGCTCGCACACCTGGCAGTTGCGGAACCCCTCGCCGACCACCTTGCGGCCGGTCAGCGCCCCGGGCACGCCGTCGCCGACCGCCTCCACCGTGCCGGACCACTCGTGGCCGGGGGTGAGCGGGTAGCGGACGTAGCCCTCGGGGCGGTTGCCCTGGTAGACCTCGCGGTCGCTGCCGCAGATGCCCACCGCGTGCACACGCACCCGCGCCTCGCCGGGGCCCGGCTCGGCGGGGGAGTGCGGGACGAGGCGGTGGCTGCCGGGCGCCTCCACGACGACGGCGGAGCCCGCGGCGCCGGACGCGGCGGAGGTCACTTGCCGCCGCCCTTCGGGTCGCGCTTCTCCCAGCCCTCGGCCCACAGGTCGAACCGGGCCTGCTGCTGCGGGAACTCGGCCGCGGCGTCGACGTCGAGCTCCACGCCGAGGCCGGGGGCCTCGCTGAGGTGGAAGCATCCGGTCTCCGGGTCGACCCGCGGCGCGCCCTTGATCACCTTCTTGATGTCGGCGTCGGCGAAGTCGTTGAAGTGCTCCAGGATCTTGAAGTTCGGTGCGGTGAAGCCGACCTGGAGCGAGGCGGCGGTCAGTACCGGTCCGCCCACGTTGTGCGGGGCCACCAGCATGTAGTGGGTCTCGGCGGTCGCCGCCAGCTTCCGGGTCTCCCAGATGCCGCCGATGTGGCCGACGTCGGGCTGGATGATGTCGGCGGCCTGGTTCTCGAAGAGCTCGCGGAACTCGATCCGGTCGTGGATCCGCTCGCCGGTCGCCACCGGCATGTCCACCTTCGCGGCGACCTTCTCCAGGGCCTTCAGGTTCTCCGGCGGCACCGGCTCCTCCAGCCACGCGGGCTTGAAGGGTGCCATCTCGTGCGCGAGCCGGATCGCGGTGGCGGGGGAGAAGCGGCCGTGCATCTCCAGCATCAGTTCGGCGTCGGGCCCGATGGCGTCGCGGACGGCCTCGATCAGCGAGACGGCGTACAGCGTCTGCTCGTGGTCGAGCTCGAAGTGGCCGGTGCCGAAGGGGTCGATCTTCAGCGCCCTGTACCCGCGCTCCATGACCCCCTGCGCCGCCTTGTGGTACGCCTCCGGGGTCCGCTCGGTGGTGTACCAGCCGTTGGCGTACGCCTTGACCTTGTCGGTCACCTTGCCGCCGAGCAGCTGCCAGACCGGCACGCCGAGCGCCTTGCCCTTGATGTCCCAGCAGGCCATCTCGATCACGGCGACGCCGGACATGACGATCTCGCCCGCCCGCCCGTAGTCCCCGTACTTCATGCGTCGTGCGAGGTCCTCGACGGCGAACGGGTCGGAGCCGAGAATGTGATTGGTCTTCGCCTCGTTCAGGTACCCGATGAGTGCGTCGGTGTGGCCCAGCATGCGGGTCTCGCCGACGCCCGTGATCCCCTCGTCGGTGTGCACCTGGACGTAGGTGAGATTCCGCCACGGAGTGCCGACGACATGTGTGCTGATTCCCGTGATGCGCAAGGCAGTTGCCCCCTGAGCCGTTCGATATTTCGTCACACGTTCGAAATGCTGGCGTGACAGTAAGACCGGTCCACGGGGGTGTCAATGGGTCTGCGCGGCCAGGAGGCCCAGCCGTGGTGAAGACGTGACCTAGGGGCAGCCTCGGTGCGACACGCCCGTCCACACACAAGATTCACGGCATGGCCTTTTTTCGTGACCGGCCGGGCCCATAGCCTCCGTACGTCATGGATTACTGCCACCTGTGCCACAGACACCTCAACGGCGCCCTGGCCTGCCCTGGTTGCGGCACTCCCGCCGAAGAGGTGCGTGCCCAGGCCGGTTCGACCGTCGCGTACGAGACGGACGACGGAACTCGGGCCGTGCCCGAGACGGCCGAGCCCAGGCGTCCGCACAGTCGCCGCCGCACCCGCTCGCGCAGGGCACACCGCCGCAGGCGCAACCGTATCCTCCTCGCCACCGCGGGCCTGGCCCTGGCGGCGGGCGGTGTGAGCCTCGCCGAACTCGGCTCGGAGGCGCCGGGCGACGCGCCCCGCGCGGCGCCGGACATCTCCGAGGGGGTGACCGACCCGGCCGAGACGGCCCCCGGCCCGACCGCGCCCGACCGGCCCGGCGCGACGAGGTCCTCCTCCGCCGCCTCCGCCGCCTCCGCGGCCACGGCGTCGGCATCCGACTCGCCGAGCCCGTCGGCCGACGACGGCTCGCCGTCGGCGAGTGCGAGGAGCAGCGCCACAGCACCGTCGTCTTCGGCGGCGGCGCCGCCGAGCGGACAGCCGACACGGCAGACGGCGCCGACGACACCGGGCCCGACCGCGACGACCGGCGAGCCGTCGTCCCCCACGCCGACCCCCGAACCGAAGCCGTCGGACACGTGTACGCGGTTCTTGTGGTGGTGCACCTGAGGCAGTGGTGCGTCGCCGGGCAGCGTCTGCGCGCGTCCGCCGGGCGGCGCGCACCGCGCCGAAGGTGACGCAAAATGCTCCTTGTGGCCATCAACCCCACACCTATATTGGTCAGTTGACCATGCGTCACGTCTGAGGGCGGGCGTGGTGTCAGTGACGGGGGAGGGCGGTGACTGGTGCTTTGCCGGTGAACGACGACGATCGGAACGGCGACGACGAGCGCCGTGCCGTGACGCGGACACAGTTCCGGCTGCTGACGTCCGCGGGTGTGGTGGGCGCGGTGCTGCTGGCGGTGTCACTGGGGCTGGATCTCAGTGGCGCCAACGCGATGAAGGTGCCGAAGGTGCCGAAGATCCCGAGCTTCCCGTCGGGACTGCCCACCGATCTCCCGACGTCGCCCCCCTCGCTCCCGCCGAGCACTGTTCCCACCAGCCTGCCGTCGGGATACCCCACCGCGCTGCCGTCGGGATACCCGACCACGCTGCCGTCTGGATACCCGACCGGTCTGCCGTCCGGCTTCCCTACGACCCTGCCCTCCGGCTTTCCGAGCCTGAGCGGGATGCCGAGTCTTTCCGGAGGCGGCCAGTGAACCGGCTTCGCGGTCCGCTGCGGCCACTCTCGGCGTCCTTCCGCGACGACTCGCTGGTCCGGGCGCGGGCGCTGCTCGTCGCCCGGCTCTTCACCGCGCTCTATCTGGTCGAGCTGGGTGTCAACCTGGTCCGTCCGCACCTGCTGCCGCACGAACCGGCGCTGTCGATCTTCTACTCGTACAAGGGCGTCCAGGGCAAGCTGAACCGTCTGCTCGCCACACCGGAGGCGGTCTTCTGGGTCGTCCTGGCAGGGATCGCTCTCGGCGCCGTCCTCCAGATCGCCGCCGCGGTGGTCCGTCGCTTCGGTAACGGCCTGACCGACCGCCGGGCCGCCACGTTGACCTGGATCACCGTGGGCTGCCTGCTACTGCCCCCCGGGCTGATCCCGATCGTCGTGCTCACCGAGTTCTTCCCGGTCACCCTGCTGTGCGTACCGACCACCCTGGCGGTGCTGCTCCTGCTGCGCGCGGTGGTCCGCTTCGGCCGCGTGTCCTGGACGGCCCTTTGCGGGGCGTTCGCCTGGGGAGCGCTGCTGGTGTTCGGCATCGGCCGCGCCGACACCGGGCTGGCCAGTGGCGCGATCGAAGGGCTGCTGGACAAGGACGTCTTCACTCATCTCGGTCAGAACGGCCTCAGCGGGATCGGGAAGGCGAACGCGGCCGTCTCCAAGAGTACCGACCTGCTGATCGTGCACCTGAGCGTCGTCAACTCGCTGGCGCTGGCGGCCGGGATCGTCCTGCTGTTGACGGCCCTACGTCACCGCATCACCGACACGGTGACGGGACTGGTGCTCGGCGCCGCCGCCGGTCTGGGCTACAACTTCGTGGCCGGGGTCCTCTATATCCAGATCTACGGGACGCTCGGCCCGCTGTTCGGCCCGACGGGTGGCTTCGAGTACTGGATCCGCCAGTCGATCGGGGTGTTCGGCGGAGAGGTGACCTTCGGGGCGCTGTTGGGCGCCGCGTGCGGCGCGGCCATGTCGGCGCGGCGCGCGGGCGCACCGGCCGACGGCGTCTCACGTGGCCGGCTGATGGCGCTCGGCCTGCTGGCGGCGGCGGGCGGGGAGGTCGGAGCCGAGACGGTGTCCGGCTGGCTCGCGTCCCTTTCGCATGTCACCACCGGTACCACCTTCGACACGCTGGTGGCCTCCCCCTTCTTCTGGCTGCTTCCCCAACTGCCTTTCCTGATACTGGCGGTGGCATTGCTGGTGACTGGCATGCGGACGCGCGGCCACACGCTGCGGGCGGCGGTCTCGGCCGAAGCCGCCGCGCCCCAAGGTGCGGCGTCCGGGGCTATCACGGCAGGCGAGACCGCCGTGCTCGGATCGCCGCAACTGCGCTTCTGGGCGCTGGTCAACACCTGGCGCCGCTACGGCAGGTCCACGGCGCTCGCTCTGCACCGCATCCAGTCGGCCCAGTTGGACCTGGCGGCCTGGCGGGCCCAACGGGATTCCGGCGCCCAGAGGGACGGCGAGGAGTCGCGAGGCGGCGAACTGCGCCTTCGGGTGCTGCGGTTGAAGAACGAGCGGAGGGCGGTCCACGTATGAGCGGAGGTCGGACGGCGCGGGTGGCGGCGCGGATCGGGGCCTGCGGGGCGGCGGCGGCCGCCGTGCTGCTGCTGGCTCCGCAGGAGGCTTCGGCCTGTGCGGTCGGGATCGGGTACGCGCCGAACATCAGCGTGGGCGACGTCATGAGGCACCGGACATGTTCGGCGGGGACGTCGGCGACCGGTTCCCTCGTGGTCGACCTGCTGGCGGTGGCGGCGTTGGCCGTGGCCGGTGTCCTGGTCCTGCGCAGCGCGGGCCGAGCGCTCAGCGCGGCGGGTGCGGCGGCCGCAGCGGCTTCGCCGGGCGGGGCGGCCGGCTTCGGTCCGCCTCCACAGATGCCGGGCCCCGGGGCGACCGACGCTCAGCGCCAGGCGCTGACCGATTACCTGTACTGGGCGGGCGTGCTGCCCTCGACCGGAGGTCCGCACAGTGCGTCGTCGTAGGTTCCGGCGCCTCGCGGCGCTCCTGGCCACTTTGTCCTTCCTCGTCGCGCTCACCGCGGCGGGCACGGTTTCCTCCGCCGCAGCCCGTGCCCCTGAGCCCGGCAGCCAGGAACTGCTGGTCCCCAAGGGCCGCGTGCTCCAAAAAGGGCGAATGGGATACTTCGCGAAGAAGGCCGTAGCGATTCCAGAATTTCGGTCGTTCGCCGCCACTCTGAAAGAATTCGCCGCCCACGGATGGCCCATGCTCCAAAAAGCGCCCGAGGCGGGCGAGGGGCATCATTTTACGCGAAATATCGATAAAATATTCTGGAATTTCGACTGGATGAAAGATGATGCAAAACTTCCTGACCTGCTGAAGGGGCGCCAGGACGAGTTCCTCGGGCGCCTCAATGCTTATGTGTCCGAAAGGGGAGGGACGCTCACCGAGGAAGGTCGCCAAAAACTGAGCGAGCGAGACCGTGATCGGTTCAGTCCGCTCAAGGCGGCCATGCTGAAACCCGATGATGCTGCGGATTTTGACACGGCCGCGGAGCTTCTGCTGGGAGACATGTCGGACTGGAGGGGGACGCCGCAGATCCTCACTCTCGCCGCCGGTTCCGGAAACGGCCTGGAGGACGAAGGCGGCGGTACTCTGCATGCGGAAACTCGCTGGGCCAGCTGGCTCAAGGAGGCCGTCGAAAACGTCGTCAGGCAGGTGGCACCGGAAGGGACACCGGAGCGAAAGATCAGGGAAGCCCGACGGGCGATATTCAAAGAGCCGATCGATCTCGAGGTCGGAGCAAGAACCAACTGTAATACCTGCAAGGCGGCATTGGAAAGTGATGGCGTCAGGATAAAGCGCGCGACTGCTCTTACTTTCTACGATAAAGCCGGATCGCCCATGGCCACCCGGTCGTCAATTATCTTGAAAGATCTGGTGCCGGTCTTTCTGAACGCGTACGACGGCTGGGTCGAAAAAGGGCCTGCTGTCGCCAGGGCGCAGATCAACGGCAAGAGTGATTGCCCCGGGTCGTCCGGCGTGCAGGAGATGGTCATGGCGGCAGCAGCGTCGCCGTGCGGCGGAAGCAGCGCTCTCGGCAAGGCTCTCGCCCAGCAGAAACTGGGCGGTGTCGACTTCACCCGGCTCCAGCTCCGCTACATGTCGGACGATGCCGGAGCCAAGGTCAAGTACGCCTTCTCCACAGCACCCGGCAAGCCGGGGGCCTACCAGAACGGCGCCGAGGGCCGGGCCGAAGCGATCGTCGGCATGGCGGACCTCCGGACCTGGCTGGTGCTCGGTCCGAATACGTTCTGGGTCAACCTCAACCCTGATCAGCCGGACCGCATCATCGACCCGAAGCTCGGTCAGACCTACGCCGGGCGAGCCCTGTTGGACGCGGACTGGCACATGAAGCAGACGTCCGCGAAGCTGCTCGACCCCAAGACCGCCCTCGGCTCCGAATTCTGGGACAAGTTCGCCCACACCGGGAAGACGAGCTGCTACTCCTCGCGGCTGTGGATCGTTCCGGGTGATGTACAGGTTCGCGAGAGCGGTGACTCGCTCTACGTACTGAAGGCCGATCTACGCGTCAGGACCGAGCCCATCGACCTTTCCCTCGCCGGGCGGTCGGCGTGCAACACCGATCCACAAGCAACAGCGCACAACGCCGCGCTGGACAAACGGCTGATCATTCCGAAGGTGCAGAAGGCCGTCAACACCGACCCGCAGTATGCGCCGATACGCCAAGCCTTCATGGCCCGAGTTGTCGCGCAGTGGATCCGTGACCGGCACGCCGAAGGTCACAGGACGTCCTTCGACAAGCTGATCGACTCGGGGAATCTGGGGCCGGCGAAGCTCAAGGGGCCGTGGCGGCCGCAGCAGGTGTTCCAGAACTATGTGCGTGCCGTCAAGGAGGGCGACTTCACGTACCACTACACCAGGCACGTCGGCGGTACGACCATGATCTACAAGCTGACCGTCGGCGGCGTCGACTTCAGCAAGGTGCATTCCAGCAAGCTCAGCGAGGCGGCCATGAACAAGGCGATCCCGGGCCTGGAGAAGACCGTCCGATCGGCAGGGGAAAGCCCGTCGAAGGCGTCCGACGGGTCGATCTGGCTCGGCGACACGGCCACTGGGCCCGGAGTCAGCACCCTGGACCGCATCACCGGTTTCCTCACCTCCCGCAACGGGGTCCTGGTCGCCGTCGGGGCCGGTGTGGCGCTGCTGCTGTTCTTCATCCGCGACGGCTCCACCCGCCGCCGCAAGTCCACCTCGGCGACCTGAGGGGCAGCGCGGGTCGTCATGATCCGAGGGGCCCGGTGTCCTGAGTCGATAATGCGCCGGCGGCATGCGGCGAGGGCGTCGAGGATCCGGCCGGCGGTCTTGGTCCGGACGAACGGCTTGGGGCTTTGTTCCACTCGTTGATCCACTGCCGGATGTCGCGCTCCAGCTCGGTGGCGCTCCGATGCGAGGATCTGTGGAGTTTCCGGTTCGTCGGTTCGGCGAGCCATCGCTCGTTGGCCCGGGGCACCGCAGATTCCGCCCACGCTCAGGACAGCCGGCTTTGCCGGCTGCTGGAGCAAGTCGGGTGCCGGCTACAAGCCGGCCGTGCTCAAGTCCCAGTGCAGCATGGGATGTTCAGGAATCGATGGCTTGTTCCCGCAGGCCCCGGACGAGGCATGGGAGAAGGTCTCCTGGGGCGGGCGACGGCGCGAAGCGGCCCCCGCGCCTGAGCGGGCACCGCGGACGGCACCACGCGCTGAGCCGGTCGAACGGGCGCCGTCGGCGTCAAGCAGTCGCCCACCGCCGTCACCATCTGCGGCGTTGCCACAGGACCGAGGAGCGGCCTGCGTGCGACGGCCCTCGCACGATCGAAGTCCCGCCACTCTCCGGCACTTGGCGAAAGTCCAGGTCAGACACCAAAATCCTGCTGGAGTATCAGCCGGCCTCCGCCTCGGCTCCTGCCTCCGGCTCCGCTCCGGCCGCCCCCAGCATCCGCCGCAGCATCCCCCGGAAGGCGAGCCGCTCGTCCCGGGAGAGCCCGGCCAGTGGCTCGCGCGCGAAGTCGAGCGAGTCGCCGAGCGCTCGGGCCACGCGCCGCCCCTCGGCGGTCGGCGCGGCCGTCTTGACCCGCCGGTCGCCGGGGGACGACAGCCGCTCGACGAGGCCGCGCGCCTCCAGCCGGTCCACGATGCCGGTCACGTTCGACGGCTCGCACTTCAGGCGCTGCGCCACCTGTCGCATCGGCAGCGGCTCCAACGAGAGCAGACCGAGGACCCGCGCCTGTGCCCCGGTGAGACCGTGCCGCGCGGCGGCCTCCTCGTACTCCTGGTGGTAGCGCGCGACGACCTCGCCGATCAGCTCGACGACCTCGAGCGTCAGGGGGTCCATACGGGTGCGGCACGGTGTGGTCATGCGTCCAGAATACCCATTTACTTGACATGCTGAAATGTTCAGGCGCATGGTTATTTCAGCACCTGAAACAATCTGGGCACCCCCCGTTCTCTCCCGAAGGATCAGCGCATGTCCGCCGACACCCCTCAGATCCCCGCCACCGGCCGTGAGTGGGCCCTGATCAGCCGCCCTGTGGGCTGGCCCGAGCCCTCGGACTTCGAGCTGCGCGAGGCCCCGGTCGTCGAGCCGGGCCCCGGCCAGATCCTGGTCAGGAACCTGTACGTGTCCGTGGATCCGTACATGCGCGGCCGCATGAGCGCCGCGAAGTCGTATGTCGCCCCGTACGAGCTGGGCAAGGCCATGCAGGGCGGCGCGGTCGGCGTCGTGCTCGCCTCGAACGACGAGGCCGTGGCCGTCGGCGACCACGTGCTGCACTTCTTCGGCTGGCGCGAGTACGCGACGTTCGACGCCAAGCAGGCCGTGAAGGTCGACCCGGACGCCGCGCCGCTGTCGACGTATCTCGGCGTGCTCGGCATGACGGGCCTGACGGCGTATGCGGGCCTGCTGCGTACGCTCGCCTTCAAGGAGGGCGACAGTGTCTTCGTCTCCGGTGCGGCGGGCGCGGTCGGCAGCCAGGTCGGCCAGATCGCCAAGCTCAAGGGCGCCTCGCGGGTCATCGGATCGGCCGGCTCGGACGAGAAGGTGAAGCTGCTCGTCGAGGAGTACGGCTTCGACGCGGCCTTCAACTACAAGAACGGCGACGTCCACCAGCAGCTGAAGGAGGCGGCCCCCGACGGCATCGACGTCTACTTCGACAACGTCGGCGGCGACCACCTGGAGGCCGCCATCGCCCGCCTCAACCGCGACGGCCGCATCGTCATCTGCGGCGCGATCTCCGCCTACAACAACACCGAGCCGGCCCCCGGCCCGCGCAACCTGACCCGCCTTATCCAGACCCGCGGCCGCATCGAGGGCTTCCTCGTCGGCGACCACTACGACCTGCAGCCGCAGTTCGTGGCGGAGGTCGGCGCATGGGTCCGCTCCGGCGAGCTGAAGTACCGCGAGACGGTTGTCGAGGGCATCGAGAACAACCTGGAGGCGTTCCTCGGGGTCCTGCGCGGCGACAACACCGGAAAGATGATCGTGAAGCTCTGAGCGGCTCGCGGCTCGCGGCTCGCGGCTCGCGGCTCGGGGCTCGCGAAACCCGGCCCTGGCCCCCGTCCATACACCCGCTTCTCGGGTGCTGTGACGGGGGCCACTTTCGTTCGCGGACCCGTCCGATAGTCTGATTCCGCTTTACGGATGACAGTTTCCGTCTTTCGGATTTTTCGACTTGCAGAGCTAGGGAGTACGGGCATGGCCATCACGCAGTCCGACGTCGTCTACACCGCCGTAGCCACCGCCGAGAACGGCCGCGACGGCCGTGTCGCCACCGACGACGGCAAGCTCGACGTCGTCGTCAACCCGCCCAAGGAGCAGGGCGGTTCGGGCGCGGGCACCAACCCGGAGCAGCTCTTCGCGGCCGGTTACAGCGCCTGCTTCCAGGGCGCCCTCGCCGTGGTCGCCCGCCAGGAGGGCGCCGACGTGTCGGGCTCGACGGTCACCGCGAAGGTCGGCATCGGCAAGAACGACGACGGCTTCGGCATCATCGTCGACATCTCGGCGTCGATCCCGAACGTCGACACCACCACCGCCCGCGAGCTGGTCGAGAAGGCCCACCAGGTCTGCCCCTACTCCAAGGCGACCCGCGGCAACATCACGGTCACGCTCACCGTCTGAGCCGCACCCGAACCGGCCGTACCGGCTCGAACGGCCCGTCCCGTAGGGTGTGCGCCATGCATGACCTCGGGGCGGGCTTCGGCTATCTGGTGAAAGGGCAGCGCTGGGTCGCCCGGCACGGCCGGCAGTACGGCCGGAGCCTGCTGCCCGGCCTGATCACCCTCGTCCTCTACGCGGCGGCGCTGATCTGCCTGGCGCTGTGGGGCGGGGACCTCGTCACCTGGGCGACGCCGTTCGCCGACCCCTGGACCTCCCCCTGGCAGGGCCTCTTCCGCGGCTTCCTCACAGCGGTCCTCTTCGCCCTGGCCCTCCTCCTCGCGGTCCTGACCTTCACAGCCGTGACGCTTCTGATCGGCCAGCCGTTCTACGAGTCCCTCTCCGAGCGGGTCGACATCGCGGAGGACGGCCACGCGCCCGAGTCCGGCCTCCCGCTCTGGCGGGACCTGTGGATCTCGGCCGTCGACAGCGTCCGCGTCCTGATCAGGGCGGCCCTGTGGGGCCTTCTCCTCTTCGCCCTCGGCTTCCTGCCGTTCGTAGGCCAGACGGTCGTCCCGGCCGTCGGCTTCCTCGTCACGGGCTTCTTCCTCACGGAGGAACTGACGGCGATCGCCCTTCAGCGCCGCGGCCTCGACCTCCGCACCCGTCTGACCCTGTTGCGCTCCCGCAGGGGACTGGCCTGGGGTTTCGGCACGCCGCTCGCCCTTGCCTTCCTTGTCCCGTTCGTGGCGGTGTTCCTGATGCCGGGGGCGGTGGCGGGCGCGACGCTGCTCGCACGCGACCTGGACGGCCCGGGTGAGCCCCGCCCGGACCGGGCGGACGAGGCCCGGACGGGAACACCCGCATGAGGACGGCGAACCTGGCAGTCCTCTTCCTGGCCGAGCTGACGGCGCTCGCGGCCGTGGGCGCCTACGGCTTCACCCGCGACGTGTCCCCCGCCCTGGCCTGGCTGTACGGCCTGGCCGCTCTCGCCGCGATGATCGTCACCTGGTCCCTCTTCGGCGCCCCGAAGGCCCGGCACCGGGCCCGCGGAGCGCTGCGCGTGGCGTTCGAGCTGGTCTGGTTCGGTGCGGGCGTCGTGGCCCTGGCACTGTCCTGCGGGTACGTGTGGGCGGCGGTCTTCGCGCTGGTCTGCGCGGTGAGCAAGGCGCTGGCCGTCCACTGGCGGCAGTGACCGGACGGTGCCGCCGAGCCCCTACCGGGCCTCGACGACCGCCCGGAAGCGTTCGGCGACGACGAGGGTGTCGCCGTCGATGACGGGGCGACGCCCCAGGAACCCGGCCACGCCCTCGCTCCGGAAGAACTCCTCGTGGGCCGCCCGCCACTGCGCCGCGTCGGCGTAGCCACGCCCTTCCGCGCGCGCGAAGTCGTCGTCGATCTCCCTCATGCGCACCACTCGCACCTCGACGACCTCGATCGTGACGGCGGGCGCACCCTCCGAGTCGAGCACCGAGAACCGCTGGCCGACCCGCGGCAGTGCCTCCCCGGCGTGCTCGTAGATCTCCAGTAGACCCGTGAGCGCGGTCTTGCGGCCGCTCAGGATCGCGGCGACGCCACGGTCGCGTTCCGGTCCGGGAAAGGCGAGTTCAAGGGTTGGAAGGTCATCGTGTCCCATCGGGGGAGCGTACTGCGGCCGCTCCCGCTCCGGCTGTCCGCTCCCGCTCCGGCTGTCCGCTCCCGCTCCCGCTCCCGCTCCGGCTCCCCGCTCCCGGTCAGCTCGGCCGGTCGACGGCCGCGCCTTCGAGCAGTGCCATGAAGTCCCGGAACGCCCCCGGCATGTCCACGGCGTCCGGGTCGAGGAGCCACTGGTACTGCAATCCGTCCATCACGGCCACGAGCAGCGGCGCCGCCTGCTCCGGGGTGAGGCCGCCGGGCAGCCGGTCCCCGTAGGCGCCGCGCAGCACCTGTGCCATCGAGCCGCGCACGCCGACATAACGGCGGGTGAAGAACTCCCGCGCCGGATGGCCCTCGGTCACCGACTCGCCGAGCAGCGCCGAGAAGGTCTGCACGATGCCGGGCCGCATCGCGTTGTACTCCACCAGCGAGGCGAGCAGATCCGGCCGCAGCTGGCCGTCCGGCACCGAGTCCCAGCGGTCCCGGTCCTCCAGAACGGCGACCAGCAGCGCCTCTTTCGTCGGGAAGTGGTGCAACAGGCCCTGCTGCGTGAGACCCACCCGCTCGGCGACGGCCGCGAGGCTCGCGCCCCGATACCCGCGCTCGGCGATCACTTCGAGCGCGGCCCGCAGGATCGCGGCCCGCCGTTCCCCGCTCCGCGCGGTCCTTGTGCTGCTCATGCCGTCACCGTATGACATCACGAGAAGATAACGAAACCTACCGTGTCACAGGTGACGGGTGCACGATGGGTGGCGCTCTCCCGGATGGGATCAGGCTTCGACGAGGAGGTTGCGGCGCATGACGTACGGGAACGGGAACCGCGGGGACCAGGGCGACACGGCGCGGGACCGGGCCCGTGAGGCCGCGGTCGAGGCGGTGGTCGAGGCCGCGCTCGGCAAGCTCGACCTCGACACCAAGGCGCGGCTGCTGTCCGGGCAGGACATGTGGTCGCTGCCCGCGATCCCCGAGATCGGGTTGCGGTCGATCGTCATGTCGGACGGCCCGATCGGCGTACGCGGTGTGCGCTGGAGCGCCGACGACCCGTCGGTCGCCCTCCCGTCCCCGACCGCCCTCGCCGCCACCTGGGACCCGGAACTCGCCCGTCGCGCGGGGAGGCTGCTCGCCCAGGAGGCCCGCCGCAAGGGCGTCCACGTCCTGCTCGCCCCGACCGTCAACCTGCACCGCTCCCCGCTCGGCGGCCGCCACTTCGAGGCGTACAGCGAGGACCCGTACCTCACCGGCGCCATCGGCACCGGCTACGTACAGGGCGTCCAGTCCGGCGGCGTCGCCACCACGGTCAAGCACTTCGTGGCCAACGACGCCGAGACCGACCGTTTCACCGTGAACAACGTGGTCGGTGAACGCGCCCTGCGCGAGCTGTACCTGGCGCCCTTCGAGGCCATCGTCACCGGCGCCCGCCCGTGGGGGATCATGACCGCCTACAACACCGTCAACGGCACGTCGATGACCGAGCACCGCCACCTCGTCCACGGCGTCCTGCGCGGCTCATGGGGCTTCGACGGCTTCAACGTCTCCGACTGGCTCGCCGCCCGCTCCACCGTCGGCGCCGTCAAGGGCGGCCTCGACGTCGCCATGCCGGGGCCGACGACCGTGTACGGGCCCGCGCTCGCCGCCGCCGTGCGCGCGGGCGAGGCCGACGAGTCCGAGGTCGACGCGGCCGTGCGCAACGTGCTCCGGCTCGCCGCCCGCGTCGGCGCGCTCGACGGCGCCGAACCCGCCGTCACCCGGCCGCCCGAGCCGGTCGACGGCACCGCGCTCGCCCGCGAGATCGCCCGCCGCTCCTTCGTCCTCGTCCGCAACCGCGGTGTCCTGCCACTGCGGTCCGGCGCCGAGGTCGCCCTCATCGGCGCCGCCGCCCGCGACGCCCGGATCCTCGGCGGCGGCTCCGCCACCGTCTTCCCGGCCCGCGTCGCCTCCCCGCTCGACGGCCTCACCGCCGCGCTGCCCGAAGGCGCGTTGACGTACGCGGTCGGCGCCGACCCGAGCGACGAACTCGCCTACGCCGACCAGGGGTTCGAACTGCGCGCGGTCTGCCGGAACGCCGCGGGCGACGTCATCGGCGAGCGCTCACTGCCCACGGGGCAGGTCCAGTGGCTCGGCTCCGACCTGCCCGACGGCGTCAGCCACGACGCGCTGCACAGCGTCGAGATCACGGGCACGTTCACGCCCCGGGAGAGCGGCGAGCACTCCTTCGGCACGCGCGGCCTCGGTGGCTTCACCCTGCGCGTCGACGACACCGTCGTCTACGACGGAACCCAGGAGATGGGCGCCGAGAGCGACCCGTTCGAGGCGTTCTTCGGGGCGCCGCGCGAGCGGGCCACGGTCCGGCTGACCGCCGGGGAGCCCGTGCCGGTCTCCCTGCGCCACCCGGTCGAACTGCCCTTCGAGATGCCGATGCCCGCCGTCGTCTTCGGCCTCCTGCACCTCGGGCCGCGCCGCGACCCGGACGAGCTGATCGCCGAGGCGGTCGACGCCGCCCGCGAGGCCGATGTGGCCGTCGTCGTGGTCGCCACGACCGAGACCGTCGAGTCCGAGGGCTTCGACCGCACGGACCTGCGACTCCCCGGCCGCCAGGACGACTTGGTCCGTGCCGTGGCCGCCGCCAACCCGAACACCGTCGTGGTCGTCAACTCCGGCTCCCCGGTGGAGCTGCCGTGGCGGGACGACGTGGCGGCGGTGCTGCTCAGCTGGTTCCCCGGCCAGGAGGGCGGCGACGCGCTCGCCGACGTCCTGCTCGGTACCGAGGAGCCCGGCGGTCGCCTACCCACCACGTGGGGCGCCCTGGCCGACGCGCCCGTCACCCGTGTGACACCACAGGACGGTCAACTCGCCTACTCCGAAGGAGTGTTCATCGGCTACCGAGCCTGGGAGAGGTCCGGCGCGACACCCGCCTACCCGTTCGGCCACGGCCTCGGCTACACCGACTGGACGTACGAGTCGGTCGACGTGACCGCAACCACCGGCACCACCGGCACAACCGGCGTCACTGGCCCTGCCGCCACTGCCACTGCCACCGTCACCGCCACGGTCCGCGTCCGCAACACGGGGCCCCGCCCCGGCCGCGAGGTGGTCCAGCTGTACCTGTCCCCGGCCGAACCCGACGCGGACCGCCCCGCCCGCTGGCTCGCCGCCTTCGCGAGCGTGATCGCGGCGCCCGGTGAGACGGTCGAAGCCCGCCTCGAACTCCCGCGCCGCGCCTTCGAGACCTGGGACGAGACGGCGCACGCCTGGACCCTGCGCGACGGCGGCTACCACCTGACGGCGGGCCGCTCGCTCACCGACGCCCGCGTCACGACACGCCTGGAGCTCAAGCCGTAGCGAACCCGTACACCGTCCGCGACCGGAACACCTCGCCCGGTCGCAGGACGGTGCTCGGGAAATCGGGCCGGTTCGGGGAGTCGGGGAAGTGCTGCGTCTCGAGCGCGATGCCGCCGCCGGGCGTGAACGGCAGCCCGGCGTCGAAGTGGTCCGCCGTGTACAGCTGAAGGCCCGGCTCGGTCGTCGCCACCGTCAGGACCCGCCCCGACACCGGATCGCGCAGCTCGGCGACGGGCACCGGCTCGTCCGTGACGCCCTTGTCGAGGACGTAGTTGTGGTCGTGACCCGGCCCCGGCACGCGCGCCGCACGGAAGTCGAACCGGGTCCCGTCCACCGCGCGCAGCTCACCGGTCGGGATCAGGTCGTCGTCCACCGCCGTCATCCGCGCCGCGTCGATCCGCACCTCGTGGCTCTTGGCGGCGTCCCCGGACCCGGCGCCCGCCAGGTTCCAGTAGGCGTGGTTGGTCAGGTTCACGACGGTCGGCGCGTCGGTGACGGCCTCGTACGAGATCGAGAGCGCCCCGCCCGGTTCCAGCGCGTACGTCACCGAGACGTCGAGCCGCCCCGGGAACCCCTCCTCGCCGTGCGGCGAGGTCCGGCTGAGCCGCACCCCGTGCTCACCGGCCGCCTGCGCCGCCCACACCCGCTTGTCGAAGCCGTGAGCGCCGCCGTGCAGGGCGTTGGGCCCGTTGTTCTGCTCCAGGTGGTAGATCAGGCCGTCGAGCGGGAAACGGCCGCGCGCGATCCGGTTCGCGTACCGGCCGACCAGCGCGCCCAGATACGGGCCCGGATGCGCCAGATAGCCGTCGAGCGCCGGGAGGCCGAGCACGACGTCGGCGACCGTGCCCGCCGCGTCCGGCACCTCGACCGACTGCAGGACGCCCCCGTACGTCAGGACGCGCGCCCGCACCCCGTCCCGCTCCAGGGTCACGCGGTGGACGTCGTGGCTGCCGAGGTCGCCGCCGCCCGGCAGAGAGCCGAAGAATTCGCTGTACATGATCACGACCCTACGCCCACCGACCCGGTGGCCCACCGACCCACTGGCCCGCCGGGCGCACGGCGGCTCAGCTCGGCGGCTCCTTCGCCGTCACCCCGCGGTAGGCGAGCGCGGCGAGCCGTGCCTGGCCGTCCCGGCTCGGGTGGAACCAGTCCCAGTGGCTCAACTGCTCCTCGCCGAAGCGGTACCCGAACACCGCGCCGCCGTCGTACCGGCACCGCTCGTCCTTCGCGCACACGCTCTTCAGGACCCGGTTGTACTCCTCCACCCGCTCCTGCACCGACGCGCGGCGCTCGGTCGCCGCGGCCGTCAGGTCGTCCGGGTCGGCGAGCATCGACGAGCAGATGCCCAGCCGCCACACCTCCTTGCCCAGCGGGTTGTTCCGCCCCTGCGACCAGAGCCGCTTGAGGTTCGGCACGCTCATCACGTACACCTGCGCCTGCGGCGCCTCCTGCCGGAGGCGGTGCAGCGCCGTCTCGAATTCGGAGCGGAACTCGGTGACCGGCGTCATCGACGCGACCGTCGGCCGGCACGCGTCGTTGGCTCCGGCCATCACGGTCACCAGGTCGGGGTTCCTGGCCCCGGCCCGCGCCATCTGCCCGGACAGATCGGCCATCCGGGCCCCGGTCCTGGCCAGATTCCAACTGTGCGTCCTGGCCCGGCCCTTGCCGAGCAGCCGTACGGCGAGGCTGTCGACCCGCGGATCGGAACCGGTCGCCCAGGACGCCTCGGGGCAGTCGGAGAGCACGGTGCACGCGTCGAACCCGCGCGTGATCGAGTCGCCCACCGCGGCGATCGATCGCGGCCGCGTGTCCCACACCGCGGCGGACTTCGGCGACGGGCCCCCGGCCGTGGAGCCGGAGGAAGCCGGAGAGTTGCCGCCCGACGCGTCGCACCCGGTGAGCGCCGAGACACCGAGCGCGGCCGCCGCCACGACACCGGCGACGGCCCGAACGGTGTTCGGCCGGTTACCTCTGGTCCGCCTGACCCCCATCCGTGCTCCCCTCTGTCGCCGCGCGTGTTGTCCTACGTCGGTCAAAGGTGCGCCCCGCCGAGTGAAAGGTCGGTGTCGAAGCGCACCGGTACCGACGGTACGTCACACTCCTTGCAGTTCCGCGCGATAGCCTCGCCCCGGGGCCACCGGACGACCCAGTGATACCCCGCTGTACCGGTTCCGCTAAATTACAACACGTCAGATGTGTCCCTTTTTGTCGGTACCTTTTCGGTTCGGTGAAAGGGAATGAAGGTTCGGCACGGGCGCGAGGCCGCCGGGAGGCGAACCTCGACCCACACGGGAGGTCCCGGTGACGACACGTGGAGTCCTGTACGTGCACTCCGCTCCGCGCGCGCTGTGCCCGCACGTCGAATGGGCGGTCGCGGGCGTCCTGGGCGCGCGCGTCAGCCTCGACTGGATCAGACAGCCCGCCGCGCCCGGCACCTGGCGCTCGGAGTTCTCCTGGCAGGGCGAGCCCGGCACCGCCGCCAAGCTCGCCTCCGCGCTGCGCGGCTGGCAGTTGCTGCGCTTCGAGGTGACCGCACAGCCGTGCGAGGCCGCGGAGGGTGAGCGCTACAGCGCCACGCCCGAGCTCGGCATCTTCCACGCCGTCACCGGTATCCACGGCGACATCCTCATCCCGGAGGACCGCCTGCGCGCGGCCCTCTCCCGCGCCCAGGACGGTGAGACGGACCTCGAGTCCGAACTGACCAGACTCCTCGGCAAGCCCTGGGACGACGAACTGGAGCCCTTCCGCTACGCGGGCGAGGGCGCCCCGGTGAGGTGGCTCCACCAGGTGGTGTAGTCACAGGTCGCGCAGCCACCTCGCCGTGGCGGCAAGGCCCGCGGCGGAGAGCCCCGTGGCGGAAAGGCCCGTATCAGAAGGGCCCGTGGCGGAAAGACCCGTGACAACGAGAAGGTGGGCCCGCCCCCGGTCCGGGGCGGGCCCACCGTCAGGTCAGGCGGGACGGACCGTCACACGGACCGGAACGCCAGAACCACGTTGTGGCCGCCGAACCCGAACGAGTCGTTCAGCGCGGCGATCCGGCCCTCGACAGGAAGCTTGCGGGCCTCACCGCGGACGATGTCGGCCGCGGCCTCGGCCTCGGGGTCGATCTCCTCGACGTTGATCGTCGGCGGAGCCACCCGGTGGTACAGCGCCAGGATCGACGCCACGGTCTCCACACCGCCCGCGCCACCGAGCAGGTGCCCGGTCATCGACTTCGTCGCGGAGACGGCCATGTGGTCCATGTCGTCGCCGAAGACCTTGCGCAGCGCCTTCAGCTCGGCCACGTCACCGGCGGGCGTCGACGTCGCGTGCGCGTTGACGTGCACGATCTCGGCCGGGTCCAGGTCGGTGTTGTCCAGCAGGTTCTGCAGGGCGTGCGCGATACCGCGGCCCTCCGGCTCCGGCTGCACGATGTCGTGGCTGTCGGCGGAGATGCCCTGGCCGACCGCCTCCGCGTAGACGCGGGCGCCGCGCGCCGCGGCGTGCTCGGCGGACTCCAGGACGATCACGCCCGCGCCCTCACCGAGGACGAAGCCGTCACGGGCGACGTCGTAGGGGCGCGAGGCGCCCTGCGGGTCGTCGTTGTTCTTGGACATCGCCATCATGTTGCCGAACGCGGCGATCGGCAGCGGGTGGATGGCCGCCTCGGTACCGCCCGCGACGACGACGTCGGCACGGCCGGAGCGGATCATCTCGATCGCGTACCCGATGGCCTCGGCGCCCGAGGCGCAGGCGGAGACCGGGGTGTGCACGCCCGCGCGGGCGCCCACGAGCAGCCCCACGTTGGCGGAGGGGCCGTTGGGCATCAGCATCGGGACGGTGTGCGGGGAGACGCGGCGTACGCCCTTCTCCTTCAGCACGTCGTACTGGTCGAGCAGCGTGGTCACGCCGCCGATGCCGGACGCGATGACGGCGCCCAGCCGGTCGGGGTCCACGGACGCGCCCGGCGCGGAAGCGTCTGACGTCTGCGTGCCCGCCTTGTCGGTGAAGCCGGCGTCGGCCCACGCCTCCTTGGCGGCGATCAGCGCGAACTGCGCGGAACGGTCCAGCCTGCGGGCCTGCGGACGAGGAAGGACCTCGCCGGGCTCCACGGCGACCCGTGCCGCGATACGGACCGCCTGCTCGGCGGCCCACTCCTGGTCGAGGGGCTTGACGCCGGAACGACCGGCGACAAGGCCCTCCCAAGTGGATGTCGCGTCGCCACCCAGCGGTGAGGTTGCGCCGATACCGGTGACGACCACGGTGCGATTGGTCGAGCTCACGGGAATTCTTTCTCCAACAGATGCGAGGAGGACAACCCCCGCTTCCGCGGGGACTACGGCGCCACCGCCGGGTGGCGGAGCGACTGACCTTACGGTCTGAGGCGTGTGACTCAGGCCTGGTGGTCGAGGATGTACTTCGTGGCGTCGCCGACGGTCTTGAGGTTCTTGACGTCGTCGTCGGGGATCTTGACGTCGAACTTCTCCTCGGCGGCGACGACGACCTCGACCATGGACAGCGAGTCGACGTCCAGGTCGTCGGTGAAGGACTTGTCCAGCTGGACGTCCTCGGTGGGGATGCCGGCGATCTCGTTGACGATCTCAGCGAGACCGTCGACGATCTCCTTCTCGGTGGCGGCCATTGTGGCGCTCCTTCGGTGTGTATCCAGAGGGTGTGGCGCCCGCCGCGGCAGCGGCAGGTTGTTGTGACCGTGCGGACCTGATGATCCGTACGGGATGCCTAGGGGAGGGTAACGACCGTCGCGGCGAACACGAGACCCGCCCCGAAGCCGATGACGAGCGCGGTGTCGCCGCTCTTCGCCTCACCGGTCGCCAGGAGCCGCTCCATCGCGAGCGGGATCGAGGCGGCCGAGGTGTTCCCGGTGGTGCGCACGTCGCGGGCGACCGTGACATGCTCCGGCAGCTTGAGTGTCTTCACCATCGAGTCGATGATCCGCTCGTTGGCCTGGTGCGGAATGAAGACGTCCAGGTCGTCCGGCGAGAGCCCGGCGGCGTCCAGCGCCTCCTTGGCGACCTTCGCCATCTCGAACACGGCCCAGCGGAAGACCGCCTGGCCCTCCTGCGTGATCGCGGGGAACTTGACGTTGCCCTCGGAGTCCAGCGGCAGCTGCGACACGTCGCCGACCCGGAACACGTTCCACGGCACGGTCTGCTTGATCGTCCCGGCCTTGTCGCCCTCCGAGCCCCAGACCGTCGGGCCGATCGCGGGCTCCTGGGAGGGGCCCACGACCACCGCGCCGGCACCGTCGCCGAACAGGAACGCGGTCGCCCGGTCCCCGAGGTCGGTCAGGTCCGAGAGCCGCTCCACGCCGATCACGAGGACGTACTCCGCGCTGCCCTCGACGATCATGCCCTTGGCGAGGGTGAGCCCGTAGCCGAAACCGGCACAGCCCGCGGAGATGTCGAACGCGGCGGCCTTGTCCGTGCCCAGCTTGTCCGCGATCTCCGTCGCGATGGCCGGGGTCTGCGCGAAGTGCGAGACGGTGGAGACGACCACGGCGCCGACCTGCTCGGGCCGGATGCCCGCGTCCGCGATGGCCTTGCCGGACGCCTCGACCGACATCATCGAGACGGTCTCCTCGTCGCTCGCCCAGTGCCGCGAGGCGATGCCGGAGCGAGAACGGATCCATTCGTCGGACGAATCGATCTTCTCGAGGATCACGTCGTTCGGGACGACCCGCGTCGGGCGGTAGCCGCCGACGCCGAGGATGCGCGCGTACGGGGCACCCTTGCTTGCCTTGATCTTCGACATGCTGCTCGGGTCTCCTGTCAGGCCGTGGCTTCGGCGGCGGCTTCGGCGGTGGCGGCGATCAGATCGCGGGCCGCGTCGAGGTCGTCGGGGGTCTTCAGGGCCAGTGTCTTGACGCCGGGCAGGGCGCGCTTGGCGATGCCGGTGAGGGTGCCGCCCGGGCAGACCTCGATCAGCGCCGTCACGCCGAGCTCCTGGAACGTCTCCATGCACAGGTCCCAGCGGACCGGGTTGGCGACCTGGCCGACGAGGCGGGAGAGCACCTCGGCGCCGGTCGCGACCGTCTTGCCGTCCTTGTTCGACACGTACGTGACCGCGGGGTCGGCCGGGGCCAGTTCCGCGGCGGCCTCCTCCAGCTTCGCCACGGCCGGAGCCATGTGGCGGGTGTGGAACGCTCCGGCCACCTTCAGCGGCACCACGCGGCGCACACCCTCCGGCTTGTCCTCGGCCAGCGCGGCCAGCTCCTCGAGCGTGCCGGCGGCCACGATCTGGCCCGCGCCGTTCACGTTCGCCGGGGTCAGGCCCAGCTTCTCCAGGTGCGGGACCGTCACCTCGGGGTCGCCGCCGAGCAGCGCCGACATGCCGGTCTCGGTGATCGCGGCGGCCTCGGCCATCGCCAGGCCACGCCTGCGCACGAGCGTCAGGGCCGTGGTGTCGTCGAGCACGCCCGCGAACGCGGCCGCGGTGATCTCGCCGACGCTGTGCCCCGCCACCGCGCCGGGCGCGGCCTGTTCCTCCCGTCGCCCGCCACCGCCCTCGGCCGAGGCCCTTCGGGCCGCCGCGTCGATTCCTAGGGCGGAGGCCGACAGCAGACCGGCCGCCACGAGCAGCGGCTGGGCGACGGCCGTGTCACGGATCGCGTCCGCGTCGGCCTGCGTGCCGTAGTGGGCCAGGTCGAGGCCGATGGCGTCGGACCACGCGGCGACGCGGGCGGCGGCGCCGGGCAGTTCGAGCCAGGGAGTCAGGAAGCCGGGCGTCTGGGCGCCTTGGCCGGGAGCGACGAGTACGAGCACTCTCACACTCTCTCTTGGGGACGGGTCGGGCCGCCCGTGGGGACAGGGACGAAGAACCGAAGGGGGAATTGTAGACCCCCGACAAAATCCTACGACTGGGGATCCGCGTCGACCAGACGCCCCAGGATCAGCGCGATACGCAAGGTGAACGCCGAGCGGACATCGGACGGTGACCATCCGGTGACGTCGGTCACACGTCGGAGCCGGTAGCGGACGGTGTTCGGGTGCACGAAGAGCATTCGGGCCGCGCCCTCCAGACTGCTCGCCTGCTCCAGATAGACGCTGAGCGTCTCCAGAAGCGCCGAGCCCGCCTCCTCCAGCGGTCTGTAGATCTCCTCCACCAACTGCTCGCGCGCGGACGGGTCTCCCGCGATGGCGCGCTCCGGCAGCAGATCGTCCGCCAGAACCGGCCGCGGAGCGTCCTGCCACGCCCCGCACGCCTTGAGCCCCGCGGCCGCGGCCTGCGCGGACCGGGTCGCCGCGAGCAGGTCCGGCACCACGGGCCCGGCCACCACGGGGCCCGCCGCGAACGGGCCGATCAGCGACTTCGCCACGGCCAGCGGATTGTCGCTGCCGCCCGCGATCACGACGAGCCGGTTGCCGAGCACACCCGTCAGGACCTGCACCTTCGCGTGCCGCGACGCCCGCCGGATCGCCTCCACGGTCAGTTCGCTGTCGCCGTCCGGTGCTGTGCCGAGCACCACGCACACATGCTCCGGGGCGTTCCAGCCGAGCGCCGCGGCCCGGCTGACCGCGCCCTCGTCCGCCTCGCCCGACAACACCGCGTTGACGACCAGCGACTCCAGACGGGCGTCCCAGGCGCCGCGCGCCTCCGCCGCCTGCGCGTACACCTGCGCCGTCGCGAACGCGATCTCGCGTGCGTACACGAGCAGCGCCTCGCGCAGCACACTCTCGTCACCGGGGGCGGCGACCTCGTCGATCGCGCTCTCCATGACCTCGATGGTGGTGCGCACCATCTCCACGGTCTGGCGCAGAGTGATCGCCCGGGTCAGCTCGCGCGGCGCCGTGCCGAACACGTCCGTCGAGATCGCCTGCGGAGCGTCGGGGTGCCGGAACCATTCTGTGAACGCCGCGATACCCGCCTGCGCGACGAGCCCGATCCACGACCGGTTCTCCGGCGGCATGGCCCGGTACCAGGGCAGCGTCTCGTCCATGCGCGTGATCGCCTGCGCGGCGAGGGCGCCGGACGACTTCTCGAGGCGCTTCAGCGTTGCCGCGTGCGGATGCGGCCGCTGGTGCGGCTCGCCGGGGGAGGTGTTCTCTGGGGGCTGCGCTGATTCCGATTGGGGCACGGAACAAGACTGCCTTATCGGGACGGCTCGGCTGAGCGGAGGGTGGGAACCGGTGCTCGGATCCGCCATCGGCCCCGCCGGCGCGCGGGTCTACCGTGTACCGGGTGATTGACGTACGTCGTTCCGGCGACCGCTACCCCGGCGGCGAGCCCGAGGCCGGGATCGAGTCCCGCCACGCCTTCTCCTTCGGCCCGCACTACGACCCGGACAACCTCCGCTTCGGCGCGATCCTCGCCTGCAACGAGGAACACCTGGCACCCGGCGCCGGCTTCGACGAACACCCGCACAGCCACACCGAGATCGTCACGTGGGTGGTGGAGGGTGAACTGACCCACCGCGACTCCACGGGCCACGAGACGCGGGTCCGCCCCGGCGACGTACAACGCCTCAGCTCCGGCGGCGGCGTCCGCCACGTCGAGCGCAACGACGGCACCGTCCCGCTCACCTTCGTCCAGATGTGGCTGGCCCCCCGCGACCCCGGCGGCGCCCCTGGGTACGAGGTCGTGCGCGGCATCGCCGACTCGACCCCGTACGACGTGCCCGCCGCGGGCGCCATGCTGCACGTGCGCCGCCTGGCGGCGGGCGGGCGCACCGAACTGCCGGGCGCCTCCCACGTCTACGTCCATGTCGTGCGCGGCGCCGTGCGGCTCGGCGGCACGGAACTCGCCGCGGGCGACGCCGCGCGCGTCACGGGGGAAGCGGGACCACAGACGCTGGCCGTGTCCGACGCCGAACTGCTGGTCTGGGAGATGCCCGAGTGACCGGTCGGCCGGACGGCCGTATCCGTGTGAGCCCTGAGATGCCCGGGGCGTCCGCGAAGGGTCGAATGGCGGTGTCGGACACCGACCCGGCGGACAAGGACCGAGGGCATGGCGGAACGAGAAACAACCAGGGAACGGGGCGAGGCCCCCGGAGGCGGACTGCGTCGGCTGGGTGAGTGGTGCGCCCGCCACTTCGTGATCGTCATCGCCGTGTGGGTCGTGGCCCTGGGCGTGCTGCAGGCCCTCAACCAGACCCACGGCGGGCAGTACTCCGACGACTTCACCCTGACCGACGTGCAGTCCGAGAAGGGCCTGGAGGTGCTGCGGGCGCACGATCCGAAGGCGGGCGGCTTCAGCAGCCAGATCGTCCTGCACGACGCCGGCAAGCCCCTGTCCGCGCTCGGCTCGCAGATCTCGGGTGCCGTCGCCGACCTGCAGAAACTGCCGCACGTCCTGGCCGCGCAGAACCCGCTGACCGCCCCCTCGTCCAAGGTCGGCCCGCTGTCCCCGGACGGCAGGACCGGCTACATCACGGTCCGCTTCGACGAGCAGCCCTCCCGCCTCGGCGCCGGTTACCTCAGCGGGGTCGACCACGCTGTACAGCCGCTGAGAGCCGCCGGCGCCGACGTCGAGTACGGCGGAGGACTCGGCGAACTCGCCCGGCCCGAGACCGACGACCGGCTGAGCGAGCTGATCGGCTTCGCGGTGGCCGTCGTCGTCCTGCTGATCGGCTTCGGCAGTGTGATCGCGGCCGGCCTGCCGCTGGTCACGGCCCTGATCGGGGTGGTCGGCGGTCTGGCGTGCCTGGGACTGCTGGCCATCGCCTTCGTCTTCGCCACGGTCTCGCCCACGCTCGCCACGATGATCGGCCTCGGTGTCGGCATCGACTACGCCCTCTTCCTGATCACCCGTCACCGGCAGAACCTCATGGACGGCGCGGACCCGGTGCGCGCCGCCGGCCACGCCACCGCCACCAGCGGACGGGCGGTGCTGGTCTCCGGCACCACGGTGATCGTCGCCCTGATGGGCCTGTACGCCTCCGGCGTGACGTTCATCGGCAAACTCGGCCTCGCCGCGGCCGTCACGGTCGTCTCGGCCGTACTCAGCGCGCTCACTCTCGTGCCGGCCGTGCTGGGGGCGATCGGTCCGGCGGTCGACCGCTACCGGGTGCACAGGCCCGTCGCCGAGACCGACCCCGAGGGGGACGCCGCCCATGGCACCTGGCACCGATACGCCCGACGCGTGGAGCACCATCCGCTGCGCTATCTGATCGGCGGCCTCGTCGTCATCGCGGTGCTGGCCGTCCCCGTCTTCTCGATCCAGCTCGGCCACATCGACGACGGCGCCGACCCCACGTCCTACACCGACCGACGAGCCTTCGACCTGATCTCCGACGCGTTCGGCCCCGGCGCCAACGGGCCGCTCACCGTCGTCGTCGACCAGAGCTCCGTACCGGTCGCACAACGCTCGGACCTGGCGTCCACAATCCAGCAGGCGCTCAACGGCGCGTCCGGAACCTCCCTCGTCACCCCGCTGTCGCCGACGAGCGACAAAGACGTGCTGATCGGCAGTGTCTACTCGGCGCAGCGCCCGCAGAGCGCGGACACCACCGATCTCGCGAACCGGCTCGTCCACCACACCCTGCCCGACGCGGTGTCCGGCACGGCCGCCAAGGGATACGTGACCGGGACGACGGCCGCGCAGGTCGACTTCCGCGACATCGTCGCGAGCCGTCTGCCGCTCATCATCTGCGTCGTGGTCGGCCTGGCCTTCCTGATCATTCTCGCGGTCTTCCGCGGCCTCCTCGTGGCGGTCAAGGCAGCCGTCCTGAACGTCCTGTCGATCACCACCTCGTACGGTGTCGTCGTCGCCGTCTTCCAGTGGGGCTGGGGAGGGTCCGCGCTGGGCGTCCACGGCAAGGTCCCCGTCGAGAGCTATGTGCCGATGATGATGTTCGCCATCATCTTCGGGCTGAGCATGGACTACGAGATCTTCCTGCTCTCCCGGGTGCACGAGGCGTGGCTGCGCATCGGGAACGCGCAGGACGCCGTCGCCCACGCACTGGAGATCACCGCGCGCGTGATCACATGCGCGGCGCTGATCATGGTGAGCGTCTTCGCGGCCTTCATCATCAGCGACAACATCGTGGTCAAGATGCTGGGCCTGGGACTCGCCGTCAGCGTCCTCATCGACGCCACGGTGGCCCGGCTGCTCATGGTGCCCGCCGTGATGACGCTGCTCGGTCCGCGCGCCTGGTGGGCGCCTCGATGGCTGGAACGGATCCTGCCGCACATCGACACCGAGGGGTCGGGCGAGAGCCTCGCCGCCGGCCCACAGCCCTCACCGCGGCGCGAGTGACGCCTCCCTACAGCTCGGCGAGCACCGCGTCCGTCAACACCGGCCACACCTCGGTCGCCCACGGCCCGAACGCCCGGTCCGTCAGCGCCACGCACGCGGCCCGCGCGTCCGGGTCGATCCACAGGAACGTGCCGGCCTGCCCGAAGTGCCCGAACGTCCGCGGCGACGACGAACCGCCCGTCCAGTGCGGCGACTTGTGGTCCCGGATCTCGAAGCCGAGCCCCCAGTCGTTCGGGTTCTGGTGTCCGTAGCCCGGCAGCACCCCCTTCGTGCCCGGGAACTGCACGGTCATCGCCTCGGCCACGGTCCGCGGGTCGAGCAGCCGCGGCGCCTGCACCTCGGCGGCGAACCTCACCAGGTCGTCGACGGTGGACACCCCGTCCTTGGCGGGTGAGCCGTCCAGTGTGGTCGCGGTCATGCCGAGCGGGTCGAGCACGGCCTGTCTCAGATACTCGGCGAACGGGATGTCGGTCGCCTTGGCGATGTGGTCCCCGAGCGCCTCGAACCCGGCGTTCGAGTACAGCCGTCGGGTCCCCGGCTCGTTCATCACCTTGTGCTCGTCGAACGCGAGCCCACTGGTGTGCGCCAGCAGGTGCCGCACCGTGGCCCCCTCGGGGCCCGCGGCCTCGTCGAGCTCGACCGCCCCCTCCTCGTACGCGACGAGCGCCGCGTACGCCGTGAGCGGCTTGGTGACCGAGGCCAGCGCGAAGCGACGGCCCGTCGGGCCGTGTGCCCCGACCACGCTTCCGTCGGCACGGACGACGGCAGCGGCGGCGGTGGGCACCGGCCAGTTCTCGATCAACGCGAGGCTCTGCATGTGTACGAGACTAGAACGTCGGACGCATGGCCGGAGCGGGGGTGTGGACAAACCCGAGCGACGCGTACAACCGTTCACCCTCAGGTGTCGCACCCAGATCGATGCGGCGCACGTCGCACTCCTGGAACCGCTTGCTTGGAGTGCACTCAAGGGTTCTAGCGTAGGGCCCATGACGGTGATGGAGACCACGCCCGCACGGGCCACGCACCCACCCGGAACCTGCAAGCCCGACCCCTCGACCCACCCGCGCCCCGACGGCGAGGACCGCTACACGATCAGCGAAGTGGTCGCCGTCACCGGACTGACCGCGCACACCCTGCGCTGGTACGAGCGGATCGGCCTCATGTCCGACGTCAGCCGCTCGCACACCGGCCAGCGCTGCTACACCAACCGGGACCTCGACTGGCTCGCCCTCGTCGCCAAGCTGCGGCTCACCGGCATGCCGGTGGCCGACATGGTCCGCTACGCCGAGCTGGTGCGCCTGGGCGAGGAGACCTTCGACGAGCGCAGGCAACTGCTCGAGTCCACCCGCCGGGACGTCCTGAACCGGATGGCCGAGCTCCAGGACACCCTGGCCGTGCTCGACTACAAGATCGATATCTACGCCGGCGTCCGCACGGCACAGGAGAGGGCGTGAACCGCATGACCGGCATCACAACCGTCGGCCTCGGCACCGATGGTCCCCGGGTGGGCGTGCAGGGCCTGGGCTGCATGGGCATGAGTTTCGCCTACGGGCCGACCGACGCCGACGAGGCCAGGGCCACCCTGGAACGCGCCCTGGAACTCGGTGTCACCTTCTACGACACCGCCGACGTCTACGGCATGGGCGAGAACGAGGAGTTCCTCGCGCCCTTCGTCAAGGACCACCGCGACGAGATCGTCCTGGCGACCAAGTTCGCCATCAGCGCCGACTCGGCCGACCCACTGGACACCACCCAGCGCATCATCCGCAACGACCCCGCGTACATCAGGAGTTGCATCGACGCCAGCCTGCGGCGCCTGGGCGTCGATGCCGTCGACCTGTACTACATGCACCGCCGCGACCCGGACGTGCCGATCGAGGAGACGGTCGGCGTGATGGCCGAACTCGTCGCCGCGGGCAAGGTCAAGCACCTCGGACTGAGCGAGGTCACCGCGGCCGAGCTGCGCGCCGCGCACGCCGTCCACCCGATCACGGCCGTCCAGTCCGAGTGGTCCTTGTTCAGCCGCGACATCGAACGCTCGGTCGTACCGGCCGCGGCGGAACTCGGCGTCGGGCTCGTGCCCTACTCGCCGCTCGGCCGAGGCTTCCTCACCGGCGCCTTCGTCGACGCCGACAAGGAGCTGACCGACGGCGACTTCCGCCGTCGGCAGCCTCGGTTCACCGGGGACAACGCCGCCGCGAACGCCGCCCTCCTGGAGCCCGTACGGGGCATCGCCGACGCCCATGGCGCCTCGCTCGGCCAGATCGCACTGGCCTGGGTGCACCGGCAGGCGGAGACCTTCGGTCTCCCGGTCGTGCCGATCCCGGGCACGCGCAAGCGCACGCGCGTGGAGGAGAACACCGCGGCGACGCGGATCGCGCTCACCGACGACGAGCTGGCCCGCCTCGAGCCGATCGCGGCGCGGGTGTCCGGCGACCGGTACGCCGACATGACGCCCACGTCGGCCGGGCGCGAGTGACCGCGCGGTGACACGCGCGGCACGTCACGTGGCAAGACGCGGGGCAAGACGCGCGCTCGGCGCAGTCGCTCACAATTCCGCGAGCAGTTCCGCCTTCTTCGCCGAGAACTCCGTGTCCGTGACGAGCCCCGCCTGGTGCAGCTCACCCAGGTGACGGATGCGGTCGGCGATGTCGGCCGGGTCGCGCCGCGGCGCCGGTACCGGCGCCGTGTGCGACGGCCCGGCCGGTGCGGCGGTGGCGGGAACCGTCCGGCCCGCCGCGCGGACGGCCGCGAGCACCGACGCCGCGAACGGCAGCGACTCGTGCACCGGCCCGTACCCGCCGCCGAAGACGACGGCGGCCGGGTCCTGGTCGGCCTGCCCGGCCGGTCGGTCTTCGGACGCGCCGTGGCGCAGCAGCCGCAGATGGCCGTCGGACAGCTCGGGGGAGCGCCACTCGACGCCGCACAGCTCGGCGACGGGAAACGACTTGTCGCCCGCCTTCCACTTCGCGGACGACGCCCCCGTCCAGAACCAGCGGAAGAAGACCGCCGAGCCGTCGAAGGACGCCTTCCCGTCGTACGCCTTGAACTGCAAGGGGGTCTTGGGCAGCGGAACCCTGGGCGGCGCCACCAGGTAGGCGTCGGGGCGGTCGTCGTCGCTCCCCGCGGCATCGCAGGTGCGGTCGGCGGCGGCCTTGGCGAGCCGTTCGCGCAGCTCGTCGGCGTGGCGCTCGGCGAGCTCCGCCTTCTGGGCGGGCAGCACGAGGCGGTACGGGTCGCTGGCCGCCTTGAGCTGGCCCCGGGCGGCGTCCATGAGTGGATCGGCGCCCGGTCTCGGCTCGGCGTGCAGGACCACGGTGCCGCGCTTGCCAGGCGTCACGGTCACCGTCCTGACCGCTTCCAGGGGGATCTGGCGCTCTCCGAGCACCTGTAGGAGCTTCGGTGTGCGGATTCCCCGTTCGAAGCGGATGAGCAGGGAGTCCGTCGTGAGCTCCCAGGCGGCATGAAATCCGGCCAGTACGTCACCCATGCGGCTCATCGTAGGCGGCGGGCGCCGCTCCGTCGCCTGTTGCGCGAAACCGCGTTTGTACCGACTTCTACGCGCGTCGGGAGGGGGACTCACCGGAAAAACCATTCCGGCAGTCGGGATGCGAGTCGGCGCACCGCACCGATCGGTACGAGCCAGTCCCGATGTCGGCGAAGTTGGCGAGGCTCTCGGTGCCCGGCGTGAAGTATCCGGCGTGCCCCTTGGCGTCGCCCGCCGCGAAGACGCGCGAGCCGAACGCGGAGGAGACCGGGTCGGCGCCATGGCCGAGACCGCCCACCTCCAGGTACGGCACGTCCTGGATCCAGTCGTCCTTGTCGCGCGTGGCCCACACGCGCGCGTGGGTGCCGAGGCCCGCCGCGTTCCGCGTGCGCATCCCGGGGCTGCCCGCGACCGCGATGTCGGTGACCCGGGCGGGCAGGCGGTGCGCGGCGACGCCGCACAGCACGGTGCCGTAGCTGTGGCAGAACAGCTCCACGGGGGCGCGTCCGGGCAGGCCGCCGTGGAGCAGTGCGTTGAGCCGGACCGCGCCCTCGTCCGCGCGCATCGCGGTGGCCGCGTCCACACCGAGGCCGTCGGGCGCGGTGTAGTCGGCCCAGGCGATGACCGCGGTGCGGGTGCCCGGGCTCTCGGCGCGCTCGGCGGCGTACAGGGCGCGGGCCATGCCCACGGGGGCGGAGTAGGGCCGTGAGGTGCGCTCGAACGTCAGGAGGTTGGTGCCCACGCCCGGCACCACGATCGAGATCCGGTCGGCCGTGCGGATGTCGCCGAAGACCTCGGCGACGCGGCCGCCGCCCATCGGGTCGAAGGCGAGGATCTCGCGGCCTCCGGCGGCCAGGTGCGCGAAGCGCTGCATGCGCTTCTTGGCGTCGGCGTGGCCGACGTCCGAGAGCCGCTTGTCGAACATGCGCTTGTGCGCGACCTCGCGGGCGTGTTCGAGCGCGACGTGGTTGGCGCGGTAACGCAGCGACAGCGGGGCCCCGTTCATGTTGCCGACGGCCAGCGGATAGCGCTCGGCGAGCCGTTCGCGCTGGGGCGCGGTGAGCGAGGCGAAGAAGTGCGACAGACGGGCGGGGGAGCTGTCGGGGGCGGGCAGGGCGTGCCCGTCGACACGGCCGTGCTCCCAGGCGGACAGCGCGGCCTGCACGGGCGAGGTGACCGCCTTGTGCTGACGTACGGCGGTCCAGCCGGTGGTCGCCAGCATGACGAACACGACGGCCAGCGCGAGCAGTGCGCGCCAGACGTTCAGCTGGTGGGGGGAGGAGTCGAAGGAAGTCACTGCGGGACACCCTAGGAGAAGCGCACCCGGCTCCGTGCGGCGGGTGAGGCAGATCACGCGTTCCCGGGTGTATTTCGGTAGAACCACGCCTAGTTGCTGTCGAACTCTCACCCTCGGTGAGCGTCTGTCGGCCGTGGCCGGTCACTCGGTGTCGTCGTCGCACCACTGTTCGCCGAGCGCGGGCTTGAGGTGGTCGAGGTAGGACTCGGTGAGGGCGCGGATCGCGTCGATGCTCGGATCGCCACCCGCGCCCCACAGGTGTCCCGTCATCCGCAGGACGCCGCCGAAGGCGGCCACCAGCACGCGCGGCCGGGGGTCGGTGTGTACGTCGAGCCCCTCGCGCTCGGCGATCACGCGCGCGGCCTGCTCCTCCAGCTCCATGGAGCGGCGCAGGTGGGTGGCGAGCAGTGAGGGAGTCGACTCGATCATCTGGTAGGCGCGCATGTGGAGTTCGACCGGGACGACCTCCTCGACGGACCGGTTCATGGCGTCCCAGGTGTCCAGGAGCGTCCCGCGCAGTGCCTCCAGCGGGCTTTCACCGGGCGGGCGTTGGCGCAGCCCCTCGATGAACCCGGCCTCGACCATCTCCTGCACGGCGAAGGCGGCTTCCTCCTTGTTGGCGAAGTAGCGGAAGAACGTGCGCTGGGAGATCTCGCAGGCCGCGGTGATCTCGTCGACGGTCGTCCGGTCGAAGCCCTGCGTCGTGAAGAGTTCCAGCGCGACGCGAAGCAGGGCGTCGCGGGTGCGCTGCTTCTTGAGTTCCCGCAGGTTGGGGGCGGCCGCCATGGATTCTTCGGGTCCTCTGTCTCTCGCTGTTCGTGCAGCTCAGCATAGTGTGAGCGACGTGACAGTTACCGACTAGTGAAATGCTCTGTCAACTGTCAGCAGCTGTCACTAGCCTCGAAGGCATGACTAGTCAGACCACTGTCGACAAGGCGGACCGGGCACCGGAGCCCGCAGCCGTCCCGGCACCGCCCAAGGGGCTGCGGGGGCACCCCTGGCTCACGCTGTTCTCCGTCGCGATCGGCGTGATGATGGTGGCCCTGGACGGCACCATCGTGGCCATCGCCAACCCCGCCATCCAGAAGGACCTCGGCGCGAGCTTCGCCGACGTCCAGTGGATCACCAACGGCTACTTCCTCGCCCTCGCGGTCACCCTCATCACCGCGGGCAAGCTCGGCGACCGGTTCGGCCACCGCCAGACGTTCCTCATAGGCGTGGTGGGCTTCGCCAGCGCCTCGGGGGCCATCGGCCTGTCGAACAGCATCGCCCTGGTCATCACGTTCCGCGTCTTCCAGGGCCTGTTCGGCGCACTGCTCATGCCCGCCGCGCTCGGCGTGCTGCGGGCCACCTTCCCGGCCGAGAAGCTGAACATGGCCATCGGCATCTGGGGCATGGTCATCGGCGCCTCGACCGCGGGCGGCCCGATCCTCGGCGGCCTGCTCGTCGAGCACGTCAGCTGGCAGTCGGTCTTCTTCATCAACGTGCCGGTGGGCGTCGTCGCCCTCGTCCTGGGCCTGGTGATCCTCCTGGACCACCGCGCCGAGAACGCGCCGCGCTCCTTCGACATCCCCGGCATCCTGCTGCTGTCCGGCGCGATGTTCTGCCTGGTGTGGGCCATCATCAAGGCGCCCACCTGGGGCTGGGGAGACGGCAGGACATGGATGTTCATCGCCGTGTCGGCGGTGTGCTTCGCGGTCTTCGCGTACTGGGAGGCCCGGGTGGCCGAGCCGCTGATCCCGCTCGGGCTCTTCCGGTCGGTGTCGCTGACGGCCGGCGTCGTCCTCATCATGCTCATGGCCATCGCCTTCATGGGTGGGCTGTTCTTCGTCACGTTCTACCTGCAGAACGTGCACGGCATGAGCCCCATCGACGCCGGTCTGCATCTGCTTCCGCTCACCGGCATGATGATCGTCGGCTCGCCGCTGGCCGGCGCGCTGATCACGAAGCTCGGCCCGCGCGTCCCGCTCGCGGGCGGCATGGTGTGCACGGCGGTCGCCATGTACGGCATGTCCACGATGGAGGCGGGCACCGGCAGCGGCATCATGTCCGTCTGGTTCGCCCTGCTCGGTCTCGGCCTGGCCCCGGTCATGGTGGGTGCCACGGAGGTCATCGTCGGCAACGCGCCGATGGAGCTGTCGGGTGTGGCCGGTGGCCTCCAGCAGGCCGCGATGCAGATCGGCGGCAGCCTCGGCACCGCCGTGCTCGGCGCCGTGATGGCCTCGCGGGTCGACAGCGACCTGGCCGGGAACTGGGCGGCCGCCAAGCTGCCGCCGCTCACCCCGGCCCAGCTCGACCAGGCGTCCGAGGCCGTTCAGGTCGGCGTCGCGCCGGTGCCTCCGCACACTCCCGCGGCCCTCGCCGAGAAGATCACGAGCGTGGCGCACGACACCTTCATCTCCGGGATGAGCGCGGCCTGCCTGGTCGCGACGGGGGTGGCGGTCGTCGCCGTCCTGGTCGCGCTGCTGACCAAGCGGGGGTCCAACGCGGAGGCGGGAGCGGGCGCCGCACACGTCTGACGCGGACCTCGGGGACCGGCGGGTCCGGCGAACCCCCAATGGCCTTCGCCTGCCGAAACCGCTCATGTGGGGGAAGCTCCCGGGGAACTCTCCGGGAGCTTTCGCTTGTCCGGGTGACGTCGCCCCGTCAGCCCTTCCCGGAAGCGGCCCCTCCGGGCCAGAGTGTCGACAGCTGATCAGTGGCGACCGCAACTGGTCCATACGACACGGGGGTTGACGCGCATGCGTACGTTCAAGACCACGTTCAAGACCATGCCCAGGCTCACGGCCACGGCCGCGGCGGCGCTCGCCGCGATGGCGCTGACACCCGGCCTCGCCGCCGCGGCGGCGCCGCCCACGTCCGGCGACTGCGGGGCGGGCCAGCTGTGCCTGTGGGACAAACCGGGGTTCAAGGGGCACAAGTCCGTCCGTGAACTGACGAACACCGACATCGAGAGCTGCATCGCACTGCCGGAGGGGAGCAGCGCGGCGTCCCTCGCCAACCGCACCGGTCACCCCGTGACCGCGTACCAGTCGGCGACCTGCGGCGAGACGGCGGAGTTCCAGACCTATCCGGGCAGCGGCACCTGGGCGCCGGAATCCCCCTACCGGATCAGGGCGTTCAAGATCTGGGAGAGATAGCGTCGGCCGGAGTCCGATCGGCCGCAGCGGACTCGGCGGCGACACCACCGGCCGTGCGCGGTGTCGGGTCGGAGGGTGTCGGGCCGGCAGGTGCCAGGTCGGTGGGTGTCAGGACGGCAGGTGCCGGGTCGGTCGGTGTCGTCTCGGCGGGCGCCGTGCGCCCCGCGTGCGAGAGGGCCGCCACCTGAGAGCGCAGCGCCGCCACTTCCCGGGTGAGCGTCTCGATCGCCTCGGTCTGGCGGCGCGCGCCCTCCTCGTCCTGGTCGAACCGGGAGATGAACCACGCGGCGATGTTGGCGGTGACCACACCGAGCAGCGCGATGCCCGACAGCATCAGGCCGACCGCGAGCAGCCGCCCCAGGCCCGTCGTGGGCGCGAAGTCGCCGTAGCCGACCGTCGTCATCGTGGTGAACGACCACCACGCGGCGTCGCCCAGCGTCTTGATGTTGCTGTGCGGCGCTCCCCGCTCCACCGACAGCACGGCCAGCGAGCCGAACATCAGCAGGCCCACCACGGCGCCGCCGACGTACATGGTCAGCCGGATCTGCTCCGCCATCCGGGCCCGCTTGCCGACCAGCAGCAGAGTCGACACCACCCGCAGCAGCCGCAGGGGCTGCGCCAGCGGAAGCACCACGGCGAGGAGGTCGAGAAGATGCGTCCTTACGAAGAACCAGCGAGCCGGCGAGAGAAGCAGCCGGACCACGTAGTCGAGGGCGAAGGCGCCCCACACGACCCACTCGACCACCATGCACGCCGTGTGCACCGCGCGAGAGGCGTCCGGTTCGACGATGGGGAGCGCGTAGGCGGCGGCGAACGCGACCGCGAGGGCCAGCAGAGGTCGCTGCGTACGTCGTTCCCACTGGATCTGCGCCGGTTGCTCCTTCATGGCCGCATCGTAGGAAAGGCAGGTGGGCGGCGGGGCCACCGGCCCCGCCGCCCACCGCTCAGGCGTCCGATCGGGTGCGCCTCACGCGTCGCCGCCGGCCGCGCCCGGGTGGGCCGCGGCGACGTCGAGCAACTGGTACCGGTCGATCGCCTGCTTCAGAGCGGAGCGGTCGACCTTCCCCTCACGGGCCAGTTCCGTCAGCACCGCCACCACGACCGACTGCGCGTCGATGTGGAAGTAGCGGCGCGCGGCGCCCCGCGTGTCCGCGAAACCGAAGCCGTCCGCACCCAGCGACTGGTACGTGCCGGGCACCCAGCGGGCGATCTGGTCGGGCACCGACCGCATCCAGTCCGACACGGCGACGAACGGGCCCTGGGCCCCGGACAGCTTCCGCGTCACGTAGGGCGTGCGCTGCTCCTCCTCGGGGTGCAGCAGATTGTGGCGCTCCACCTCGACCGCCTCGCGGCGCAGCTCGTTCCAGGACGTCGCGGACCACACGTCGGCCCGTACGTTCCACTCCCGCGCGAGGATCTCCTGCGCCTCCATCGCCCACGGGACGCCGACGCCCGAGGCGAGGATCTGCGCGGGGATCTCGCCCGCGGACCCTGCGCTGATGCGGTGGATGCCCTTGAGGATGCCCTCGACGTCGACGTCGGCCGGTTCGGCGGGGTGCTGGATCGGCTCGTTGTAGACGGTGAGGTAGTAGAAGACGTCCTCGCCGGGCTTGCCGTCGGCGGTCGGGCCGTACATGCGACGCAGGCCGTCCTTGACGATGTGCGCGATCTCGTACGCGTAGGCCGGGTCGTAGGCGACACAGGCCGGGTTCGTCGAGGCGAGCAGCTGCGAGTGGCCGTCGGCGTGCTGCAGGCCCTCGCCGGTCAGGGTGGTGCGGCCCGCCGTCGCGCCGAGCACGAAGCCGCGCGCGAGCTGGTCGCCCATCTGCCAGAACTGGTCCCCGGTGCGCTGGAAACCGAACATCGAGTAGAAGACGTACACCGGGATCAGCGGCTCGCCGTGCGTCGCGTAGGCCGAGCCGGCCGCGATGAGCGACGCGGTGCAGCCCGCCTCCGAGATGCCGTCGTGCAGCATCTGGCCGGTCGGCGACTCCTTGTAGGCGAGCAGCAGTTCACGGTCGACGGATTCGTACTGCTGACCGAGCGGGTTGTAGATCTTCGCACTCGGGAAGAAGGAGTCCATGCCGAAGGTGCGGTACTCGTCGGGGGCGATCAGTACGAACCGCCTACCGATCTCCTTGTCCCGCATGAGGTCCTTCAGAAGCCTGACGAACGCCATGGTGGTGGCGATGGACTGCTGACCGGACCCCTTCTTCACGGTCGCGTACGCCTTGTCGTCGGGCAGCTGGAGCGGCTTCGCGCGCACGACGCGGGTCGGGACATACCCGCCCAGCGCCTTGCGGCGGTCGTGCATGTACTGGATCTCGTCGGTGTCGCGGCCCGGATGGTAGTAGGGCGGCAGGCCGTCCTCGAGCTCCTTGTCGGGGATCGGCAGGTGCAGCCGGTCGCGGAAGCCCTTCAGGTCGTCGACCGTCAGCTTCTTCATCTGGTGCGTGGCGTTGCGGCCCTCGAAGTTCGGGCCGAGCGTCCAGCCCTTGACGGTCTGCGCCAGGATCACCGTCGGCTGACCCTTGTGCTCCTTGGCCGCCGTGAACGCCGCGAAGATCTTCTTGTGGTCGTGGCCGCCGCGCCCCAGGTGCAGGATCTGCTGGTCGGTCATGTGCTCGACCATGGCGCGCAGCCGGTGGTCGTCGCCGAAGAAGTGGTCGCGGATGTACGCGCCGGTCTCGGTGGCGTACGTCTGGAACTGGCCGTCGGGCGTGATGTTGAGCTTGTTGACCAGGACGCCGTCGCGGTCCTGGGCGAGCAGCGGGTCCCAGCTGCGGTCCCAGACGAGCTTGATCACATTCCAGCCGGCGCCGCGGAACTGGGACTCCAGCTCCTGGATGATCTTGCCGTTGCCGCGGACCGGCCCGTCGAGGCGCTGAAGGTTGCAGTTGACGACGAAGGTGAGGTTGTCGAGGCCCTCACGGGCGGCGATGGAGAGCTGGCCGAGCGACTCCGGCTCGTCCATCTCGCCGTCGCCCAGGAAGGCCCACACGTGCGACGTGGAGGTGTCGGCGATGCCGCGGGCCTCCATGTAGCGGTTCATCCGGGCCTGGAAGATCGCGCCGAGCGGGCCGAGGCCCATGGAGACGGTGGGGAACTCCCAGAAGTCCGGCATCAGCCGCGGGTGCGGGTAGGAGGAGAGCCCGTCGGGCGCCTTCGACTTCTCCTGGCGGAACCCGTCGAGCTGGTCCTCGGTGAGCCGGTCCAGGAGATAGGCGCGGGCGTAGATGCCCGGCGAGGCGTGGCCCTGGAAGAAGACCTGGTCGCCGCCGCGGCCGTCGTCCTTGCCGCGGAAGAAGTGGTTGAAGCCGACGTCGTAGAGAGAGGCGGAGGAGGCGAAGGTGGCGATGTGACCGCCGACGCCGATGCCGGGCCGCTGGGCGCGGGAGACCATCACCGCGGCGTTCCAGCGGGTCGCGTTCAGGATCTTGCGCTCGATCTCCTCGTTGCCGGGGAAGAACGGCTCGTCCTTGGTGGCGATCGTGTTGATGTAGTCCGTGCTGCGCATCTCGGGCACGGCCACGCGCTTCTCACGGGCCCGCTCGATCAGCCGCAGCATCAGATAGCGGGCGCGTTCGCGGCCGCGTTCGTCGATGGCGGCGTCAAGGGAGTCGAGCCACTCCTGGGTCTCCTCCGGATCGAAGTCCGGGACCTGGCTGGGAAGACCGCCAATGATGATCGGGTTGCGATCGGATCCGGAAGCCACGCTGTTCCTTCACTGTCGGTGATGCCACTGTTCCACTGTCGGATACGCCTTGGTCCATCGTGTACCTCGGATCCGCAATCGTCATCTCTACCCGGGGGTGGACTGCGGACAGCGTGAGGTGCGGGGCGGGTGCCGTCAGGGGCGCGAACGAATCGCAACGATACGCCCATTTCGCTCACGCGTTCCGGCTGGGTGTACGGTCCCGTTCGTACCCGTCGGCGGTGCAGGGCGGGCAAACCCGGCAGAATGGTGTGGCGCAGGTCACCGATCCTGGGGGATCCTTACTCAGAGTTGAGGTGACACTGCCTGGAACGTCACCGTTTCGGCGGTCTTGACGGTCGGGTACTTGCGCGATCCGTCGCGCACGTGTGGACTACGGCCAACGCTTCGCGTGTGCGCGCGGGGCCGCAGACAACTTCGTAAACATGATCAGGAGGCAATCCGTGAGCGCGACCGCGGACCACGCGGACACACAGGGTCTGGTCGAACGGCTGGGCTTCGCTGCCGGGCAGGTGGTCCAGGAGATCGGCTACGACGATGACGTCGACATGGAGCTCCGCGAGTCCATCGAGAAGGTTATCGGTGAGGATGGCGAGCTCGTCGACGAGGACTATGACGACGTTGCCGATGCCGTGGTGCTCTGGTTCCGCGAGGACGACGGGGACCTGACGGATGCGCTGGTGGACGCCATCGCATACATCGAGGAAGGCGGCCCCATCGTGCTGCTGACCCCGAAGACCGGCCGCGACGGCTATGTCGAGCCGAGTGAGGTCAGTGACGCTGCCAATACCGCGGGTCTGACCGCGAGCAAGAGCGTCAGTGTGGGCAAGGACTGGTCGGGCAGCCGCCTGGCCACGCCGAAGGCGGCGGCCGCCAAGAAGCGGTAGCCGTCCCGGCGGAAACGGGATTCGTTGTGTGGCCCCGGCGGGTTTTGCGCCCCGCCGGGGCCACAGCTCTTCCGCGGCGGCTCTTGCCACGGCTGCTTCTCCACAGGCGGAGAACCGCTCCTCGGGGCGAGCCACTAGGCTGAGGCCACCCGAACAGCCCCGTCGAAGGGAAGCTTCATCATGGCGCTCGCTGGCATCACGACCGGCACCAAGGCTCCGGACTTCGAGCTGAAGAACCAGCACGGCGAGACCGTGAAGCTCTCGGACTTCCGAGGCGAGAAGAACGTGGTGCTGCTGTTCTACCCGTTCGCCTTCACCGGGGTCTGCACCGGCGAGCTGTGCGCGCTCCGCGACGAGCTGCCCAAGTTCGTCAACGACGACGTGCAGCTGCTCGCCGTCTCCAACGACTCCCCGTTCTCCCTGCGGGTGTTCGCCGAGCAGGAGGGCCTTGAGTACCCGCTGCTCTCCGACTTCTGGCCGCACGGCGAGACCTCGCGTGCCTACGGCGTCTTCGACGAGGAGAAGGGCTGCGCGGTGCGCGGCACCTTCGTCATCGACAAGGAGGGCGTGGTCCGCTGGACGGTCGTCAACGGCCTGCCCGACGCCCGTGACCTGAACGAGTACGTCACGGCGCTCGAGACGCTCTGACCCGTGACACCCGGTGCGGGTGAGGTGCCCGGCCGAGGCGACACCCCTGTGTGAAGCCTCGCCGGGGGTGGGAACCCCTCACTAGGATCCAGACGTTGATCCGGTACCAAGACGCACTACGGGGCTCCCCGCCCCTGAAGACCAAAGGGAGGACACGTGGGAGTCAGCCTCAGCAAGGGCGGCAACGTATCGCTGAGCAAGGAGGCCCCTGGCCTCACGGCGGTCGTCGTGGGCCTCGGGTGGGACGTCCGCACCACCACCGGCGCGGACTTCGACCTGGACGCCAGCGCGATCCTGACGAACGCGGAGGGCAAGGTCAGCACCGACCAGAACTTCGTGTTCTTCAACAACCTCAAGAGCCCCGACGGCTCGGTGGAACACACCGGCGACAACCTCACGGGCGAGGGTGAGGGCGACGACGAGCAGATCAAGGTCGACCTCGCGAGCGTCCCGGCCGACGTCGACAAGATCGTCTTCCCGGTCTCCATCTACGACGCGGAGAACCGCCAGCAGTCCTTCGGTCAGGTGCGCAACGCGTTCATCCGCGTAGTGAACCAGGCGGGCGGCGCCGAGATCGCGCGCTACGACCTGTCCGAGGACGCGTCCACGGAGACCGCCATGGTCTTCGGCGAGCTGTACCGGCACGGCGCCGAGTGGAAGTTCCGTGCCATCGGTCAGGGCTACGCGTCGGGCCTGCGCGGCATCGCGCAGGACTTCGGCGTCAACGTCTGAGGCGACCCAGCGCCACGGAAGCCACGCGTCCGGCGCCGCACTCGCGCAGTGCGGCGCCGGACGCGCTGGCCTCACGGCACCGGCCCGCCGGCGACCGGCCCGACAGCACCAGTCCGACAACAGCACAGCACAGCCACACATCGGGGAGGACCACGATCATGGGCGTCACGCTCGCCAAGGGAGGCAATGTCTCCCTCTCCAAGGCCGCACCGAACCTCACACAGGTCATGATCGGACTTGGCTGGGACGCACGCTCCACCACGGGCGCCGACTTCGACCTGGACGCCAGCGCCCTGCTGTGCACCGGCGGCCGGGTCATGGGCGACGAGTGGTTCGTCTTCTACAACCAGCTCACCAGCCCCGACGGCTCGGTCGAGCACACCGGTGACAACCTCACGGGTGAGGGCGAGGGTGACGACGAGTCGATCCTCATCGACCTCTCCAAGGTCCCGGCCGCCTGCGACAAGATCGTCTTCCCGGTCTCGATCCACGACGCGGACGCCCGCGGCCAGACGTTCGGCCAGGTCAGCAACGCGTTCATCCGCGTCGTGAACCAAGCCGACGGTCAGGAACTCGCGCGCTACGACCTCTCCGAGGACGCCTCCACCGAGACCGCGATGATCTTCGGCGAGGTCTACCGGTACGGCGGCGAGTGGAAGTTCCGCGCAGTCGGACAGGGGTACGCGTCGGGGCTGCGCGGCATCGCTCTAGACTTTGGGGTCAATGTTTCGTAAAGCCGTGCGCGGAGCGGGGGAGCCCCGTACAACCAGCACGGGGTAACCCGTACAGACGATGGGGTAGCCAGTGGTACTGAAAACCTTCGGCTGGTCGTTCGCGATCACCGTGCTCGGCCTGATCGCGGCCGTCTTCTACGACGGATGGACCGCGTTCGGGGTGGTCGCCATCCTGGCTGTCCTGGAGATCTCGCTCTCCTTCGACAACGCGGTGGTCAACGCCGGAATCCTGAAGAAGATGAACGCCTTCTGGCAGAAGATCTTCCTCACGGTCGGCGTGCTCATCGCCGTCTTCGGCATGCGCCTGGTCTTCCCCGTCGTGATCGTCGCCATCACGGCCAAGATGGGCCCGATCGAGGCCGTCAACCTGGCCTTCAACCAGCCCGACCGCTACCAGCAGCTGGTCACGGACGCGCATCCCGCCATCGCCGCCTTCGGTGGCATGTTCCTGCTGATGATCTTCCTCGACTTCATCTTCGAGGAGCGGGACGTGGTCTGGCTGCGCTGGATCGAGCGGCCCCTCGCCAAGCTCGGCAAGGTCGACATGCTCTCGGTCGCCATCGCGATGATCGTCCTGCTGGTCGCCTCCATGACATTCGCCCTCCACGCCCACCAGCACGGCGGCGTGCACGTCGACAAGCAGTCCACGGTGCTCATCGCGGGCGTCGCGGGCCTGATCACGTACCTCTTCGTCGGTGGTCTGTCCGGCTTCTTCGAGAACCGTCTCGAGGAAGAGGAGGAGCGCGAGCACGAGGAGGAGGAAGAGGCGGCGCGCACCGGCAAGAAGAAGCCGGCCGTCGTGCTCGCGGGCCAGGCCGCCTTCTTCATGTTCCTCTATCTGGAGGTCCTGGACGCCTCGTTCTCCTTCGACGGCGTGATCGGCGCCTTCGCCATCAGCAACGACATCGTCCTGATGGCGCTCGGCCTGGGCATCGGCGCCATGTACGTCCGGTCCCTCACCGTCTACCTGGTCCGCCAGGGCACCCTCGACGACTACGTGTACCTGGAGCACGGCGCGCACTACGCCATCGGCGCGCTCGCCGTGATTCTCCTGGTCACCATCCAGCACGAGATCAACGAGGTCATCACCGGTCTGGTCGGCGTCGTCCTGATCGCCTGGTCGTTCTGGTCGTCGGTCCGCCGCAACAAGGCGGAGGCGGCCGAAGCGGGAAAAGCGGGGGACTCGGACAAGGCTGAGCTGACGGTCTGACCGGACTCGGCCCGTTTGGGCGGGCCCCGGGGTTTGCCCCGGGGGCCGATGCTGGAACCCTCTGAACGGGGCGGTCGTACGAGGACGAGTCCTCACCGGCCGCCCCGTTCGACTTGTTCGGTGTGTTCGGCTTGTTCGGCAGCGTGCGTGGGCAACGTACGCGCGAGTTGGGGCATTTGGGGGCGTCATGTCGTTGTGGGGGCGGTTGTGGAGCGGGCGCGCGCAGTTCGAGTTCGACTCGGGCAGCGCGGCGACCAACGCGATCGAGCTGACCAAACGGCACTCGACCGTCTCACTCGCCAAGCAGGGCGCGGCCAGTGGCAACCTGCGCATCAATCTGTCCTGGCGGATGAGGACCTCGGACATCGGCGGTCCCGAGCGCAAGAGTCTGCTGCGGCACCCGCTGAGCATGTTCACGCCGGACGTCGTGCAGGCGCACACCCAGTCCATGGTCAACGTCGACCTCGACCTCGGCTGCCTGTACGAGCTGGCCGACGGCGAGAAGGGCGTGGTCCAGCCGCTGGGCAACTTCTTCGGGGAGCTCAACGCCCCGCCGTACATCAAGCTCAGCGGCGACGACCGGTTCGGCTCCGGTTCGGGCGAGACCATCTACGTCAATCTCGACCACCGCGACTCGATCAAGCGGCTGCTCGTGTTCGTCTACATCTACGACCAGACCCCGGCCTTCGACCGTACGCACGCGGTCGTCACGCTCTACCCGAGCAACGGGCCACGCATCGAGATCGGCCTCGACGAGCGCGCCCCGCAGGCCCGTTCCTGCGCCGTCGTCTCCCTGGAGAACGTCAAGGGCGACCTCATGGTGCGGCGCGAGGTCAAGTTCGTCTACGGGTTCCAGGCGGAGCTCGACCGGCTGTACGGGTGGGGCCTGCAGTGGGGGCGGGGCTACAAGTCGAAGGCGTAGCGGGCCCCTGGACGCCCCGTCCGGCGCGGCCCCCGCTCACCCCCTGATGAACTGCGGTCCCTGCGGCGGCAGCCGGAACTCCGGGTCGGCGCCCGTCACCGCCGCCGCGACGGGCTGCGGATAGCCGTAGGCGGGCTGGGCCGACGGGGCGGGCTGTGTCGCGGGCGGAGGCGGGTAGCCGTACCCCGGCGGCTGCTCGGGCGGCAGCGGGAACGGAGCGGCCGTGGGCGCCGGGGCGGCGGCCGGGGCCTGAGTTCTGGCCGGGGCCTGCGCCGCCGCCGGTGCCTGCGTACCGGCCTGCGGAGCGGGGCCGGCCGGTTCCCGCACCGGCTCCTCGTCGGGCGCGGAGTCGTCCACCGAGATGCCGAAGTCCGTGGCGAGCCCCACCAGGCCGTTCGAGTAGCCCTCGCCGACCGCGCGCAGCCGCCAGCCGTCGCCGCGCCGGTACAGCTCGCCGCAGATCAGCGCGGTCTCGGCGCCGGTCTCCGGCCTGATGTCGAAGCGCGCGACCGGTTCGCCGCCCTCGGACGCGGCGTCGTACACCTCCAGGGCGAGCGCCGGTACGTTCTCGAACGCGATGTCGTCCGCCGAGGCCACCAGGAGGATCCGGCCGACCTCGGCCTCGACGCCCGCGAGGTCCGCGCCCACCGTGTCCGTCAGCCCCTCGGTCACCCGCTTCTTGCCGAGCCGCCAGACCGTCCCCGAGGGGTGGCGCGGCTGGTTGTAGAAGACGAAGTCCTCGTCGCAGCGGACCCGGCCGCCCGCCCCGAGCAGCAGCGCGGAGGCGTCCACGTCCGGCACACCCTGGCCCGGGGACCAGCGCAGCACGGCACGGACCGCCGTGGCGTCGAGCGGGATGTTCGCCCCCTTGAGCATCGCGTGCGTCATGTCGTCATCCTGCCCTCCCGCGAGCGGCCCGGACAACGCGGGGGTGCGCAGTACGCTGCCGAGCGACACCGTCGGGTTACCAGAATTTCACGGCAACCGGGAACCTTTGACGCAGCCTTGTACGTACTATTACCAGCCACTTCAGTAGTTCGGTTCGGTCGTCGGCGGCACCACGGGGGAGTCCTATGCGTCATTTCGGGCACGTCGCCCCTGAGGTGCGCGCACGTCTCTTCCACACGGAGCCGGGCCGCTTCGGCGTGGACTCCTCGCCCCGCACACTCGCCGTGGCACTCGGCGCCACGCTCTACAGCCCGGCCACCCGCCCGCGCCTGGCGGACGACGTGCTGCGCCAGGCGGCGCATGGCGTCGTGTCCATGGTGCTCTGCCTGGAGGACTCGATCGACGACGCCGAGGTGGCGGGCGCCGAGGAGAACCTGGTGCGTCAGTTCGCCGACCTGGCGCGGCGGGTGGCGGCGGGCGCCGAGCCACCCCTGCTGTTCATCCGGGTCAGGACGCCCGAGCAGATCCTCGCCCTCGTCCGCCGCCTGGGCCCCGCCGTGGCACTGCTGTCCGGTTTCGTGCTGCCGAAGTTCACGGAGGAGCGGGGCGTGCCCTTCCTGGAGGCGCTGCTGGCCGCCGAGGCGGAGCGGGACGCCGTGGCGCCCGCGGGGCGGCGGCTGCTCGTCATGCCGGTCCTGGAGTCGCCCGAACTGCTCCACCTGGAGACGCGCGCGGAGACGCTCGCCGGGATCTACCGCACCGTCGACAAGTACCGCGACCGCGTCCTCGCGCTGCGCCTGGGCGTCACCGACTTCTGCTCGGCGTACGGGCTGCGTAGACCGCCCGAGCTGACGGCGTACGACGTACAGATCGTCGCCTCCGTCATCGCCGACGTCGTCAACTGCCTGGGCCGGGCGGACGGCACGGGATTCACGGTGACCGGGCCGGTGTGGGAGTACTTCCGCCACCAGGAGCGGATGTTCAAGCCGCAACTGCGCCGCAGCCCCTTCCTGGAGGTGCGCGCCGACGCGTTGCGCCAGACCCTCATCGAGCACGACCTGGACGGCCTCCTGCGCGAGGTCGAGCTGGACCGGGCCAACGGCCTGCTCGGCAAGACCTGCATCCACCCCTCGCACGTCCTGCCGGTGCACGCCCTGTCCGTCGTCAGCCACGAGGAGTACTGCGACGCCCGGGACATCCTGCGGCCCGAGCGCGGCGGCGGGGGCGTCCTCAGATCCGCGTACACGAACAAGATGAACGAGGTGAAGCCGCACCGCGCATGGGCCGAGCGCACCCTGCGGCGCGCGGAGGTGTTCGGCGTGGCCCGCGAGGACGTCGGTTTCGTGGAACTGCTGGCGGCGGGGCTGCCCGCATGACCGGCGCCCGGCCCCCGGCGGCAACGGAAGCAAGGAGCGAGGAATTGGTGTGGTCCGGTACGTGGGTCGCGCAGCGGCTCGGCGTCGAGCTGGCCGGTGACCCGGAGCTGCGCGGGCTGCTCGGCCTCGCGCTGCGCCGCAACCCCAGGCGCGCCCACCTGCTGGTGTCGAACGTGCTGGGAAAGCACGTTCCGCAGCGCCCGTCGGTGGTGTGGCGCGCGGGGCACGAACTGGGCGTACGCGTCCGGGAGTTGCTCGGCGACGACGCGGCGGCCCGAGCGGTGGTGCTCGGCTACGCGGAGACCGCGACGGGGCTCGGCCACTCGGTCGCCGACGGCATCGGCAGCGCGCCCTACCTGCACTCCACGCGCCGCCCCGTCGACGGCGTGGCCCGCGCGGGCGGCTTCGAGGAGTCCCACTCGCACGCCACCTCGCACCTGCTGCTGCCCGAGGACCCGACGCTGCTCGCGGGCGACGGCCCGCTCGTCCTGGTCGACGACGAGTTCTCGACGGGCAACACCGTGGTCAACACGGTCCGCGCGCTGCACCGCCTGCACGCCCGCGACCACTACGTGATCGTCGCGCTCGTCGACATGCGTTCCCCTGACGACCAGGGCCGTCTCGACGCGTTCGCCCGTGAGATCGGCGCCCGCGTCGACCTGGTCGTCGCCGCACGCGGCACGGTGCGTCTGCCCGAAGGAGTCCTGGAAAAGGGCCAGGCGCTGGTCGCCGCGCACGAGAGCGTGCCCGATCCCGCGGTGGGGCGGGGCGAGACCGTGCGGGTCGACCTCGGGTGGCCCGCCGGGGTGCCCGACGGCGGGCGGCACGGCTTCACACCGCGGCACCGGGCCCGCCTGGAGGCGGCGCTGCCCGGCATGGCGGCGCGGCTCGCGCCCCACGTGGCAGGCCGCGTCCTGGTCCTGGGCACCGAGGAACTGATGTACGCGCCGCTGCGGCTCGCCACCGCGCTCGAGGAGTCCGGCGTCGACACCGCCTACTCCACGACCACCCGCTCCCCGGTCCTCGCCGTCGACGACCCCGGCTACGCCATCCGTACCCGTCTCGTCTTCCCGGCGCACGACGCCCCGGCCGACGGCCCCGGCGAGCGGTACGCGTACAACGTGGCGGGCGGCGGCTTCGACACGGTCGTCGTCGTCCTCGACTCCGTCGCCGACACGGCCGAACTGACCGCCCCCGGCGGGCTGCTGGACCGCCTGTCCGGGCACGTGGCCAGGGTCGTCGTCGCGGTGATCCCCTCGTACGTCCCCGGTGCGCGCTCCACGACCCGGCGGTCCGGGCCGGCGCCGGGGGCGCTGCCCGAGCCGCTGCGCGGCCCCGGCTTCTCCTCGTACGCGCCCGACGAGGTCGGCTGGCTGCTGCAGGACCTCTCGGACGTGGCGCTGGAGGCCCCGACCGAGGAGCGCGAGGAGGCCGTCCAGAACGGCGGCGCGCACTACGCCGAGTCGCTGCCGGTGGAGTACCAGCCCAGCGACCAGTACCAGGAGCTGTTCCACGCGGCGCTCGACGCGTCGGCCGACCGGATCGCGCACGCGGTGGGGGTGGTCACCGAGACCGTGCTCGCCGAGCGCTCGCCGCGCCCGGTCCTCGTCTCGCTCGCACGGGCCGGGACGCCGGTCGGCGTACTGATGCGCCGCTGGGCCCGGACCAGGCACGGCATCGACCTGCCGCACTACGCGGTCTCGATCGTGCGCGGCCGGGGCATCGACGCGAACGCGCTGCGCTGGCTCGCCGCCCACCACGACCCGGCGGACGTCGTATTCGTCGACGGCTGGACGGGCAAGGGGGCGATCACGCGTGAACTCGCCGCAGCCGTGAGGCAGTTCGAGGAGGGGGGCGGCGTGACGGGGTTCGACCCGGAGATCGCCGTGCTCGCCGACCCCGGCTCGTGCGTGCGCACGTACGGGACGCGCGAGGACTTCCTCATCCCCTCCGCCTGCCTCAACTCGACGGTTTCCGGACTCATATCGCGCACCGTGCTCCGGGCCGACCTGGTCGGTCCCGACGACTTCCACGGCGCCAAGTTCTACCGCGAGCTGGCCGGTTCGGACCTGTCCGGCCGGTTCCTGGACGTGGTCTCGGAGCGGTTCGCCGAGGTCGGTGACGCGGTGGACCGGTCGGTCAAGGAGCTGCTCGGCACCGACCGCGCGCCGACCTGGGAAGGGTGGGCCGCCGTCGAGCGGATCAGCGAGGAGTACGGCATCCACGACGTGAACCTCGTCAAGCCGGGCGTCGGCGAGACCACACGCGTGCTGCTGCGGCGCGTGCCGTGGAAGATCCTGGCACGCGCCGACGCCGGCGCGGACCTCGACCACGTGCGGCTCCTCGCCGAGCAGCGCGGGGTCCCCGTCGAGGAGGTGGACGGACTGCCGTACACCTGTGTGGGCCTGATCCATCCGCGCTTCACGCGGGGCGCCACCGGCGCGGACGGCAAGGCGGTGGCGGCGAAGTGACCGTGGTGGTCGCGAGCGACCTGGACCGTACGCTCATCTACTCCGCCGGGGCGCTGGGCCTGACCGTGCCGGACGCCGAGGCGCCCCGGCTGCTGTGCGTCGAGGTGTACCAGGGCAAGCCGCTGTCGTACGTGACCGAGGACGCCGCCGAGCTGCTGGTGGAGCTGGGCCGGCGCGCGGTGTTCGTGCCGACGACGACACGCACCCGCGAGCAGTACGGGCGAGTGCGACTGCCGGGCCCCGCTCCGGCGTACGCGATCTGCGCCAACGGCGGGCATCTGCTGGTCGACGGGGTCTCGGACCCGGACTGGCGGGCCGCTGTCGGGGCGCGGCTGGCGGCCGAGTGCGCGCCGCCGGCCGAGGTGCGGGAGCACATGGTCCGGGCCGCCGACGAGCGGTGGCTGCTCAAGGAACGGGTCGCGGAGGACCTGTTCGCCTATCTGGTGGTGGAGCGGGAGCTGCTGCCGGACGAATGGGTCAAGGAACTCGCCGCGTGGGCCGAGGAGTTGGGCTGGGGCGTCTCGTTGCAGGGGCGCAAGGTGTACGCGGTGCCGAAGCCGTTGACCAAGGGCGCCGCGGTGCGCGAGGTGGCGCGGCGGACCGGGGCCGGGACGGTGCTCGGCGCCGGGGACTCGCTCCTCGACGTCGACCTGCTGCGCGCGGCCGACCGCGGCTGGCGGCCCGGCCACGGGGAGCTGGCGGACGTGGGGTGGTCGGGCCCCGGCGTCACCGTCCTGACCGAGCGGGGAGTGCTGGCGGGGGAGGCGGTGCTGCGGGGCTTCCTGGCGGCCATCTAGTGCGGCGGCGGCGCGGTGGGCCCGCGCCGTGCGCCCGTGCCGTCACTTCTCTGGGTGGCGAGCCTGCCAGTACGGGTTGTCGAAGGGGAGATGGCCGCTCACCCGGCCGTACATGCCGAAGACCATCAGCACCACCCCGTAGACGAAGCTGAACAGGACGTTCTGGATGTGGAACGCCAGGAAGTTGTGGGTCGTGTTCAGCAGGGCCAGGTTCACCATGCCGCTCAGGATGAACAGGACACCCAGGACCATGTTGAGCGTCGACGCGAAGTTTCCGCCGATCAGCATGCCGACGAAGAGCAGCACCCCCACACAGATGGACAGCACGCTCAGCGCGCCGTTGGTGTTCAGGCCCGCGACCGTGTCACCACCCGTGTCGAAGAAGCCGATCTTGTCGATGAGGCCCAGGATGCCGAACGCGAGGAGTACGAGTCCCATCAGACCCGCACCGGTGCGGTAGACCTTGCTCAGCTTGTGATCGACGGGCAGATGCTCGTCGAGCCTGACGCGCCTGCGGGGGCGGTCGGACCCTCGGGGGCTCGGGTGGAGTGCGTGCGTGGACATGGTGAGCTTCGCCTCCTTGTCCGTACGCGAGGCGGTGTTCTTCCCTACTGCAACTATCAGGTACCCGCGCCCCCGACGCCAAACGGCGCTCGGTCCTCAGGCCCCGCCGCGCTCCTCGCGGATACGGGCGACGACCTGGGCCGCCGTCTCCCGTACGGCCTCCGTCTCGGTCAGGAAGTGCCAGTAGTCGGGGTGGCGTCCCTGGAGGCCCGCGACGGCCCGGTCGAGGCGGCCCACGGAGTCGTCCAGCGGACGGGCGTGGCGGGGCTCGGGCGTGGTGCGGCCCGCCATGGCCAGACGCTGAGCGTCACGGATGGCGAACCGGGTGCGGTCGATCTCCTGCTGCGGGTCCTTGGCCACGGCGTCGAGCCGCCGCAGCCGGTCGGAGGCGGCGGACACCGACTCGTCGGTGGTGTTGAGCAGCGCCCGGACCGTGGAGAGCAGCGACGTCGCGTCCGGCCAGCGCTGGGCGTCGCGCGCCGCGCGGGCCTCGGTGAGCTTGGCCTCCGCCTGCCGCGCGTTCTGTTCGGCCTGCTCCGGAACGTGCTGCAGGTCCTGCCAGCAGGCGGCCGCGAACCGGCGCCGCAGCTCGCTCAGGACCGGCTCGACCTGCCCCGCGCGCGTCCGCAGCGCCTGGGTGCGGGTGCGCAGCGAGACGAGCCTGCGGTCGATCTCGGCGGCCCGCTCCGGAAGCCGCTCGGCCTCGGCCCGTACCGCCTCGGCGTCCCGCGCGACCCGCTCGGCCCGCTCCAGCGTCTCTTGCACGCCGTGCTGCCCCGCGCCCTGGTTGAGCCGGGTCAGCTCGGGGCCGAGGGCGGCGAGGCGGCCGGCGAGGTCGTCGGCCTTCAGCCCGGCCTGACGTACGGCGTCGAGGGCGTTCGTCGCCGCGAGAAGTGCCTGGCGGGCGCGCTCCACCGCCGGGGCGAGGCGCGCCAGTTGGGTCTCCGCCTTGCCGAGCAGCGGGCCGAGGTTCTGCGCGAACCGGTCCAGGTCCTGCTTGGTCCTGGTCAACTCGTCCCTGGCCTGCGTCAGTTCGGCACGCGCGCGCGACGCGGCGCTCGCGTCCAGATCGTCGCGGTCGAGGTCGTGCGCGTCGACCGCGGTGATGTAACGCCCGCTGACCTCGTCGATACGGCGGCCCAACTGCTCGAAGTCCGCGACGGTGCGGCGGGCCGCCGGTGAGTCGTCGACCGCGGTGATGGTCTCGATGGAGATACGCAGGTCGCGCTGGGCCGTGTCGAGCTCGTAGAACGCGGCGGCCGCGTCGTCCTTGGCTGCCTGCGCCTGGGCGCGCTGCGACTCGGCGCGGCCACCGCCGAACCAGCGGCGCGTGCCGTTGCCTCCGGCGGAGAACGAGGAGCTGAGCGTCGCGGCGAGCAGCGGAAGCGGGAGGAGGACGAGAGTCAGGACGTCACGGACCGGGCCCCGGTGCGCCGGCGTGCTCGCGCTCGTGACGGCGGGCCCCCGCGGCCGACGCGGGCCGTGCGCGGTGAGTCGCGCCAGGCGGCGGAGCCGCTGCTCGGCACGGCCGCACGCCCCAGCGGGGCGCTTCCCCTTCGCCGTCACCAAAGTCTCTCCCGCGCTGCCGTGTCGTCTTCGCCGTCGTCGGACCTGACCGCTCCTGCCCGGCGTCCATTCTTCCACCGGTCGAAGACGAACACACGGGCCGGTCAGTTCGCTGTTCGAAGCGTGATCTTTCCGTCGTCGGCGCGAAGCCGCTGCGGCCGCCCCGCCCGTCGCGGGTTTGCGGTGCACGGGGAGCGGCAGGGTAGGCTGTCGGCTCGTCCTGGTCGAACACCGGGGCGTACGGGTGCGTAGCTCAGGGGTAGAGCGCCTGCCTTACAAGCAGGATGTCGGCGGTTCGAAACCGTCCGCGCCCACCGTTTCTGACCAGCAGTGAGCCCCTCGCCGAGATCGGCGGGGGGCTTTTGCCGTCCGTCACCCCGACGTCTGAGGTCCTTCCGCGCCCGCGCCCGCGTCCGCGCCCGTGCCCGTGCCCGTGTCGTGCATGTGCTTGAGGCGGGCACGGGCTCGCACCGCGTCCGGGCCGGGGAGGTCGGACCAGTAGCGGTGGCACGTCACGAAGACGGCCAGCTCCAGCTCGCGGCGGCGGAGTTTTTCGACCTCGGCCTGTTCGTCGTCGCTCCAGCCGGGGGACGCGGGCCGTTCGAGGGCGCGCCAGCCCTGGGTGTCGCTGACGGCGTCGCGCGGGTCGACCGACCACGGGAGGCGCTTGAGCAGGGCAAGCAGTTCGGCCCGCACCTGGTGCAGTTCCTCCTGGCCGGCGAGGAGGTCGCTCGGGAACTCGAAATCTTCGGTCGCTGCCACCCGGCAATGGTACGTCTGTTCGATTTTGAGGTGCGAGCAACTTCGGGGAGTTCATCCGAATGTGTGTACGGGAACGGGTGTGCGCACGCGACACTGGACGTATGTGCCGCAGCATCAAGACGCTCCGCCCGCCCGCGCTCCCGGAGAAGGCCACCGAGGACGAGATCCGGGCCGCCGCCCTGCAGTACGTGCGGAAGGTGTCCGGGTTCCGGGCGCCCGCCGCGCACAACCGCGAGGTGTTCGAGCGGGCCGTCGAGGACATCGCCCGCGCCACCGCCGACCTGCTCGACGGGATCGAGGTGCGCGGCTCCGGGCGCGCCGCTCACGCCTCCTGAGCGCGGGCCTCCGCGGCCGGGCGCCGTATCACGTACGCCGCCACGACCCCCGCGCCGACGAGGGCGAGGAGGGAGACGACCGTGGAGAGCCAGGTCGCGCCGAGCCACTGGGCGCCGACGTAGCCGAGCGCCACGCTGTACGCGGCCCAGGCCACGCCCGCCAGCGCCGACCAGGGCAGGAACTCGCGGATCCTGCGGTGCGCCGTGCCGGCCGTGAAGGAGACGATCGAGCGGCCCGCCGGGGCGAACCGCGCGATGATCACGAGCAGGCCGCCGCCGGACCGGGCGAGCGCCCCGCCGAGACGTTCCTGCGCGGTGGTGAGGCGGCGCGAGCGGGCGATGGCGCGGTCGAGGCGGGCGCCGCCGCGCCAGGCCACACGGTAGGCGACCAGGTCGCCGAGGACCGAGGCGGTCGCGGCGCTCAGCGCGAGCGCGACCAGATCGGAGGCGCTGTGCGGGACCGTACCGGTCGCGGCGCCGGAACCGGCCGCCGTGGCCGTGGCCGCGGTGACCACCAGGACGCCGCTGGGCAGGACCGGGACGAAGACGTCGGCGAGGACCGAGAGCGCCACGATGGCACAGATCCATGGACTGTCGGCCAGTGCGGCCACACTCAGCGACACCACGCGTCAACTCCCCGTACGACTGGCCGATCCCTCCGACCGGTCTCCCCGGCCGGTCCCTCCGACCGTTCCCTTCAGGTCCCTACGGGCACGAGCGGCTTCAGACAGCTGTACAGCGTACGCCTCGGCTGTGGCTCAAGTGACGCAAGGGGCGTTGATGTTCCTTATCTCACGTTCACCCGTCCGCCATGCGTGACGCACCGTCGGGCGGCGCGCATCCCGCGTATCGGCCCGCGGTGGTGACGTACTGGACCGCGTAAGGGACGGATCTCGCCGTCGGAACGGGACCGGGCCGGGACCGGGCCGTGGCTGAGAACGGGACTGGGAACGGGACCGGGACGGGACTGGGAATGGGAGTGGGAATGGGAGCGGAAACGGGACGCGTGCGGATGGTTCGAGGGGCTGTCGGCGGTGTGCTCGCCGGCGCCGTGCTCGTCGTGGCGGGCGGTGGAGCGGTGGCCGACGCCGGAACGGACGTCTACGGGGTGCGGACCGCGGCGCGCTTCTCGCCGCCCACCGCCTTCATCGCGTCGTCCGCGCTCACGTACGACCAGCAACTGGTACCGGCGGCGGCCGCGATCGAGGTCTCCCAGCGCGGCGGCACGGGCCGCGGCATGACGGTGAGCCTGAGCGTCGACGGCCTCGCGCCCGGACACGCCTTCGGCGCTCACGTCCACCAGAAGCCCTGTGGGGCCGATCCGCGGGCCGCCGGCGGGCACTTCCAGCACGTCGTCGACCCGGAGCAGGAGAACGCCGCGAACGAGGTGTGGCTCGACTTCACCACCGACGGCTCCGGGCGCGGTGCGGCGAGCGTGCACAAGGCGTGGGGGCTGCGCCCCGGCGAGGCGGGGTCGGTGGTGATCCACGACGCGCCCGGCACGGAGGGGAAGCGGATCGCGTGCTTCACCGTGCCGTTCGTGGCGCAGCCCTGACCTGACGAGCGGTGGCGGCGCTGTCAGGCCGCCGCGGCCGCGCGGTCGCGGTCCTGTGATGCCGGTGCGTCGGCGTCCTGCGCGCCGCGCCGCCCGGCGAAGAGCCGGTCGAGGCCGAACGCGCCGGAGCCGGTGAAGACCAGCAGCAGCATGGTCCAGCAGAACATCGCCGCGGCCTCGCCGCCGTTCTGTATCGGCCACAGGCCGCCCGGCTGGTGGACCTTGAAGTACGCGTAGGCCATCGAGCCGGAGGCGATCAGGGCGGCGGCGCGCGTGCCGAGGCCGAGCAGCACCAGGCCCCCGCCGACGAGCTCGATGACGGCCGCGTACCAGCCGGGCCAGGTGCCGGTGGCGACGGTGCCGCCGCCCACGGCGCCGCCGAGGACGCCGAACAGGGACGCGGCGCCGTGGCAGGCGAAGAGCAGGCCGACGACGACGCGGAACAGGCCGAGGGCGTACGGCTGGGCGTTGTTGAGGCGACCGGTCATGTGGGGACTCCTTCGGTCGGTGGGGTTCGGTCGATGGGGACGTTGTTCCGTTCGACCGGAACGGTTCGGGATTTCGAGCGAGGAACGGCTCGCTGAACTCACCGATGGGGCGGGCGCCGTCGCTGCCGCCGCGCCACCGATGCGGATCCTAGGTTAGGCAGACCTAATCAATGCTTGCAAGTTCAACTTTCAGCCTTTTGTGGGCCTCCGGCGCCGGGTGCGTGGCGGAACGCGGGGCCGCGCGGGTCACCGCGTCGGCGTCCGAGAGCGTCACCGAGTCGACACCGGGTCGTGCCCCCGCGGCCGTCACCCAGTGCACTCCCTTCGTGGGCACCCCGACCGCGAACCACCTTGCGTGTGAACGTCCTTGACGGTTGATCAGGTGACAGGGGCGCGGCCTCGCGTCCAGCCCCCCCGTCTCGTGGCCGTCGACCGTGTGCGGACGCCGCCGCCCGGTGGCGAGGAGGTGCGCGAGCGGTTTGTCCGCGGCGCGCCGCGGATCGGGCTCCGGCAGCCGGACGCGCGGTCCGGCCGCGCGGTCCGGCTCACGCCTCCCCCCGGACTGGTCCGGGCTCAGCCGATCCCGGTGACCTCCAGTGCGGTGGTCCAGTTCGTGCGGATGGCCGAGCGGGCGGCAAAGAGCGTGATACGGCCGTCGCACACGGCGTTCTTGAGCCTCGTCTCGACGCCGTCCTTGGTGTACGCGGTGGGCGAGCCGTAGCGCGGCTCGGGCCACAGGTTGCCCGGGTCCCGCGGGGAGCCGCCGAGTTCGAGCGGGACCAGGTGGTCCTCCTCGTAGTCGGAGGTGTCCGTGTCGGAGTAGCCGTAGTCGGCTATGCCCTGCACCTTGAGCGGGTTCGTGTACGACGTCGGCGGGCGCACGGTGGAGGTCCAGCCGGAGACGCATATCGTGCTGTCGATCGTGGACTGGGTGACGTCCGGGTTGTAGACGCCCGGCGTGCAGGAAGGATCCTGCAACGGCAGGTAGGACCGGGAGCAGGTGCTGGCCTGTGCCGTGCCGGCGCCGACGCCGACGACGAGGCCGCTGACCGCGAGGGCGAGGGCGAGGGCGGCCGCGGTGGCGGTCGAGGTGCGGGAGATGGGGCGCATGTGGGGGCCTCCGTCGGTGAGGGGTGCGTGTGCGTGTGCGTGTGCGTGTGCGTGTGCGTGTGCGTGTGCGTGTGCTTGTGGGCGTGGGCGTGGGCGTTCGCCTGCGCGCGCCCGGCGGTGCGCGTGTGTGCATTTACGTGGGCATGACACACCCTTGCCCGGGCGTGTTCGACGCGCGTAGAACGTGAGGGGTGCGAATGCCTGTGGTGCGTGAGGTGCGTGAGGTGCGCCTGCGTGATGCGCGTGCTACTCCCCCTGTTCGCCGGGGAGTTGCCCGGTCGGCCGCCGACCATCCTGGCCCTGCGGGGTTACCGGGAGGTGTGCCTCACGTGACAGGGTCGCGTCAAAGAGGTGTGCGGGCAAGGGGGCGGGTGGCGATCGGTGGCATCTGTTTTGTATCGTTGAGAAACAAAGTGGCTCCCGTCCGCTCACCCTGACCGGCGGGCGGGGCCGCCTTGTTCTCGCGACGTTCCTGTTCTCCGACACCTCCGCTCCCTGGAGTCCGCCCCATGACGGCCACGCCCACCGTTCTCTTCGCGCGCGCCCTGCTCCTCGACATGGACGGGACGCTCGTCAACTCCGATGCCGTGGTGGAGCGGTGCTGGCGCCGCTGGGCCGCCACGCACCACCTCGACGGCGACGAGGTCATGAAGGTCGTCCACGGCCGCCAGGGGTACGCGTCGATGGCGGTGCTGCTGCCCGAGCGCCCCATGGAGGAGAACCACGCGGACAACGCGCGCATGCTCGCGGAGGAGACCTCCGACATGGACGGGGTCGTGCCGGTGCCCGGGGCCGCCGAGTTCCTCGACGCGCTCGTCTCCGGAGGGCTGCCGCACGCGTTGGTCACCTCGGCGGACGTGGGGCTGTCCACCGGGCGGATGGCGGCCGCCGGGCTGCCGTATCCGCTGGTGCGGGTGACCGCGGAGAGCGTGAGCGCGAGCAAGCCCGATCCCGAGGGATTCCTCAAGGGCGCGGCCGAACTGGGCGTCGACCCGGCGGACTGTGTCGTGTTCGAGGACTCGGAGGCGGGGATCGCGGCGGGGCGCGCGGCGGGTATGCGGGTGGTCGGGGTCGGGCCTCGCGCCGGGGCCCATGAGCCCACCGTGCACGTGGCGGATCTCAGCGCGGTGTCCGTCGCCGCGGACGGCGACCGGGGAATCCGGCTGACCTTTGCGTGACCGGTCGTCCGGTCCTCCCGCTCGTCTCCGCCCCCGTCTCCGCCCCGGTCCCCGTCCCCGTCCCACCCTGGGGCTCCCGGCCCCGTAGGGGCTCAACAGGCCAAAGCGGGGCGGCCCCGGCAGGATGGGAAGTGGTGCCCCCTCGGCAGCGTCGGCCGTGCGGGCGCGTGGAGGTGGCCATGAGCAACCGGGTCGTGGGAGCGGGGGAAGGGGCCGAGGGCGGCAGGGACGTCAGGGGCGGCACGGCCGGCGGGGCCGACAGGGCCGGCGGGGTCATGGTCTCCATCGGGGCGCTGCTGCTGGGCATGCTGCTCGCCGCGCTCGACCAGACCATCGTCTCCACCGCGCTGCCTACCATCGTCAGCGACCTCGGCGGCCTCGAACACCTCTCCTGGGTCGTCACCGCGTACATGCTCGCCGCCACGGCTGCCACCCCGCTCTGGGGCAAACTCGGTGACCAGTACGGGCGCAAGAAGCTCTTCCAGCTCGCCATCGTCATCTTCCTGGTCGGCTCGGCGCTGTGCGGTGTCGCGCAGAACATGGGGCAGCTGATCGGTTTCCGCGCGGTGCAGGGCCTGGGTGGCGGCGGCCTGATGGTGCTGTCCATGGCGATCGTCGGCGATCTGGTGCCGCCGCGCGAACGCGGCAAGTACCAGGGGCTGTTCGGTGCCGTGTTCGGCGCGACCAGCGTGCTCGGGCCGTTGCTCGGCGGCCTGTTCACCCAGCATCTGAGCTGGCGCTGGGTCTTCTACGTCAATCTGCCGATCGGCGTCGTCGCGCTCGCCGTCATCGCCGCCGCGCTGCACATCCCGGTGCGCTCGGCCAAGCACCGCATCGACTATCTCGGCACGTTCCTCGTCGCGTCCGTCGCCACCTGCCTGGTGCTCGTCGCCTCGCTCGGCGGGACGACGTGGGCGTGGGGGTCGCCGCAGATCGTGCTGCTCGCGGTCCTCGGCGTCGTGCTCGGTGTGGTCTTCGTCCTCGTGGAGTCGCGGGCTGCCGAACCGGTGCTCCCGATGCGGCTCTTCCGGGTGCGGACGTTCACGCTCACCGCCGTCATCAGCTTCGTCGTCGGCTTCGCGATGTTCGGCGCGATGACGTACCTGCCCACGTTCCTCCAGGTCGCGCACGGCGTCACGCCGACCATGTCGGGCGTCTACATGCTGCCGATGGTGGCCGGTCTCCTGCTGTCGAGCACCGGCTCCGGGCAGGTCGTCAGCCGCACCGGACGCTGGAAGGTCTTCCCCGTCGTCGGCACCGCCGTCACGGCGATCGGCCTGCTGCTCCTGCACAACCTGGACGAGACCAGCTCGACCGGCGAGATGAGCGCCTACTTCTTCGTCTTCGGCGCCGGGCTCGGCCTCGTCATGCAGGTGCTCGTCCTCATCGTGCAGAACGCCGTCCCGTACGAGGATCTCGGCGTGGCCACGTCCGGAGCGACGTTCTTCCGCTCCATCGGCGCGTCCTTCGGCGTCGCGATCTTCGGCACGATCTTCGCCGACCGGCTGGCCACCAAGCTGACCGACGCGCTCGCCGGGCAGCCGCTGCCGCCCGGTGTGAGCCCCGGCTCGCTCGGCTCCGACCCGCGCGGCATCTCCCGGCTGCCGTCGACGCTGCGCGGCCCGGTCGTGCACGCGTACGCCTCCGCCATCACGGACGTGTTCCTGTACGCGGTGCCGGTCGCGCTGGTCGCGTTCCTCCTCTCGCTGGTGCTGCGCGAGGACCCGTTGCGCGGATCGGTCACCGCTCCCGACGCCACGGAGACCCTGGCCAGCAACCCGGTCCAGCGGTCGTCGTACGACGAGGCCGCGCGCGCCCTGTCGGCGCTCGGCACACGCGAGGGGCGCCGGCACGTCTACGAGAAGATCACCGAGCAGGCGGGCTACGACCTGCTGCCCGCGGCGAGTTGGCTGATCCTGCGCACCTACCGGCAGGGCTGGGCCGAACCCGCCAAGCTCGCCGAGTACACGGCCGTGCCGCTGCCCGTGATCCTGGCGGCGGCACGGCAGGTGGAGGAGCGGCACCTGGCCGTCCGCGAGGGCCTCGAACTGACCCTCACCGACGAGGGGCGCGAGGTCGCCGAACGGCTGAGCGCGGCCCGCGAGGCGTCCCTCGCGCAGCTCCTCGGCGACTGGTGGGGCCCCGACCGCCCCCGCGACCTGATCCGCCTCGTGCACGAGCTCAACCTTGAACTGTGCGGCTCGGACGCGGAACGCCCCCACGACGGCTCGGCGGCCGCCCGGGCCCCGCTCACCCGGTAGCGGTTGACGCGGCGGTCGGAGCGGCCAGGTCCTTCGCGAACCAGTGCTCGGCGTACATCTCGTCGTTGTGCGGCGCCGTCTCCCGGTAGCCGAGCCGCGCGTACAGCGCCCGCGCCTCCACCAGGTCGCTACGCGTGTCGAGCCGGATCACGGTCGCCCCCAGGTCCCGCGCGGCGGCCTCGGCGGCGCTCACGAGGAGTGCGGCGCCGCCGGTGCCGCGCAGGTCCTCGCGGACGAAGACGCGCGTGAGTTCGGCCGTTGCGGTGTCGGCCATCCGCACCCCGGCCGTCCCCGCGGGTTCGCCCGCGTACCGGCCGACGAGCAACTGCCCGCGCGGCGGGGCGAGTTCCTCGTGGGCACCCGCCGCGACCTCACGCTCCAGCTCCTCCGGATCCGTGCTGCGCCCCTCGTGCCGCAGGTACCAGCGGTCGCTGACCTCCGTGTAGTACGCGCGCCACAGCGCGGCCGCGACGGCCGAGTCGTACGGTTCCGGGGTGACGGTCCAGAGCGTGTGCGAGGGCATGCGGAGATTGTGCCCCCGACGGGATCGTCCTCCGCAACCGGACGGGCCGGCCGGGCCCGGCCGCGTGCGCGTGGGTCAGACGGCGTGGCCGGGCGCGCCCGA
>NZ_JAPHNL010000080.1 GCF_026274175.1 Streptomyces beihaiensis
GCAGCTTCGCGGCCCTGTCGGTGTGGGAGCGCGAACGCGGACGCCTCCGGGTCCTGGTCAACGTGGGCGACCTGGCCGCCGACGAGGAGGAGTTCCCGGACGCCGAGGCATACCCCGTGCACCAGTTCCCGGAGATCACCGAGTTCCTGCACGAGCGGTGGGCGGGTGGCGGCGAACCGGACGCGTGGGTGGAGACGGCCGAGGGGCCCGTGGAGCGGGCCGGGTACTGCCACCAGCGGGTCGCCGCCCTGCGCCGCCGCGGGCGCGGCTGCTGCGTCGTCGCACCGGTCGTGCTGCACGGGCGGGCCTGGGGCGAGCTGTACGTGGCGCGGCCGGCGGGGGCACCGGTGTTCGGGCGGGCCGACGCGGACTTCGCGACGGTGCTGGCCTCGGTGGTCGCCGCGGGGATCGCGCAGACCGAGCGCCTTGAGGAGGTGCGGCGGCTGGCCTTCACCGACGCGCTGACCGGGCTGGCCAACCGGCGGGCCGTCGACATCCGGCTCGACGAGGCGATCGCCCGGCACCGCGACGACGGCGCCGTGGTCAGCCTCGTGGTGTGCGACCTCAACGGCCTCAAGCGCGTCAACGACACGCTGGGGCACGCGGCGGGTGACCGGCTGCTCGAACGGTTCGGCTCGGTGCTCTCGCTGTGCGGGGCGATGCTGCCCGGCGCGCTCTCCGGGCGCCTGGGCGGCGACGAGTTCTGCCTGCTCGCGCTCGGGCCCACCGCCGACGACGTGGTCCGGGTCGGCGGTGAAGTATGCGTGCGCGCGGGTGACTTGGGGCTCGGCGACGGGGTGGCGTGCGGCATCGCGTCGACCGGTGACCCGATCGGCGAGGTCACCTCGGCGCGGCGGCTCTTCCGGCTCGCGGACGCCGCCCAGTACAAGGCCAAGGCGCTCCGCGCGGCCAAGCCGGTGGTGGCCGGGCGCGACGGCGGCCTCGACGACCCCGTCGTACGGCTCGCCGACTCCCCGCCGCAGCCCGCCGGGGAGGGGGAGCGGCGCCGCATCCGGGGCCTGGAACCGGACGCGTAGGGCTCGGACGGGAAGTGCGGGGCTCGGAACCGCACGCGTAGGGCTAGGAACCGGGCCCGTGCGGCTCGGAATCGGACACGTAGGGGCATCGTGCCGGTAAGGGGCCTTCCCGGCACCCGGTCGTGACATCCCGGGATTCACTGCGTACGCTCCTGAATATGGATATGCACACTGTGGTGGTGGGGACCTCCGGGGTCACCGCCGACGACGTCGTAGCCGTGGCGCGCCGCGGCGCCCGCATCGAGCTCTCCGGCGAGGCCGTGGCCGCCCTCGCCGCGGCCCGCGAGATCGTCGACGCGCTCGCCGCCAAACCGGACCCGGTCTACGGCGTCTCGACCGGTTTCGGCGCGCTCGCCACCCGGCACATCGACCACGACCTCCGCGCTCAGCTCCAGCGCAACATCGTGCGCTCGCACGCCGCCGGCATGGGCCCGCGCGTCGAGCGCGAGGTCGTCCGCGCCCTGATGTTCCTGCGCCTGAAGACCGTCTGCTCCGGCCACACCGGCGTACGCCCCGAGGTCGCCCGGACCATGGCGGACGTCCTGAACGCGGGCATCACCCCGGTCGTCCACGAGTACGGCTCGCTCGGCTGCTCCGGCGACCTCGCCCCGCTCAGTCACTGCGCGCTGACGCTGATGGGCGAAGGTGACGCGGAGGGCCCCGACGGGCAGGTCCGCCCCGCCGGTGAGCTGCTCGCCGAGCACGGCATCACCCCGGTCGAGCTGCGCGAGAAGGAAGGGCTCGCGCTGCTCAACGGCACCGACGGCATGCTGGGCATGCTCGCCATGGCCCTCGACGACCTCACCAACCTGTACAAGGCCGCCGACATCACCGCCGCGATCTCTCTTGAGGCGCTGCTCGGCACGGACAAGGTCCTCGCGCCCGAACTGCACGCCATCCGCCCGCACCCCGGGCAGGCCGCCTCCGCCGCCAACATGCTGGCCGTGCTCAAGGGTTCCGGCCTCACCGGCCACCACCAGGACGACGCGCCGCGCGTCCAGGACGCCTACTCGGTGCGGTGCGCGCCGCAGGTCGCCGGGGCCGGGCGCGACACGATGGCGCACGCGCGCGTGGTCGCCGACCGTGAGCTCGCGTCGGCCGTCGACAACCCGGTCGTGCTGCCGGACGGGCGCGTCGAGTCCAACGGAAACTTCCACGGCGCGCCCGTCGCCTACGTGCTCGACTTCCTGGCCATCGCCGCCGCCGACCTCGGCTCGATCGCCGAGCGCCGCACCGACCGGCTGCTCGACAAGAACCGCTCGCACGGACTGCCGCCGTTCCTCGCCGACGACGCGGGCGTCGACTCGGGCCTGATGATCGCCCAGTACACGCAGGCCGCCCTGGTCAGCGAGATGAAGCGGCTCGCCGTGCCCGCGTCCGCCGACTCCATCCCGTCCTCGGCGATGCAGGAGGACCACGTCTCCATGGGATGGTCGGCCGCGCGCAAGCTGCGCACCGCCGTCGACAACCTCGCGCGGATCGTCGCGGTCGAGCTGTACGCCGCCACGCGCGCGGTGGAGCTGCGCGAGGGCCTCACCCCGGCTCCGGCCACGCGGGCGGTCGTGGCCGCGGCCCGCGCCGCCGGAATCCAGGGGCCCGGCCCCGACCGCTTCCTGTCGCCGGACCTCGCGGCGGCGGAGAGCTTCGTACGCGGCGGGGCGCTGGTCGAGGCGGCCGAGTCGGTCACGGGCCCACTGGCGTAACGCGAGAGGGGCGCAGTGCCGCAGTGCGCAGGGGGGCGTAAGAGGGCGTACGGGGGGGCGGGAAGGCATTCGCCGGGCACTTCCGGCCGACGGCGTCAGTACGCCTCCGGCTCCCGCCCCCTGCGCACCGAGTACGTCACGAACCCCACGCCGATTCCCAGGAACACCGAACCGCCCACGATGTAGGGCGTGGTGTCGACCGAGCCCGTGTCGGCGAGGCGCAGCTGCTGCTCGGACTGCCGGTCCACCGCGGAGGCGGTCCGCTCCGCCGTGCTGGCGGAGGCCCCCTCGGGGGTCGCCGTGGCGGTCGGGACGAACCACAGGGCGCACAGGAGCGTGCCTGCGGCGGTGGCGGTGAGCAGCGGGCGGCGCGCGGCGGACACGTTGAGTGATCCCCCTTGTGGTGCTGGCGAATTGGGGTGACCGCCTGATGTTAATGAAAGGGGCGGGTCACGGGGAAGCCGTGGTTCCTCATGGCCGTACGCTCCCGTCATGAGCACTGATGACACGTCACGTTTTGTTCGGCTGAAGGTGGACTTGGTCCTGGAGGTGAGCGACGCCGAGGCGCTGACCGGGGCCGCGCTGCACCGCGTCACGGAGGACGACGCGATGCCCGCGGAGGAGCGGGCGCACGCCGAGGCGGCCGTGCAGGAGGACGAGGCGGAGGCCCTGGCGTATCTGGTGGACCCGTTCGACCTGGTCGGCGAGGTGCCGGGGGCGGAACTCGTCCAGGCGTCGTGGTCCAGCGAACAGGTCGACTACGATCCCGATTCGCCGGATTGGGACCTGGACGAGGATGATGACGGCGGCGAGGACGAACTCGGGTGACGCTACGCGGGTGACGTGGGGCTCTTCAGGGTCGCGTTACCACCGTCGCACCCGTGGTGACCGTCATCGCGAAAGTGGTGTCTCCCACATTCGGTCGGATCCGGGAACGGGACGTACCGGGCACCGCGTTGTGCAGGGGGTAGGGGGAAGTCCGTGTTCGGTGAAGCCCGGACACCCCCTGCCCCAGGGGAAGGTCGGGGAGAACGGCGACTATGGAGAAGCGTGTGATGACGGACAGTAAGCGGCGCAAGGGCCTGGTGGCCGCGTCCGCTCTGCTCGGCGGTGTACTGGTGCTCTCCGCGTGCAGCGGGGGCGGCGGTGACTCCGGCGGCTCGAACAACGCCAAGAAGGACTCGCAGCAGCGCGCCGACGAGGCCGCGGCGAAGAAGACCTCCGAGGCGGACATCAAGATCTCCCCGAAGGACGGCTCGGACAACGCCAGCATCAACAACGCCGGGGACGTCACGGTGAGCAAGGGGACGCTCACCGACGTCACCATGACCACGGTCGACGGCACCAAGGTCGCCGGCGCGATATCCGCGGACAAGAAGAGCTGGAAGCCCGCCGGACAGCTCGCGCGCGCGACCACGTACAAGATCGCCGCCGAGGCCAAGGACTCCAACGGCCGCGTCGCCCACGAGAACGCGTCGTTCACCACGGTCTCCCCGGCCAACAGCTTCATCGGCACCTTCACGCCGGACAACGGCACGACGGTCGGTGTCGGCATGCCCGTGTCGATCAACTTCGACAAGTCGATCACCAACAAGGCCGCCGTCCAGTCCCACATCTCCGTGAACTCCAGCAGCGGCCAGCAGGTCGTCGGCCACTGGTTCGGCGCCAACCGCCTGGACTTCCGCCCCGAGAGCTACTGGCAGGAGGGCTCGACCGTCACCCTGAAGCTCGACCTCGACGGCGTCGAGGGCGCCAGCGGGGTCACGGGTGTGCAGCAGAAGACGGTCTCGTTCAAGATCGGCCGTAACCAGGTCTCCACCGTCGACGCCAAGACCAAGATGATGACGGTCCAGCGGGACGGCAAGACGATCAAGACGATCCCGATCTCCGCCGGTTCGCCCGAGCACACCACGTACGAGGGCCAGATGGTGATCTCCGAGAAGTTCAAGGAGACCCGGATGAACGGCGCGACGGTCGGCTTCACGGACGACGACGGCAAGGGCGAGTACGACATCAAGGACGTGCCGCACGCCATGCGTCTGACGAACTCCGGCACGTTCATCCACGGCAACTACTGGGGCGCGCCGTCGGTCTTCGGCTCGGTCAACACCAGCCACGGCTGCGTGGGCCTGCAGGACAAGAAGGGCGCGAACGACCCGAACACCCCGGCCGCGTGGTTCTACAAGAACTCGATGGTCGGTGACGTCGTCATCGTGAAGAACACCGGCGACAAGACGGTCCGGCCCGACAACGGCCTCAACGGCTGGAACATGACGTGGTCCGCCTGGAAGGCGGGCTCGGCCGTCTGACCGGACGGGCTCTGAGGACACGAAGAGGCGGCTGCCCCGACCGGGGCAGCCGCCTCTTCGTGTTCCTTCTCATGGTTCTCTTATGCTGGCCTTATCCACCCGTCAGGCGCCGCGCCTAGTTTTCGCCGCATGTTCTTCACCTATCTCCGGCGTGAGCTGCGCCGCCGCAGAAAGGCGGCCCTCGTCGTCGCCTCCGGGCTCGCGCTCGGGATCGCGCTCGTCATCGTCGTCAACTCCGTGTCCTCGGGCATGGGCCGGGCGCAGGACAAGGTCCTGCAGTCGCTGTACGGCCTCGGCACGGACATGACCGTCACCAAGGCCGCCGAGGCGCCGAAGGCGGGCGCGACCCCCGGCCAGCGGTTCAAGTTCGGCGCCAAGAGCGGCTCCGACAAGCAGCAGAGCAGCGACCGCGTCATGGTGCAGGGGTTCCAGACCCTCGCCGACTCCACCGTGGACAAGGTCGGGCGGCAGAAGGGCGTCGCCGCCGCGGTGGGCGGCCTGAGCCTGCGGGTGATCAAGGTCGACGGCCAGTTCAAGCCCGGTCAGTTCAAGCAGTTCAAGCAGACCCAGGGCGGCGAGACCTTCCACAGGGGTGGCGCGGGCGGCACGGCCGACGGCGGCCCACAGGGCAAGGTCGAGGGCGGCGGCGCCGACTTCAACGTCGACTCCTACTCGGTGTTCGGCACCGACGTGACCCAGCGGAATCTCGGCCCGCTGACCTCCTCGAAGATCACCGAGGGGCGTACGTTCAAGACTTCGGAGACGAACGCCGAGGTCGCCGTCGCCGACTCCGCGTACGCCAAGGAGAAGAAGCTCTCCGTCGGTGACAAGGTCACCATCAAGGGCACCAAGTACCGGATCATCGGCATCGCCACGGCGGACAGCGGGGACGCGGCCGCCAACCTCTACCTCCCGCTGAAGCAGGCCCAGACGCTCGCCGACGCCAAGGCCGACGTGACCACCGTCTACGTCAAGGCGACCGACTCGCAGCAGATCGGCGCGGTCAAGTCGACCATCCAGAAGAACATCTCCGGCACCACCGTCACCACCTCCGCCGACCTGGCCTCCACCGTCTCCGGCTCCCTGTCCACCGCCTCCGACCTGGCCGCAGGCGTCGGCAAGTGGCTCTCGATCGTGGTGCTCGCCGCCGCGTTCCTGGTCGCCGGGCTGCTCACGTCGTCGGCGGTCTCGCGCCGCGTAAGGGAGTTCGGCACGCTCAAGGCCGTCGGCTGGACCTCGGGCCGGGTGACCCGGCAGGTCGTCGGTGAGGCCGTGGTCAGCGGGCTCCTCGGCGGTGTGCTCGGCATCGCGGTCGGCCTCGCGGGCGCGTGGGCGGTCACCGCGGTCAGCCCCACGCTCACGGCGCAGCTCGGCGGCGGCACCGGAGGCGGAGGTGGCGGTGGCGGCTTCGGTGGGCCGATGCGCCGCGCGGTGAGCCAGAAGAGCCTCGACGTCGCACTGAGTGCCCCCGTCTCCCTCTCCACCATCGCCCTCGCGGTCGGCCTTGCCGTGGCGGGCGGTCTCATCGCGGGCGCGTTCGGCGGTTGGCGGGCCTCGCGGCTGCGCCCGGCCGACGCGCTTCGCCGCGTCGAGTAGCCGCGCGAGAGCGCGCCCGGTCACCCGACCGCGGCGGCTCGCGAACCGACGGCCCCATCGAACCTCCTTACGTATCACAGGAGTTGCACCATGTATCAGCTCAGAGGCGTCACCAAGCAGTACCGGCGCGGCAAAGACACGATCGACGCGCTCGCGGGCGTCGACCTGACCATCGGCGACGGCGACCGGCTCGTCATCCAGGGCCCCACCGGCGGCGGCAAGTCGACGCTGCTGCAGATGCTCGGCGGGCTCGACCGGCCGACGTCCGGCAGTGTCGAGCTCGACGGCGTCGACCTGGCCCGGCTGCCCGAGGCACGGCTGACCAAGGTCCGCGCCGAGTCCATCGGCTTCGTCTTCCAGTCCTTCAACCTCATCCCGACGCTCACCGCCCAGGAGAACGTCGAGACCGCGCTCGTCCCGCTCGGCCTCAAGGGTCCCGACCGGCGCGAGCGGGCAGCCGACGCCCTCACCTCGGTCGGCCTCGGCGAGCGGCGCGGGCATCTGCCCGCCGAGCTCTCCGGCGGCCAGCAGCAGCGCGTCGCCATCGCGCGGGCGCTGGTCAAGAAACCGAAGGTGCTACTCGCGGACGAGCCGACCGGCAACCTCGACGAGTCCATGCGCGACGAGATCATGGAGGTGCTCGCGGCGCAGTGGAAGGAGCACGGGCTGACCTTCATCATGGTCACCCACGACTCGTCCATCGCCCGCAAGGCCCCGCGGCTCGCCACGATCCGCAAGGGCACCATCAAGGTCACGGAGAACGACAAGGCCGCCTGAGCGGCGAGCGCCCTGCCCGGACGACGTCCATGGCATCCGTGACGTGTGATCGGCCCCCTGCGCCCGACCGTGCGGCGTGCGGGGGCCGACCGGTCCTGGTCGCGCCGGTGACAAGGCGTCAAAGAGGGTGCCGGTCACGCGGGCGAGCCGTCTGCCGCGTGCCGCGCGTGACGACGGCACCGATCTGCCGGTGCGGGACCGGGTGTTGGGCGCGGCCCGGGGGTCCCTAGGATGAGCGGCGACCAACTCGGGCCGCGTTCTGGGGGCGTGGCATGTCGGTGGGGCGTCGTGTGGCGCCGCCGCCGAGAGGAGACCTATCTATGTTCCGTGTTCGCGGGCGGTTCATACCGTCCGTTTCTGCTGTCATGCTCGCGTCCGGCATGGTGTGCGCCGGGAGCGTGGCGCTCGCCGGTGCCGCTTCGGCCGACACCGGTGGTGACGCCGGAGAGTCCAACGTCGCCGTTCTGGGCAACATCACCCACGGTGGCCAGGTCGACATCCTCGACGGGGCCGACCACGTCCAGGAGCGGCTCGCCGGCGGCACCATCCAGCTGAAGCTGCGGAGCGGCACGCTGGAGACGTACTGCATCGACATCCACAACCCGACCTCCGCCGGTACGAAGTACAGCGAGACGGACTGGGACCACTCGGTCCTGTCGGACAAGAAGGACCGGCTCGGCAAGATCCGCTGGATCCTCCAGCACGCCTACCCCGTGGTCGGGCCCGACACGCTCGGCTCGAAGGCCGGCGTACAGCTGAACGAGGACACCGCCGCCGCCGCGACCCAGGCCGCCATCTGGCACTTCTCCGACGGTGTGAACGCGCACCCGAAGGACAAGGCGGCCGACAAGGTCACCATGTGGCTGGAGGACCAGGCCGAGAAGAACGGCTCCTCCGCCGAGCCGCTGCCGTCGCTGCAGCTCACCCCGGACAGCGTCTCCGGCAACAGCGGTGACAACGTCGGCCCGGTCACCGTCACGACCAGCGCCGACAAGGTCTCCCTCGGCCTCGACGACAAGGCCAAGGCCGCCGGGGTCAGCGTCGTGGACGCGAGCGGCAACCCCGCCACCACCGCCGCCAACGGCGACAAGCTGTACTTCAAGGTCCCGGCCGCCGCCCCCAAGGGCGAGGGCACGCTCACCGCGTCGACCACCACCCGGATCGAGGTCGGCCGCGTCTTCGGCCCGATCGACAAGAAGAGCCAGACGCTGATCCTGGCGGGCAGCACCGACGTACCGGTCTCCGCGACCGCGTCGGGCGCCTGGGCGCCGAAGCAGATGAAGGGCCCGGTCCCGGCCGTCACCTTCGAGAAGGACTGCGCCGCGGGCGGCGTCGAGGTGACCGCCTCCAACAGCGGTGACGAGGCATTCACCTTCACCCTGAAGGGCGAGACCCACACCGTTCAGCCCGGCAAGTCCGAGAAGATCCTGGTGAAGGTCGGCGAGGACCAGACCTACGACATCAAGATCGCGGGCACCGGCGGCTACGGACCGTGGCAGACCCACGGTGTCCTGGACTGCAAGACGTCCGGCGGCAGCGCCGCCTCCCCGTCGCCCAGCTCCTCGCCGAACTCCCCGGCGCCGGCCGGTTCCACCGGTTCCACCGGCGGCAAGAACCTGGCCCAGACCGGTAGCAGCAGCGCCACCCCGGTGATCGCCGGTGCGGCGGCCGTGCTCGTGGTCGTCGGTGGCGGCCTGGTCTTCTTCCTGCGCAAGCGCCGCTCCACGCCGTCCGCCTGACGGGCTGACGGACTGACGTGACGGGCCCCTCCCGTGCGGACATCCCGCACGGGAGGGGCCGTCGCGCTGTTCGGCGCCGCCGGAGCCTCGACGCCGCAGGTTCCGTGTGTTCCGCACGGCCGGGCCGAAGTGAGCGGGGGGCGCTTGAGGTCCTGGCGGTCCATGGCCGGGGTTCCGTCCGCGTCCTGGGCGGGGGCCGTGTGCTCGAAGTCGTCCTTGGTCAGGCGGTGGGCGCCCAGGCCGCGTAACCGCCGAGCAGGTCGCAGACCTCGGTGCGGCCTCGCTGTCGCAGCAGACTGGCGGCGATGGAGGAACGGTGGCCACCGGCGCAGTGGAGCACCAGGCGGCCCTCGGCGGGGATCTCGTCGAGGCGCGTGGCCAGTTCCGCGAGGGGGATGTGCCGCGCGCCCTCGATGTATCGCCCGTCGGCCCGCTCGCCGCAGTTGCGCACGTCCAGCACCAGCGGAGGCCGCTCGGAGGCGAGCTCGGCGCGCAGAGCGTCGGCGGTCAGACGCTCGGCCTGCCGCGTCTCGCTCCGCAGTGCGCGCAGCAGCTGCCCGGTGTCGGTCGCGTGACCGAGAACCCGGTCGAAGCCGATCCGGGCCAGCCGGGTGACGGCCTCCCGCTCGTGACCGTCCGGGGCGATGACGAGGATCTCGTCGGCCGGCGCGAAGACACTGCCCGCCTGCTCGGCGAACCGGCCGTCGATCGGGACGTTGACGGCCCCGGCGAGATGCCCGGCGGCGAACTCCAGCGGATCACGGGCGTCCAGCACCAGCGCGCCCTCCTCGCGCAGCCGGGCGAACTCGACCGGGTCGAGCGCGCGCGAGGCGTCTTCGGCGTCGTAGAGGTCCCGGTTGCGGCGGTTGAGATCGGCGTCGTAGGAGAAGTAGCCGGGTGCCGCCGACTGGCCCTCGGTGACCAGGGCGATGAAGGTCCGCTCGTCCATCGGGCGGCAGGCGTAGTTGGTGAGCTTCTGCATGCCGATGGTGGAGGAGCGTTCGGTGGAGAGGTTCTTGCCGCAGGAGGAGCCCGCGCCGTGGGCGGGGAAGACCCGGGTCTCCTCGGGCAGCGCGAGCAGCTTGTGGTGGACGCTGTCGTAGAGCATGGCTGCCAGTTCGGCGGCGGTGACGCCGACGGAGGCGAGCAGGTCCGGGCGTCCGACGTCGCCGACGAAAAGCGCATCGCCGGTCAGTACACCGTAAGGGACGGCGTCGTCGGGGTACTCGTACACGACGATGCTGATCGACTCGGGCGTGTGCCCTGGGGTCTCCAGGATCTGGAGGGTCACGTCGCCGAGGCTGATCCGCTCGCCGTCGGCGAGCTTGCGGATCGGGTACTCGGTCTCGGCCCGGCGGCCGTAGCCGATCCACGCGCCTGTGCGGGCGGCGAGCTCCAGATGTCCGGCGAGGAAGTCGGCGTGGAAGTGCGTGTTGATCACGGCTTCGACGGTGAAGCCGTGATCCTCGGCGTCCTTGACGTACTCGTCCACATCCCGGCGCGGGTCCACGACGACGGCGCGGCCGGTGGCCGGGTCGCCGATCACGTAGGCGGCCTGGGACAGGCAGTCGAGGTAGTGCTGGGCGAAGTACACGGGTGACCCTCCTGTGCTGGGTGGTGCGGTGCCGCCCGGGGTGTTCCGGTGGCGGGGACTGGCGACCCTTATGCCCCCGGGGGTATGTTGCCGGTCGGTCGTATACCGGGTGGGGTATACGATGGAAAGCATCGTATACCTAGGGGGGTATATGCAAGTGAAGTCGATCGCCGTCGGAAAGGCCCAGGTCATGCACCTTGCTCACAGTGCCGTCTGTCGATCCGGACGCCGCGTGCCCGGAGGTCCGGAGGCACTCATAGCCGGCGCGGTCACCCGATGACCGCGCTCATCCTGGCTCTGCTCGCGGGCGCCGTGGTCGGGCTCGCCCTCGGCAGCCTGGGCGGTGGTGGGAGCATGCTGGCCGTTCCGGCGTTGATCTACCTACTCGGTTTCAGCCCTGCCGTGGCCACCACCGCGAGCCTGCTGATCGTCTCCGCGACCTCGGTCACCGGGCTGATGGCCCACGCCCGCGCCGGGCGCGTGCGCTGGCGCAGCGGTCTGCTCTTCGCGGCCGCGGGCCTGCCGGTGGCGGCGCTGTTCGGCCTGCTCTCCACCAAGCTCCCCGGAGCCCTGCTCACCGTGGCCTTCGCGCTGCTGGCAGGGTTCGCCGCCTGGCGCATGCTGCGTCCCGCGAAACCCGCGGCCGACGGACCCGCCGAGGCCGCCGGCCCCGGACGCGCGGCCGCGGTCGGCGGCGCCCTCGGCGGCGCGACCGGGCTGCTCGGCGTCGGCGGCGGCTTCCTCGCCGTTCCCGCCCTGGTCTCCGTGCTCGCCTTCTCCATGGCCGAGGCTGTCGGCACCAGCCTCCTGGTGATCACGGCGAACTCGTTCGCCGCGCTCGTCCCGCGTCTCGGCGCCGTACACGGCCTGGACTGGGCCGTCATCGCGCCCTTCACCGCAGCCGCCGTCCTGGGTGCCTGGGACGGCAAGCGTCTCGCCGACAAGCTGTCAGGCCCCACCCTCCAGCGGGTCTTCGGCGTCGTCCTGCTCGTCGTCGCCGCGCTCATGCTCGTCTCAGCGCTGGTCGCGTGAGGGCGCCCATCGCGCTGATGCGTCCTGGGTGAACCGGCCTCGTTCGGACCGCCTCTGCTCGGGCTGCCTCTGCTTGGGCCGCCCCTCTGCTTGGGCCGCCCCTTGTAAACCTGCGCCACACTGCTCGGGACTGCCCCTGCCGCGACCGTTCGCGGCTGCTTCTGGCCCGGACCGGCCGGCTGGGACCCGACGTCGTCCCCGCGCCCCCGGGCTTCCCCTATGATCCCGGACCCTGCCCTACGACCTTCGGGTGCCGCTCGTGCGGCGCCCCCCCGCCTCGGCCCATTCCAGCTCCGAAAGGAACATCCCACCGATGACCACGCCCCTGACCGTCGACGAGCTCAAGCACCGCCTCGGACTCCTCACCGTCATCGACGTGCGCAGCCCCGGAGAGTACTCCGGCGGCCACATACCCGGCGCCCACAACATCCCCCTCGACAAGCTTGCCGAGGCCGTCCCCGCTCTCAAGGCCGCGGCCGCGAAGGCCGAGCTGGCCGTCGTCTGCGCCTCCGGCAACCGCTCGACGACCGCCTGTCGGCAGCTGGCCGATGCCCAAGTCGCCGCTTTCAACCTCACCGGAGGCACCCAGGCGTGGCTCGACGGCGGCCATCCGCTCGACCGCCCCGCCGCGGGCCGCGCGGTGTGGGCCATGGACCGCCAGGTCCGGTTCGCGGCGGGCACCCTCGTACTGGCCGGTGTCCTCGCCGACCTCGCGCTGCCGGGTGTCCGCTGGGTCTCCGCCGCAGTCGGCGCCGGGCTCGCCTTCTCCGCGCTCACCAACACCTGCGCCATGGGCATGATGCTGGGCAAACTCCCCCACAACCGCCCCAAGTCCCAGCTGCCGAGCCTCGACGACACCCTCACGACCCTGGGCCGATAGCCGACCCGCGCCGAGGGGCGGGCGGCGAGCATCCACGGGCTGCGGCCCCGGGCGCGAGTTCACGTCCGGGGCCGCTTCTGCGTCTCATGCGGTCTCAGGCCAGAGTGAGGAACAGCTTCTCCAGCTCCGCCTCGTTCATCGGTATGCCGCCGTCCTCGGCCTCGGCCAGGCATTGCCGCATACCGCTGGCGATGATCTTGAATCCGGCCCGGTCCAGCGCCCGGGAGACGGCCGCCAGCTGGGTGACCACGTCCTTGCAGTCCCGTCCGGCCTCGATCATCGCGATCACACCCGTGAGCTGCCCCTGCGCTCGGCGCAACCGGTTCAGTACCGGCCCGACCGCCGTCTCGTCCACCTGCATCCTTGCCTCCTTCAACCATGCAACCGTACCCGGGTGGGTATTCGACCGGGAGCGTGTGCCGATCACCGGGTACGGGCTGGGCATGTATGAGGTCGAAGAACAGGCCCGGACGAGGTCGGCGCGGTTGCCGGTCCGCCGCGGCGGACCGG
>NZ_JAPHNL010000081.1 GCF_026274175.1 Streptomyces beihaiensis
CGCGCGGCGCGCCCCGCGGCACCGGTGGCCGCGCTCAACGCGGACCTGCCCGCGCTGCGCCCCGCGGAATTGGCGCGGGTTCTCGCCGCCGCCACCGGATTTCCCCGGGCTTTTCTGCCGGATGCCGCCGGGGTGGGAACCACGTTCCTGTCCGCGGCCTCCGGTACGGAATTGCGCCCGGAATTCGGTACGGCTTCGCGTGCCCGGCACGCGGCGTCGGGGGCCGCGGAGATCGTGGCGGCCGATGTGGGTTCCGTGCGCCAGGACGTGGACACCGGCGACGATCTGCGCGCCGCGCTCGGCCTGGGGGTGGGCCCGCACACGGCGCGGGCGGCGGCGGGGCTGCTGATCCCGGATCGGCGTTCTCGGCCCGGCGCTCCCGGGCCGAGCGGACGTCACCGGGCTGAGTACGCTGCCTGTATGCAGGCCACCGCGTACACGTACGACCCTGATTCCCGCTCCGGCAGCGTCCTTCTGGACGACGGCACCCCGGTGGAGTTCGACACCGCCGCGTTCGACGCGGGCGGTCTGCGGCTGCTGCGGCCGGGACAACGGGTACGGATCGAGACCGAGGGCGAGGGGGACGCGCGGCGGATCACGCTGGTGACCCTGCAGACCCTCTGAGGGCGCCCCCACACGCCGCGGGCGGGCTCCCCTGAGGGAGCCCGCCCGGCGCGTGAGCAACCTGTTGACCTCCTCCATCGCCCTGAAGGGCAAGGATTCTCCGTCTGCGGCCGGTCCTCACAGGTGAGGGCCACCGCTACGGGTGGGTTCCCGCTTCCTCCCCACGCGAGGTGGGGGTTGTGCGCGCTGCCTGGCCTCGGCCCGGTCCGTGCGCTCCGCAGGCGTGCACCGCCGCCGTCACCGGCGTCGGGCCCCAGGTCCTGGGGTGAATGTGCCTCGGCCCTTACTTCTTGCGGGCCGTGGCCTTCTTGGCGGTGGTCTTGCGCGCCGACGACTTCTTGGCGGGCGCCTTCTTGGCGGTGGCCTTCTTGGCGGGCGCCGTCTTCTTCGCGGTGGTCTTCTTGGCGGTGGTCTTCTTCGCCGCCGTCGTCTTCGCCGCCGCCTTCTTGGCGGTGGTCTTCTTCGCGGTCGTCTTCTTGGCCGCCGCCGTCGTCTTCTTCGCGGCGGCGGTGGTCTTCTTCGCCGTCGTCTTCTTGGCGGTGGTCTTCTTCGCGGTGGCCTTCTTGGCGGCGGCCTTCTTCGCGGCGGCCTTCTTCACCGTCGGCTTGGCGCCCGTGAGGCTGCCCTTCGGCGCCTTCTTGACCGCGACATCGTTCTTCGGGAGCTTCTTCGAGCCCGAGACGAGGTCCTTGAAGCCCTGGCCCGCGCGGAAACGCGGCACCGACGTCTTCTTGACCCGCACGCGCTCGCCCGTCTGGGGGTTGCGGGCGTAACGGGCCGGGCGGTTCACCTTCTCGAACGAGCCGAAGCCGGTCACCGAGACGCGGTCACCGGCGACCACGGCACGGACGATGGCGTCGAGCACTGCGTCGACGGCATCGGTGGCCTGCTGACGGCCACCGACCTTGTCGGCAATCGCTTCTACGAGCTGCGCCTTGTTCACGTCTTCCCCTTCGGAGACATTGCCGGAGCGAATCTCTTTCGGTCCGGCTTTTCGCACGTTAGGCAGATATATACCGCAAATCAAACACGAAACGGGCTAATCACCCTTGTGCCGCAACGAACTCGGCTGTCTCAGAGTTCTTCTTCGGTGGAACGGCCCTCTTCGAAGTCGTCGAGGTCCGCCATGAATCGCTCCAGACGCCGCGCCGCACCGGCGAGGTCGTGTTTGGCCGCGGCCGTGATGGCCAGCAGCTTCCGGGTCAGCGCCATCCGTACGCCCTCCGGGACTTGCAGTGTGCGCACTCGGGAGTGCGCTTCCTTGAGTTGGTCCGCGACTGCCTCGTACAGCTGGAGTTGGCCGTCGTGTTCCATGCACAGATTGTGCCATCTGGGGCGAGTTGTCGCCTCCGCAGGGGGTAACTCCCGCCCCGCGCGGGCCTTGTGGGGCGCCGCGGAGCGCTCCCGTCCGGCGCGGCACCGGATCTCGCGTACCCCGTGAACATCCTTGTCATTCAGGCGAGTTGAGGGTTCCCGGGGGGCGCTCCGCAGGGTCGGTCACGGGCCTTCGGGCCCCGACACGGAAGTACCCCCAACCGTTGCACGATTGGGGGTACGGGCCTTGCGAATGTGGCCTGAATGAGCCTTGCCCGGCGGCCGATCCGCCGGGCGGTGGTCTCAGACCTGGACGGTGCGCGGCTTGAAGGCCGGGCGCCCGGCCTCGTAGGAGGCGATGTCCTCCTCGTCGCGCAGGGTGATGCTGATGTCGTCGAGGCCGTTCAGGAGCCGCCAGCGGGAGTTCTCGTCGAGCTCGAAGGGGGCGGTGACGCCCTCGGCGCGGACCTCGCGCGCCTCCAGGTCGACGGTGATCTCGGCCTGCGGGTCGCTCTCCACCAGTTCCCACAGCCCGTCCACGACCTTCTGGTCCAGGACCACGGTCAGCAGACCGTTCTTGAGGGAGTTGCCGCGGAAGATGTCGGCGAAGCGGGAGGAGATGACGGTCTTGAAGCCGTAGTTCTGCAGCGCCCAGACCGCGTGCTCACGCGACGATCCGGTACCGAAGTCGGGGCCCGCGACCAGTACGGTCGCACCGGCCCGCTCGGGCTTGTTGAGCACGAACTCGGGGTCCTTGCGCCATGCCTCGAAGAGCCCGTCCTCGAATCCGTCCCGCGTCACCTTCTTGAGCCAGTGGGCGGGGATGATCTGGTCGGTGTCGACGTTGGAGCGGCGCAGCGGGACGGCCCGGCCGGTGTGCTTGGTGAATGCTTCCATGGCTGATCAGACTCCAGCGGGCGTACGGTCGTCGGCTTCGGTGAGGTCCGCGGGCGAGGCCAGGTGGCCCAGGACGGCGGTGGCCGCGGCGACCTGCGGCGACACCAGGTGGGTGCGCCCGCCCTTGCCCTGCCGGCCCTCGAAGTTGCGGTTGGAGGTGGAGGCGGAGCGCTCGCCGGGGGCCAGCTGGTCCGGGTTCATGCCCAGGCACATGGAGCAGCCCGCGTGCCGCCACTCGGCGCCCGCCTCGGTGAAGACCTTGTCCAGGCCCTCGGAGACGGCCTGCAGGCCCACGCGCGCGGAGCCGGGCACGATCAGCATCCGTACGCCGTCGGCGACTTTGCGGCCCTTGACGATGTCGGCCGCGGCGCGCAGGTCCTCGATGCGGCCGTTGGTGCACGAGCCTACGAAGACGGTGTCGACCACGATGTCGCGCAGCGGCTGGCCGGCCTCCAACCCCATGTACTCCAGGGCTTTCTCGGCGGCCAGGCGCTCCGAAGCGTCTTCGTACGAAGCCGGGTCGGGGACCGACGCCGAAAGCGGGGCGCCCTGGCCGGGGTTGGTGCCCCAGGTGACGAACGGGGAGAGTTCCTCGGCCTTGATGAAGACCTCGGCGTCGAAGACGGCGTCGTCGTCGGTGCGCAGCGTCTTCCAGTACGCGACGGCGGCGTCCCAGTCGGCGCCCTCGGGAGCGTGCGGGCGGCCCTTGAGGTAGTCGAAGGTGGTCTCGTCGGGGGCGATCATGCCCGCGCGGGCGCCGGCCTCGATGGACATGTTGCAGATGGTCATGCGGGCCTCCATCGAGAGCTTCTCGATGGCGGAGCCGCGGTATTCCAGGATGTAGCCCTGACCGCCGCCGGTGCCGATCTTCGCGATGATCGCGAGGATCAGGTCCTTGGCGGTGACTCCGGCGGGCAGCTCGCCCTCGACGGTGATGGCCATCGTCTTGGGACGGGCCATCGGCAGCGTCTGGGTGGCGAGCACGTGCTCGACCTGGGAGGTGCCGATGCCGAAGGCCAGGGCGCCGAAGGCGCCGTGCGTGGAGGTGTGCGAGTCGCCGCAGACCACGGTGGTGCCGGGCTGGGTCAGGCCCAGCTGGGGGCCCACGACGTGCACGACGCCCTGCTCGACGTCGCCCAGCGAGTGCAGGCGGACCCCGAAGTCGGCGCAGTTCTTGCGCAGCGTCTCCAGCTGGGTGCGCGAGACCGGGTCGGCGATGGGCTTGTCGATGTCGAGGGTCGGGGTGTTGTGATCCTCGGTGGCGATGGTGAGGTCAGTGCGCCGCACCGGGCGGCCCGCCTTGCGGAGGCCGTCGAAGGCCTGGGGGCTGGTCACCTCGTGCAGCAGGTGCAGATCGATGAAGAGGAGGTCGGGCTCGCCCTCGGCGCGCCGGACGACGTGGTCGTCCCAGACCTTCTCCGCGAGTGTCCTACCCATCGCTTTCCCTCCGGCCGGCGTACGGGCCGGCACAACTAGAGATTTCGGATCGCCGTCGTCCGCCCCTCGTCCCGGACGTCGGCGGCCGGGCCCGTCTTCGTCCCCGGGCCGGTGTACGTCCAGAGTGGCAAGTTCCACGGAAAATTGAACTTGCGTTTCACAGAGTGAGACGCGAGTATCGACGCATGGACAACAGTAGCGGCGTCGGCGTTCTGGACAAGGCAGCCCTTGTCCTGGGCGCCCTGGAGTCCGGACCCGCGACCCTCGCAGGCCTCGTAGCGGCCACCGGACTGGCAAGACCCACGGCCCACCGCCTGGCGGTGGCCCTCGAACACCACCGGATGGTGGCGCGTGACATGCAGGGCCGTTTCATTCTCGGCCCGCGCCTGGCGGAGCTCGCGGCGGCGGCCGGCGAGGACCGCCTGCTGGCGACCGCCGGGCCGGTTCTCACGCATCTGCGGGACGTGACGGGCGAGAGCGCCCAGCTCTACCGCCGTCAGGGCGACATGCGCATCTGCGTCGCCGCGGCGGAGCGCCTGTCCGGTCTGCGGGACACGGTCCCGGTCGGCTCGACGCTGACCATGAAGGCCGGCTCGTCCGCGCAGATCCTGATGGCCTGGGAGGAGCCGGAGCGTCTGCACCGCGGACTGCAGGGCGCCCGTTTCACCGCGACGGCGCTCTCGGGCGTGCGTCGCCGCGGCTGGGCCCAGTCGATCGGCGAGCGGGAGCCGGGCGTCGCGTCGGTCTCCGCGCCGGTGCGTGGCCCGTCGAACCGTGTGGTGGCCGCGGTGTCGGTCTCCGGACCCATCGAGCGCCTGTCCCGGCACCCCGGCCGGATGCACGCCCAGGCCGTGATCGACGCGGCGGGCCGCCTCTCCGAGGCGCTGCGCCGCTCGGGCTGACGCCCTGTCACCACAACCCGCCCCGCCTCTCCGTCGATTCCGGCCGGTCGCTCCAACGCCGCAGCGACCGGCCGGAGTTGTACGGTCGCCGGCCGCGCCGGGAATCCGAGGCCCTGAGCACACGAAGAGGCCCTCCCCGGTTTCCCGGGGAGGGCCTCTGATCGTTCGCGCGTACCCCCGACCGGATTCGAACCGGCGCTACCGCCTTGAGAGGGCGGCGTGCTAGGCCGCTACACAACGGGGGCGTGGATCTTGCGGGCGTTCGATGCCGACCGCCGCAGATCCGAGCTGGTCTACCAGGACTCGAACCTAGACTAACTGAACCAGAATCAGTCGTGCTGCCAATTACACCATAGACCAATGGTGGTTTAGACCAACCCAGTACCCCCGACCGGATTCGAACCGGCGCTACCGCCTTGAGAGGGCGGCGTGCTAGGCCGCTACACAACGGGGGCCCTAGCGATCCCACCCGGCGCCAGCCGGATGTTGTCACCGCGCGGTCGATGGGAGCTACCCGAACCGTCCTCGCGGGATGGATCTGTACCCCCGACCGGATTCGAACCGGCGCTACTGCCTTGAGAGGGCAGCGTGCTAGGCCGCTACACAACGGGGGCTTTGTGGATGTGATCCACGGTCGCAGATGAGCTCTGCGAGCTGGCCTACCAGGACTCGAACCTAGACTAACTGAACCAGAATCAGTCGTGCTGCCAATTACACCATAGGCCACCGAAACGCAACCCCCGGGGGGACTTTGTTTGGTTTGCGCTTCCGGGGTTTCGGCCTTTCGGCCCGCTCCCCTCGGCGCAGGAAGAACATTACCCGAAGGTGTCCGGCGCTCCAAAACGGCTATCCCGCGCCAGCAGCGCGGGCAGCTGGGCGAGCCCGGTGATCCGGAGCAGCTCGGGGCGGCCTCCGATGTCCGCCCGGTCGAGCCAGATGCCTGTGAGCCCCGCCTCGACGGCCCCTCTGGCGTCGGTGTCCGGCTGGTCACCGACGTACGCGACCTCGTGCGGAGCCAGTCCGAGCCGCTCGCAGACCGCGTGGAAGGCGCCCGGTTCGGGTTTGGCCACACCGAGTTCGGCCGCGCACAGGACGGCCTCGAACCGTTCCCGTACGCCGAGCAGCCGCAGCTTGCGGTCCTGGTTGTGCAGTGAGGAGTTGGACAGGACGGCGTGCCGGTGGGTGGCCGCGAGCGCGTCGAGGGCCGCCACCGTGTCGGGGAAGAGGCGCCACGCGGACTCGTAGTGCCCGAGGTAGCGGTTGAACCACGCGTCCGCCGCGGCGTCGTCCAGGGCACCCCCGACGAAGTCCCGGACCCGGTCCCTGCGCTGCCCCTCCCAGTCGGTCTCCCGCGCCTCGAACCGCGCCCAGTGCGTCCTGGTCAGCGCCCGCCACCGGTCGAGCGCCCGCGCGACGCTCCCGAAGCCGTCGAGCAGCCCCTCGGCGGCGAGGTGCGCCCGCATACCGTCGGCGTCGGCCCGCGCGTAGTCGAAGATCGTGTCGTCGATGTCCCAGACCACTGCTCTGATCGGCGTGCTCATACGAGGACCGTAACGCCGATGCCGCTCCGCCAGGGGCGCGGGCGCCGGTCGCTCAGTCCTCGTCCGGGAGGTCCATCACGAAGAAGTCGGTGACGAAGCAGGCCACGGCGCCCCCGGCGGTGCGGCCGATCCACGTGGGGTAGGCGCCGTCGCCCCAGCCCGAGCCGAACGCGGCGACCGTGTGGCCTGTGGAGGGGGAGGTGACCAGGTACGGGCCCGGGGCGTGGTCACGCTCCTCGAAGGCGTCCCAGAGCGGGCCCACGTCCCCCTCGCATTCGGGGAACGAGCCGTCGGACTCGGCGTCGTAGAAACAGCCGGTTCCCGCGTCCACGCCGTAGCCGAAGAACTCGTCGTCGCCGAGGTCGGCCAGGTCCTGGCCCGCCTGCACGGCGTGCTCCCACGCGGCGACGGGTTCGTCGCGTATGACGAGGCGCGCGGCGGCGACCCGCTCGTGCGGTGTGTCGGAGGGCGGCTCCTCGGGGTTCACCAGGGTCACGACCGCCGCCTCCACCCGGTACCGGCCGGGCTCGACGGTGGCGGTGAAGGGCTCGCACTCGCCGGAGCCGAGCGCGACGAACGGGTCGCAGGCGACGACGCGGCCCGACGGCAGCCACAGGTCCCCGGCCGGGCGGACCTCGACGGTGCCGATCAGGCCCGTCTCGTGCGTGAAGGTGAGGCCGGGGCTGAAGTAGCGCGCGTAGTCGCGGGCGGGCATGGGCATGGCGGCGCCTTTCCGGAGGTGAACCGTCGCGGTGTTCGATGGACTTGACGACCGTAGCCCCCGGCACTGACAACACCGAAGGGGCGGCGCCCGGAAGCCACCGGGTGCCGCCCCCTGGGGCGTGGGATGCCGTGCGTCAGGCGGTGAGCTTGGCCAGGGCCGCGTCGATCCGCGCCAGCGTCGCGTCCTTGCCCAGGACCTCCAGGGACTCGAACAGGGGCAGGCCGACCGTGCGGCCGGTGACGGCGACGCGGACCGGCGCCTGGGCCTTGCCGAGCTTGAGGCCGTGGGCCTCGCCCGCCGCCAGGACGGCTTCCTTGAGGGACTCCGGGGAGCTCCAGTCGGCCGCTTCGAGCTTCTCGCGGGCCGTCTTCAGCAGGGCGTCGGAGCCCTCCTTCATGGCCTTGGTCCAGCTCGGCTCGTCGAAGACGGGCTCCGGCAGGAAGAGGAAGTCGACGTTGTCCGTGATCTCCGAGAGGACCTTCAGGCGCGTCTGGGCGTGCGGGGCGATCGCCGCCCACTTGGCCTCGTCGAAGTCCTCGGGGGCCCAGGGAGCGAAGGGGGCCTTGAGCCAGGGCTCGCAGCGGGTCGCGAACTCCTTGGCGTCGAGCAGACGGATGTGGTCGCCGTTGATCGACTCGCACTTCTTGAGGTCGAAGCGGGCCGGGTTCGGCTGGACGTCCTTGACGTCGAAGGCCGCGATCATCTCGTCGATCGTGAAGATGTCGCGGTCCGCCGACAGGGACCAGCCGAGCAGCGAGAGGTAGTTGAGCAGGCCCTCCGGGAGGAAACCGCGCTCGCGGTACAGGTTCAGGCTGCTCTGCGGGTCGCGCTTGGACAGCTTCTTGTTGCCCTCGCCCATGACGTACGGGAGGTGGCCGAACTCGGGGGTCGCCTTCGCGATGCCCAGTTCCTTCAGGGCGTCGTACAGCGCGATCTGGCGGGGCGTGGAGGAGAGCAGGTCCTCGCCGCGCAGGACGTGCGTGATCTCCATCAGCGCGTCGTCGACCGGGTTGACCAGCGTGTACAGCGGGGCGCCGTTGGCACGGACGATGCCGAAGTCCGGCACGTTCTCCGGCTCGTACGAGATCTCGCCGCGGACCAGGTCCGTGAAGGTGATCGTGCGGTCGGGCATGCGGAAGCGGACGATGGGCGCACGGCCCTGCGCCTCGTACGCCGCCTTCTGCTCGTGGGTGAGCTCGCGGCAGTGGCCGTCGTAGCCGGAGGGCTTGCCGGCGGCGCGGGCGGCCTCGCGGCGGGCGTCGAGTTCCTCGGTGGAGCAGTAGCAGCGGTAGGCGTGGCCGCCGGCGAGGAGCTTGTCCGCGACGTCCTTGTAGATGTCCATGCGCTGCGACTGCCGGTACGGCGCGTGCGGGCCGCCGACCTCGGGGCCCTCGTCCCAGTCGAAGCCGAGCCAGCGCATCGCGTCGAGCAGCTGCTCGTACGACTCCTCGCTGTCGCGGGCCGCGTCGGTGTCCTCGATGCGGAAGACGAGGGTGCCCCGGTTGTGGCGCGCGAAGGCCCAGTTGAACAGGGCGGTGCGGACCAGGCCCACGTGGGGGTTACCGGTGGGCGAGGGGCAGAAACGGACGCGTGTGCCTGACGGCATCGCTTCGTTGACGGGGGACGCTGTTGCGCTAGCCACGCTTGACAACCTTGTTGGTGAGAGTGCCGATGCCTTCGATGGCGACGGCGACCTCGTCGCCGACGCTGAGCGGGCCGACCCCTTCGGGGGTGCCCGTGAGGATGACGTCGCCGGGCAGCAGCGTCATGGCCTCGGAGATGTTCGCGATCAGGTCCGCGATGGGCGTGATCATGTCCGACGTGCGGCCGAGCTGGCGCTGCTGACCGTTGACCGTGCACTGGATGGTGAGCTGGGACGCCGCCGCCACGTCCAGGTCCGTCTCCACCCAGGGGCCGAGCGGGCAGGACGTGTCGAAGCCCTTGGCGCGGGCCCACTGCTTCTCGCGCTTCTGCACGTCACGGGCGGTGACGTCGTTGGCGGCGGTGTAGCCGAGGATGACGTCGTCCACGCGCTCGCGCGGCACCTCGCGGCACATCCGGCCGATGACGACGGCGAGCTCGGCCTCGTGGTGGAGTTCCTGCGAGAAGCTCGGGTACTGGATCGCGTCGCCCGTGCCGATGACCGAGGTGGACGGCTTGAAGAAGGCGAAGGGGACCTCGGGGACCTCGTGGCCCAGTTCCCTGGCGTGCTCCGCGTAGTTGCGCCCGAAGGCGATCACCTTGTTGGGCAGCACCGGAGGCAGCAACCGGACCTTGCTGAACGGGACCTTGGTGCCGCTCAGTTCGAAGTCCGCGAACGGGATGCCCTTGATGATGTCGAGGACGAGCTCGTCAGGCCCGTCGCCCTCGACCGCGCCGAAGGCGACGTTCCCGTCGATGGAGAATCTGGCGATGCGCACGGTGTGGCTGCGCCCCTTTTCTTGCTTCTTGCGCCGGGTGGAGTGTGAGCCCCCAGGCTAGCGCGGGGCGAAGCCGCTCACGGGGTACGGCCCCGCACCCCTCAGTTCGATGTCTTCGGCATCTCCATCAGGATCGTGCGCCTCGGGTTGGCCGTGTTCGTCGGGAGGTCGGTGACGTGCTCGGGCTGGGCCGGGGCCGCCTGGATCTCGTCGGCGTCCGCGAGGTGCGCCAGGGTGGTGCGGCGCGGGTTGGCGAGGCGGAGGAGCGACATCGTGGTCTTCATGACTGGGTTCCGGAACCTTCGGTTGTCTGCTGGGCCATCCCTGTAAAGCGTCAGGCTAAACATCGGATTCCCGTCGAAAGGCCGGAAGTTGCGGCCATCGGTATGTGAGTTTGCTCACGAGTGGGCGAGCAAATCGGGCGTTTCGGATCGTAGTTCGAATCTGCCGAAACCGGCATTTCACACCTGAAGCCAACATTCCGCTCCCGATCATGGCGACTGGGACACCGCACGCCGCCGCACAGGACGTCCACCGATGTCCGTTTTCTTGTAGATCACCTTGCACGACCCGTGATAGCACCCTCACAAGCGGTCACCAGGACCGTGTCACGGCCACCGGCCCTTGTTGGAGATCCTGCACTGTGCTGGAATTCCCGGGACCGCCGCGGGTATGGGGCCGGCGCACACGGCGCGAAGCAGCGTCGATGGCGGCGGAGGGGGGAGCCAGCGCCGGTCACTCACGACCATTGGGGGGCGTTCAGGTCGCCCCTCGAACACGCCGACACCGCTTCGTCCGCACACGCGGACGGGGCGCCTGGTCCAGAGGTTGCGACGCTAGTGCAGGGACGTAAGAACAGGGATGGCAGCGCTGCGGCGGAGCCGGAGCCGCAGGGCGGGACCGGCCCGGCGGCTGGCGGCCCCCGGCCTCAGCGCGCCCAGAACCCGGGGCGCACGGCGTCCGTCGGGGACGGTGACGGCCGCTCCGCATCAGCCGTGGGCTCCGACGCGCCCGCACAGCCCTCCCCCAAGGGCAAGAGCAAGGGCAAGGGTTCGGCGCCGGTCGGTCCCGGCTCCCGAATAGCCCTGCGCAACTGGCGCATCTCGACGCGTCTGGTCTCGCTGGTCGCCGTGCCCGTGGTCGCCGCGACCACCCTGGGCGCGCTGCGCATCAGCGACTCCATGACCGCCATCAAGCAGCTCGACAACATGAAGCTGCTGACGGAGATGACCAAGCAGGCCACCGAGCTGGCCTCGGCGCTCCAGAACGAGCGCGACCAGTCCGCGGGCCCGCTCTCCAACGACCCGAACGCGACCGACGACTTCAGCGTCAAGGCCGCGCGCGAGAAGACCGACCGCGCCCGCCAGGCGTTCCTCGACGAGACGCTCAACGTCCAGAGCGACGACCAGACCGACCTGGCCGGCGTGCGCGACCACATCGTGCAGATCGCCTCCCAGCTCAGTGCCCTCAAGAGCCTGCGCGAGCACGCGTACGAGAAGGGCACCACGGCCTCGCAGACCGTCGAGGGCTACAGCCGTCTCATCGACAACCTGCTCTCCCTGTCGACCGACATGGCCCAGGCGACCAGCAGCCCGGAGATGATCCAGCGCACCCGGTCGCTGGCCGCGTTCTCGTCCGCCAAGGAGTCCGCCTCCGAGCAGCGCGCCATCATCGCGGCCGCGCTGCCCGCGAACAGCTCCTCGTTCGGCAAGATGTCGGAGACCGACCGGCAGTACGGTCAGGCGGCGGAGGACAGCCAGAAGTCCCACATCGACACCTTCGACAGCGTCTACGGCAGCGAGAAGGCGGCCGCGCTGCTCAAGCCGCTGACCGAGAACAACCCCACCATCAAGGCCGCCGACAAGTACGCCGACCGCGCGTTCCGGAACCCGGACGGCCTCACCTCCCAGGACAAGCGCTCCTACAAGGACTGGATCGACGCGGACAGCACGCGCATCCAGCAGATGTCCACCATCGAGCTGACGCTGCTCAACGAGATGGAGCAGCAGGCCCGCGAGCTGCGCAACGAGTCTCAGCAGTCGGCCATCATCAACGGTGCGCTGATCCTTCTGGTCCTCGGCGTCTCGCTGATCGGCGCGTTCGTCGTGTCCCGGTCCATGATCCGTTCGCTGCGCCGCCTGCAGGACACCGCGACCAAGGTCGCCCAGGACCGTCTGCCGGAGCTCGTCAAGGAGCTGTCCGAGTCCGACCCGCAGGACGTCGACACGTCCGTGGAGTCGGTCGGTGTGCACTCGCGCGACGAGATCGGCAAGGTGGCCGCGGCCTTCGACGACGTGCACCGCGAGGCGGTCCGCCTCGCCGCCGAGCAGGCCCTGCTGCGGGGCAACGTCAACGCGATGTTCACCAACCTCTCGCGCCGCTCCCAGGGCCTCATCCAGCGCCAGCTCTCGCTCATCTCCGAGCTGGAGTCGCGCGAGGCCGACCCGGACCAGCTGTCGTCGCTGTTCAAGCTCGACCACCTCGCGACCCGCATGCGCCGTAACGGTGAGAACCTGCTCGTCCTCGCGGGTGAGGAGCCGGGGCGCCGGTGGACCCGGCCGGTTCCGCTCGTCGACGTGCTGCGTGCCGCCGCGTCCGAGGTGGAGCAGTACGAGCGGATCGAGCTGGCGGCGGTGCCCGCGACCGATGTCGCCGGGCGCGTCGTCAACGACCTCGTGCACCTGCTCGCCGAGCTGCTGGAGAACGCGACGTCGTTCTCGTCGCCGCAGACCAAGGTGAAGGTGACCGGTCACGCACTGCCCGACGGGCGCGTGCTCATCGAGATCCACGACACCGGCATCGGGCTCTCCCCCGAGGACCTCGCGGCGATCAACGAGCGGCTCGCCGCGCCGCCCACCGTGGACGTGTCCGTGTCGCGCCGCATGGGTCTGTTCGTGGTCGGCCGTCTCTCGCAGCGGCACGGCATCCGCATCCAGCTGCGTCCCTCCGACTCCGGTGGTACGACCGCGCTGGTCATGCTCCCCGTCGATGTCGCGCAGGGCGGCAAGAAGGCTCCCGGCAAGCCGGGTGCCGGTCCGGGTGCGCCCGCCGGTGCCGGTGGACCCGCCGCCGCGCAGGCCGCGGCCGGTGCCGCCGCGGCGCGACGCGGTGTCGGGGCCGGGCCCGG
>NZ_JAPHNL010000082.1 GCF_026274175.1 Streptomyces beihaiensis
CGCCGGCCGGGGCGTGCGCGGTGCGGCCCTCGGCGATGCGGCGGACCAGCTCGCGTGCGTCGCGGGGCCGTTCGTCGGGCTCCTTGGCGAGCAGGTCGAGGATGATCCGGTCGACGTAGTCGGGCAGTTCGGGGCGGTGGCCGCGCGGCGGGCGCGGCGGGGTGTCACGATGTCCGATCAGCACGGCCCACGCGTCCTCCATGTCGAAGGGCGGCGCGCCGGTGGCGAGCTCGTACAGCACGCAGCCCAGCGAGTACAGGTCGCTGCGCTCGTCGACGCCGGTGCCGCCGATCTGTTCGGGCGACATGTAGTGCGGTGTGCCCATGGCGATGCCGGTGGAGGTGAGCTTGGAGGTGAAGCCGATGTCGTGGCCGAGGCGGGCTATGCCGAAGTCGCAGATCTTGGCGGTGCCGTCGGTCAGGCGCACGATGTTGGCGGGCTTGAGGTCACGGTGCACGATGCCCTGTTCGTGCGTGTAGGCGAGCGCGGCGGCCACCTGGTCGGCGATGTCGACGACATCGTCGACGGCGAGCGGCCGCTGGCGGTTGTCCTCGAGAAGCTGGCTCAGGTTGCGGCCCTCCAGGAGTTCCATCACCAGGTACAGGACGCCTTCGTACTCGCCGAAGTCGTGCACGACGGTGACGCCGCGGTGCTGCAGCGCGGCCGCGACCCGGGCCTCCCGGCGGAAGCGTTCGCGCAGGACGCGGGTGAAGGACTGGTCGCGCTCCGGGCCGAGCGGCTTGAGGCACTTGACGGCGACGTGCCGCCCCAGCGACTCGTCGCGTGCCCGCCACACCTCGCCCATGCCGCCGCGGCCGATCCGGTCGAGCAGTCGGTACCGCCCATGGATCAGCCTGGACTCCCAGGTGTCCTCCGACTCTCGCATGTCCCGCTCTCGCCCCCGTCGACTGTCTGTTGCGCCCTCCCCGGCCCGTCCAGTATGGCTACCCGTCCGGCGAGCCTGTACGGGCCCGGGCGCGCGCCGGGTCCGAGCCTGGCCACCGCCCGGAGGATGTGTTTCGGAGGGAGTTGCCAGCGTACGCGGGCGGGGACGGCGCGCAGCACGGCACCCGTGGCACGCAGGCGGCGGGTGGTGACGGCGGGCGCGGGCGCCGGCGCGCCGTACAGGCGGCGGGCGTACGGGGGCAGGGAGGCGTAGGCGAGGTTCGCGACGTGCCGCCACAGCAGCTCGCGGGCCGGGACCAGCAGCGGGTGGGCGGGCGGGCGCCGGAGGAACGCGTCGACGGTGCGGGCCTCGGGCCCGGCCGAGAGCCGGCGGCGCACGGTGTCGAAGTAGGCGGCCAGTTCCTCGCGGCTGCCGGGCACGTCGTCCGGGTCGAGGCCGACGAGGCGGGCGCTGGTGCGGTGTTCGGCGATGTAACGGTCGGCGTGGGTGTCGGTGAGCGGGTAGCCGGAGCGGCGGGCGATGTGCAGGTAGGAGCCGATCTCGGCGCAGTGCACCCACAGCAGCAGTTCCGGCTCGTCGACCCCGTACCGTTCCCCCGAGTCCGGGTCGACGGCGGTCAGCCTGGCGTGGATGGCCCGCACCCGCGCCCCGGCGCGCTCGGCGGCCTCGGTCGTGCCGTAGGTGGTCGTGCCGACGAAGCCGGCGGTGCGCATCAGGCGGCCCCATGCATCGCGCCGGAAGTCGGAGTTCTGCAGGACGCCGCGGACTGCGCGCGGATGCAGCGCCTGGAGGTAGAGGGCGCGTACGCCCGCGATCCACATCATCGGATCGGCGTGCACCTGCCAGGTCACCGAGTCGGGGCCGAAAAGCCCCGGATCCGCGTCGCGCATACCGCACCTCACCTCCTGAACCTCCTGAGCGCAGGCTACGCACGCGACCGGAGCGGAGCGAGCCCCGGGCGGGCTCCGGAGCGGGTCGGCCTCGCCGCGGGCGAGGTGGGCCTCGTGGATGCGCGCCCAGCGTGCCGGCTCCGCACGCGGTGCCCCTGCGGGTGGAGGTCCGGGCGGTCGGACGGGCATGAGCGCGGGTCCGTACCACCGGCCGGGGCTCTCGGTCCCGGCCTCACCGTCGTACGCGCGGCATCCCGAGGCCGATCCACGAGATGATCTCCCGCTGGATCTCGTTGTTGCCGCCGCCGAAGGTGAAGATCACGGCTGAGCGGTAGCCGCGCTCCAGCTCGCCGTGGAGGGCGGCGCCCGCGCTGCCGTCCCGCAGGGGGCCCGCCGCGCCCACCACCTCCATCAGCCACGCGTACGCGTCCCGGCGCGCCTCGGAGCCGTAGACCTTCACGGCCGACGCGTCCTGCGGGAGCAGGGTGCCCTCGTGGACGGCGGTGACCATCTGCCAGTTGAGCAGTTTCATCGCGTCGAGCTTGGTGTGGGTCTGGGCGAGCCGCTTCCTGACCCAGCCGAGGTCGATGACGCGCCGGCCGTCGGCGAGCTTGGTCTCCATGGCCCAGCGCTGCACGTCGTGCAGGGCCCGGACGGCCATGGTGCCGTGGGCGGCCAGCGTGACGCGCTCGTGGTTGAGCTGGTTGGTGATCAGCCGCCAGCCCTTGTTCTCCTCGCCCACCCGGCGCGAGGCGGGCACGCGGATGTTCTCGTAGTAGCTGGCCGTGGTGTCGTGCGAGGCGAGGGTGTTGATGACGGTGCAGGAGTAGCCGGGGTCGGACGTCGGGACGAGGAGCATCGTGATGCCCTTGTGCGGCGGGGCGGCGGGGTCGGTGCGCACGGCGAGCCAGACCCAGTCGGCGGTGTCGCCGTTGGTCGTCCAGATCTTCTGGCCGTTGACCGTGTAGTGGCCGGTGCTCTCGTCGCCCTCGCGCACGGCCCGCGTCCTGAGGGCCGCGAGGTCGGTGCCCGCGTCGGGTTCGCTGTAGCCGATGGCGAAGTCGATCTCGCCGGAGAGGATCCGCGGCAGGAAGTACGTCTTCTGCTCGGCCGTGCCGAACTGCATGATCGTCGGGCCGACCGTGTTGAGCGCCATCAGCGGCAGCGGCACGCCCGCCTGGGCGGCCTCGTCGAAGAAGATGAACTGCTCCATCGCCGTCATGCCCCGGCCCCCGTACTCCTCGGGCCATCCCACGCCGAGCCACCCGTCGGCGCCGAGGCGGCGCACGGTTTCCCGGTAGAAGCGCTTGCGCCGGGCCGGGTCCGCGGAGCGCGCGAAGGCGTTGTCCGGGACGACTTCGGCGAAGTAGGCACGCAGCTCCCTGCGCAACTGCCGCTGCTCGGGCGTCTGGTCGAGGTGCACGGCCCCTCCTGGCGGTCGACGACTCGGCTTCGCGGCGCACACAGTAGAACCCGTTTCAGAAATTGGGAATGGCGGCGTCTGGACAATTGCGTTGCCGCGCACGGCGATCGGCGTTACGTTCCGGTCTTCGCGCCGATCCGAACGATCCGAACCAGGAGCCCTTGTGCCGCACGCCGCCTGGCAGTTGACCCCGCTCACCGATCCGGCGACCGCCACCGGCGTCCGTCGGCTGGCCTGGCTCGCGCAGGACCCGGAGGGCGGCCATCCCGTGGGGTCGGCGTTCGTCCGCCTCTTCGACCGCAAGGGGCAGGAGCACGTGGCCGAGGTGGATGTGCGGGTCCATCCGGCGCAGCGGCGCGCGGGCGTCGGGACCCGGCTCATCGAGGCCGCGCTCGCCGCGGCGAAGGAGAACGGGCGGGACCGCGTGAGCGCGACCGCCGACGAGGGCTCCCCCGGCGCGGCCTTCCTGGCGGCGCGCGGGTTCCGCGTCGGGCTGCGGCTCACGTACGCGCGGCTCTCGCTGCCGGACGCGGACACGGCGGCGCTGGCCGAGACGGCCGGGCGGACGCATCCGGGCTACCGACTCGTGGAGTGGGACGGCACCGTGCCCGACGCGCTGGCCGCCTCGTTCGCCGCGTCGCGCCGGGCCATGGACGACATGCCGATGGGCGACACGGACCAGGGCAGGGCCGTCTGGGACGTGGCACGCGTGCGGGCCGCCGCCGAGGCCGTCGCGCGCCGCGGCGACCTGCTGCACACGGTGGCCGCGATCGACACGGCGGACGGTTCGGTGGCCGGATTCACGGAGCTCGTCGTCAGGGGTGACCGGGAGGGCGACGCGGAGCACTACGGGACCGGCGTGCTGCCGGAGCACCGGGGGCGGGGCCTGGCCCGCTGGATGAAGGCGCACCAGATCCTGCGGATGCGCGAGCGCCATCCGCGCCTGGCCGGTCTGCTCACGGACACGGCGGACGAGAACGCGCCGATGCGGGCCGTCAACGACGCCCTGGGGTACGTGCCCACGCGCTGCTCGTGCATGTACCGGCTCGACATCTGAAGCATCGAGGCGAGCGGGGCGGGCACCCGGGGCGGGCGCGAGTCCCGGGCGCCCGCCGCGCACCGGGTGGCCATGGTCACACCCGCCGCGCCCCACATCGGCCTCATTCAGTTGTAGAGTACAACTTAGCGATGAGTTGTAAACACCAACCTTTGGAGGTCCTGTCCATGCCCGCCGACCACAGAGCTCATCGAGCCGGGGGCGCGGGGGCCGTGCGCGGGGCGGTACGCGGTGCGGCGAGCGACGCGCACAACCCGGCGCTGCGCCACGTCCTGGTCCATCTGCTGACCCCGTTGCTGATGTGCGTGGGGATGGGGCTCGCCTATCTGGGCGCGTTCGCCTCGCCCGAGCCGCACCATCTGCCGGTCGCCGTCGTCGGTTCGGGTCCCGAGGCGAAGGTGTTCGCGCAGACCGTGAAGGACAAGGCGGGCGACGCGCTCGACGTGCGCACCCTGGACGCCCGCGCCGCCGCGGTCGACCAGCTCAGGACGCGGAGCATCGACGGCGCCTACGTACTCGGCGACGGCCGGGGCGCGGCGCCCGAGCTGATCGTGGCGTCGGCCGGGTCCGACACCACCGCCTCCGCCGTGGAGAAGATCTTCACGCCCGTCGCGGCGCGGCAGGGCGAGCCGCTGAAGGTGACCGACGTGGCGCCCCCGGTGCCGGACGACCCGACGGGCCAGGGCCTGTTCTTCCTGCTCGTCGCGCTCAGCATCGGCTCGTACGCGTCGGTGGCGGTGCTCGGCGGGGCGGGTGCGGCGCTGCGGATGCGGACGAGGGCGCTGCTCGTCGTCGCCGTCTCCGGTGCGGTCGGACTCCTCGGCGCCGCGTTCGCGGGGCCGGTCTTCCACCTGGCGCACTCGAACCTGTGGGGCGTGTGGGGCATGGCGTGGCTGTACTCGGTGGGCATTCTGCTGGTCGGCGTCGGCCTGCACACCTTCTTGAAGCGGTGGACGACGCTCGCGGTGATGGTGCTGTTCGTGATGCTCAACTTCACGAGTTCCGGCGGGGTCTTCCGCCCCGAGTTGCAGAACGGTTTCTTCGGGAGTCTGCACGCCTTCTGGAACGGCGCTGGTTTCGTCGAGGGCACCCGCAGCCTCCTCTACTTCGACCACTACGGCCTGGGTCGCTGGGTGTGGACCCTGGTGGCCTGGGCTGCCGTGGGCGCAGTGCTCCTCGGGGTCGCCGCGACGGCCGAGCGGCGGCGGGCCGGGGAACGGATCGAGCAGACCGAGGCGGAGGCGGAAGAGGAAGAGGAGACGGAGGAGGAGATGGAGGAGGCGGTCGGCGTCTGACGCCCCCGCTCCCCCGTACGCGCGCGGAATGTCCTTGGCGCGGCCGCGCAGCATGAACGCCTGGACGATCTCGATGACGCCCAGGCCCACCAGCCACCAGCCCCCGACCAAAGTGAGCACCGCGACCGACCTGAACGGCGAGACGATCAGGACGATGCCGGCCATCGCGCTGACGATGCCCAGGAAGATCTGCCAGCCACGAGCCGGCATCTGCGCGTCGGAGACGGCCGCGGCGGTCTGTGTGATGCCGCGGAACAACCAGCCGATGCCGATCCACAGGGCGAGCAGCAGGATCGACTGCAGCGCGCCGCGGAAGCAGAAGAGGCCCAGCAGGACCGACACGGCACCGCTGATGAACGCCATCACCCGCAGCGCCGTCGTGACGTGGGTGCCGAAGGCGGACACCAGCTGGAAGACGCCGCTGACGACGAGGTAGACGCCGAACAGGACACCCGCCGCGAGCAGCGAGGCACCTGGCCAGACGAGGACGAGCACGCCGAGGACCAGCGCGGCGACGCCCGCGAGCAGCACGGCCTGCCAGGCGGCGTGCGCAAGTCTGCCCAGGGGCCCTTCCGGGGGCCGCTGCGGCTGCTCCGGCTCCTGCTCACCGCGGATGTCCTGCTGCGAGCTGTGGCGTTCGAACGGCGCTTGGGTCATGACGGCACTCTCCGTGTGGGGCTCGGGCCCTGCCAGCGGGGCAGGGCCGAACGGGTGAGGGACGGGGAACCGGTGGTCGGGGCCGGTCGCGGGCAGGGCTCAGGGGTTCGTGGCACCCTCGGGCGCGTCGGCCGCCACCGGCTCACCGGCCCCGGCTGTGCCGGGTGTTCGTACGGAGCAGACGAGGGCGTCGTCCTCGACGTCCGCCACGACGGTGTCGCCGGGCTCGGCGTCGCCGGACAGCAGCAGCGAGGCGAGTCGGTTGTCGAGCTCGGTCTGGATGGTGCGGCGCAGCGGGCGCGCGCCGAACTCGGGTTGATGCCCGTGGGCGACGAGCAGCTTCTTGGCCGCCTCGGTGACCTCCAGGGTGATCCCCTGCGCGTGTACGCGGCGCCTGCTGCGGTCCAGGAGGTGCTCGACGATCTCGCCGAGGTCGTCCTCGGTGAGGCCGTGGAAGAGGATGATCTCGTCGATGCGGTTGAGGAACTCCGGCAGGAAACGGCCCCGCAGATCCTCCATCAGCTCGTCCTTGATCTCCGACACATCGCCCCGGTGGGCGAGGATGCGCTGCGCGCCGATGTTCGACGTCATGATGACGACGCAGTTGCGGAAGTCGACTGTGCGCCCCTGCGCGTCGGTCAGGCGCCCGTCGTCCAGGACCTGCAGGAGGGTGTTGAAGACGTCCGGGTGGGCCTTTTCGACCTCGTCGAAGAGCAGCACGCTGTAGGGCTGGCGGCGGACCTTCTCGGTCAGCTGCCCGGCCTCCTCGTGTCCGACGTATCCGGGCGGAGCCCCGACCAGACGCGAGACGGTGTGCTTCTCCTGGAACTCGCTCATGTCGAAGCGGACCATGCGCTTCTCGTCCCCGAACAGCAGCTCGGCGAGCGCTTTGGCCAGTTCGGTCTTGCCGACGCCGGTGGGGCCGAGGAACAGGAACGAGCCGACGGGACGGTTCGGGTCGCCCATGCCCGCGCGGTTGCGGCGGACTGCCTCGGAGACGGCGGTGACGGCCTCGTCCTGGCCGACCACGCGCGCGTGCATCGCGTCCTCCAGCTTGAGGAGCCTCTCCTTCTCGCCTGCGGTGAGCTGGGAGACGGGGATGCCGGTGCGGCGCGAGACGATGTCGGCGACGTCGGACGCGGTCACCTCGACGACGCCTTCGCGCCGCTCCTCGATACCCGCGAGCTCGCCCTCGATCTCGTTGATCCGCTTCTTCAGCTCGGAGGCCCGCTCGAAGTCCTCGGCGGCCACGGCCTGGTCCTTCTCGCGGGTCAGCTGGGCGATGGTGTCCTCCCGGCCGACGACCTCGGTGGAGCGGGACGCGCTGCGCAGACGGACGCGGGCGCCCGCCTGGTCCATGACGTCGATGGCCTTGTCGGGCAGGAAGCGGTCGCTGATGTAGCGGTCGGACAGCTCGGCCGCGGCCGCCAGCGCGCCGTCGCCGAAGCGGACCTGGTGGTGCGCCTCGTAGGCGTCCCGGAGCCCCTCCAGGATCTGTACCGTCTCTTCGACGCTCGGCTCGGGGATGGTGACCGGCTGGAAGCGGCGCTCCAGGGCGGGGTCCTTCTCCACGTACTTGCGGTACTCGTCGACGGTGGTGGCTCCGACGACGTGCAGGTCACCGCGGGCGAGCGCCGGTTTGAGCATGTTGCCGGCGTCCATGGCGCCCTCGCCGCTCGCACCCGCGCCGACCATGGTGTGCAGTTCGTCGATGAAGACGACGACGTCGCCGCCCGCGCCCCGGACGTCCTCGATGACCTTCTTGAGGCGTTCCTCGAACTGGCCCCGGTACTGGGCTCCGGCGACCATCGCGGACAGGTCGAGGGCGACGACCCGTTTGCCCTTGAGGGTGTCGGGCACCTCGCCCGCCACGATCCGCTGGGCCAGACCCTCGACGATGGCGGTCTTGCCGACGCCGGGCTCCCCGATGAGGACCGGGTTGTTCTTGGAGCGGCGGGAGAGGATCTCGATGGTCTGCTCGATCTCCTCGGCCCGCCCGACGACCGGGTCCAGCTTGCCCGCCCTGGCCTCCTCGGTGAGGTCCCTGCCGTACTCGTCGAGGGTGGGCGTGGTGCTCGGGGCTGCCGTGGCGCCCGAGACGGGCACGCCGTCGGCGCGGGCCGCCACATCGGCGCCGGAGCGCAGCCGGTCCAGGTCCACGCCCTGGGCGCGCAGCAGCCGGCCCGCGCCCGCGTCGGGGGCGTCGAGCAGGGCGCCCAGGATGTGCTCGGGGCCGATGTAGGAGACACCGGCCGCCTGCGATCGGGCGTGCGCGGCGGCGAGGGTGCGCTTGGCGGCCGGGGTGAGACCGGGCTGCGCGGAGGGTTCGCTGTCCTCGCCCGGAAGGATCTTGGCGATGGTGTCGGCGAGCGCGTCGGGTTCGGCTCCGGCCCGGGCGATGAGCGTACGGGCCGGGTCGACCTGCGTCGCCGCCCACAGCAGGTGCTCGGTGTCCAGGTCGGAACTGCCGTCCTGTGCGGCCTTGTTGGTGGCCTTGCCGATCAGTTCGCGGGCCGAGTCGGTCAGCAGACGTCCGATCGGCACCCGCTGCACGGCCGGGGGCGCGGAGCCGGGGGCCATGCCGAAGAACCGGTTGAGCAGTTCACCGAAGGGGTCGGGTGAGCCGAAGGGCGATCCGTAGGACATCGACATGAGGGAGCTCCCGTCGGGACGTCACGGCAACACCCTTCACTCAAGCAACACCTCACCAAGTTCGCAAAGCGTGGAGAAGCAGCACAATGGGACCATGACCGCACATCGGCACTCCGACCCCTTCCCGGTGCGCCGGGTCTACGATCCGCCCGCCCCTGACGACGGCACGCGTCTGCTCGTGGACCGTCTGTGGCCGCGGGGCCTGTCCAGGGAACGAGCCGCCGTCGACGACTGGCTCAAGGACATCGCGCCCTCGCGGGAGCTGCGCTCCTGGTACCACGAGGACCGCGAGCACCGGTACGACGACTTCGCCGAGCGCTATCGCGCCGAGCTCGACGACCCGGTCCGCACGGACCTCGTCGATCACGTGCGCGAACTGACTCAGCAGGGCCCGGTCACTCTGGTCACCGCGGTGAAGGACATCGAGCACAGCCATGTGCCGGTGCTGGTCCGCCGCATCGAGGAAGAAGAGTCAGAAGACGAGTAGCACCGAGTGAGACGAGGGAGAAGCGAGATGCGGGCCGGGCGCCCGCTCCCCGCTCAGGCGGCGAGGCAGACCGCTCCGCCTGCGTGGCCGCCTGCCGCCTGCCGTGAGTGCTGCGCGGCGCGCACCGATACGAGGGAGGTGACGGCGACGGCCCTGCGGCGCCTGGCCGCGTACACCAACTCGGCCTGCGCACGCTCCAGTACGTCGCCGAGGCCGAGCCCCAGCGCTCCGGCCACCGCGGCGAGCATCTCCGACGATGCCTCCTTGCGGCCTCGTTCGACCTCGGAGAGATAGGTCATGGAGATGCCCGCCACGCCCGCCACGTCCTGCAACGTGCGCCCCTGCTCGCGCCGTTCGCGCCGCAGGGCATCTCCCACCACATGCCGCCACAGCGGCTCGGGACCGGGCACGGCACGGTGTGCCGGGCCGTCTGCGTGGCTGCTCGTCCGCGTCGTCATCACCCCAGGCTAGGCGCGCGTCCGGGCGAGCGGGCGGTACTTCGCTCAGGGCGATACTCCGCTGCTCAGGGCGACACCGCGCGCTCCCAGTCACAGGGCGGGGAGGGGCAGTTGTGCGCGTCGTGCTCCTTGAGCGCCACGCTCACCAGACTGAGCAGCAGGTGCACGTCGGTGTCGCAGTCGAGCAGCACCGTGATCCACGACGAGTCCGGCCGCATACGGATCGCGCTGTTGTGGCTCAGCTGGGGCAGCAGCCGCTGCACCACCGGCGAGGAGAGGTACAGATCGGCGCAGTCGTCGGAGTGGAAGTGGACGAGATCGTGACCCGCGCATCCGAAGGCGTGCCCAACCGAGCACCGGGGCGGGCCACTTACCAGGTTCGGCCATGTCCCGAGTTCGGTCATGGCGCGCTGGGCCGCGGTCATGCCCCCATCCTCGCGCACCTTTCACCTGAAGGACCACCCCCATCCACCTCCTCGTCCCGAGGAAAGTCCGTCCTTGTAGGGTGGACCGCCGCGACGAACCGAGGAGCCCCACATGGCCGCACACCTGCCGACCACCGAGTGGCAGAAGGTCACCGCACGGGACATCGCCACCAATGGGATCACTCTGCGTGTTCATGAGCACGGTCCGGACTCCGGGTCCTCGGACAAGCCGCTGGTGGTGCTCTGCCACGGCTTTCCCGAGCTGGCATTCTCCTGGCGGCATCAGGTCATGGCGCTCGCCGCGGCGGGCCACCGGGTGATCGCGCCGGACATGCGCGGGTACGGCGGCAGTTCGCGGCCCGCGGACGTCGACGCGTACGACACGCTCACCCTCTGCGACGACCTGGCCGGGCTGCTCGACGCGGTCGGCGCCGACGACGCGGTGTTCGTGGGGCACGACTGGGGCGCGATGGTGGTGTGGCAGATGGCGCTCGCCCACCCCGAGCGGGTCAGGGCCGTGGCGGGGATGAGCGTGCCCGCGGCGCCCCGCTCCCCCGTGCCGCCGGTGCCTGTGCTGCGCAGGCGCCTGGGCGACGACTTCTACATCGTGTGGTTCCAGGAGCCGGGCGTCGCCGACCGGGCGCTCGCCCACAACGTGCGCCGCACACTCCTGACGCGCGAGATCTACTCGGCCGACTGGGCCGCGCGCCCCGACGAGAACCACCCCGCGCCGCCGTGGCTGAGCCCGGAGGACCTCGACCTCTACGTGGAGACGTTCGAGCGCACCGGCTTCACCGGCGGCCTCAACTACTACCGGGCCATGGACCGCACCTGGGAGCTGACCGAGCACTTGGACGGCCGCACCATCGACCAGCCGTCGATGTTCCTCACCGGCTCCAAGGACCCGGTGGCTCGCTTCATGCCGGACGACAAGATCGGGCAGGTGCTGACCGATCTGCGCGTGCGGGTCGTCGTCGAGGGCGCGGGGCACTGGGTGCAGCAGGAGAGCCCCGACGAGGTCAACGCGGCGCTCCTGCAGTTCCTCGCGGGCCTCGACGCCTGATCACGCCTGACCGGACCGGGCGGGCCGCCCGGCCGGGCGGCCCGTCGGGACCCACGTCAGCGGAAACCGTCGGACTCGACGGGATCGTCCAGCTCGAAGCAGACCTCGCCGCAGTCGTCGGCGGTGCCGGGCGCGGCCTTGACCGTGGCGCCCACCCACACCAGGTGCGGCGCCGTGCCCACGATGCGACAGGGCACGACGAAGTCCTCGGGGAAACGGACCAGCGACTCGTTGCGCGCGACGCCGGTGCCGCGGTGCACCACACGGGAGCGGACCACGATGCCCGGTCCCGCACTGTGCTCAGTCGTCAGGTCACCGCCCGCGCAGACCGGGCACAGCAGCCTGCGGAACGACGCGGTGCCGCACCAACGGCACCGCTGGTAGGCAAAACCCGTCTCGGTTTGCGTCTCGGTGCTCTTCGGCACCATCACGCCGATACCGCTCCCGGACATCCCGACCTCCCTCGGCCACCCCGCACGTCCTTGGTACGCACCGGCCCCGCGGCTCGGCGCCCGGCCAGCGTATGACACTCAGTGCCGCGCGGTAAAGACACCGCGTACCCTTCAGGTCGACTCAGTCCTCGCGCAGGGCTGACTCGACGCGCTGGATGACGCGCCACATGGGGGCACCCTTGGGCGCGACCATGACGACGACCTCGTCGTCGGACGTCCCGCCGGCACCGGCCGGGCCCGCCTCTCCCCATATCCTTCGCACGAGACCGAGCGCGTGGTCGACCGACGCCTCCGCGTCGCCCTCGCCGCCCGAGCGCAGCCAGGCCCGCAGGCCGTTGTTGTGCGCCGCGACCACGGCCGCGGCGACCACCTCCGCGCGCAGCGCCCCGTCCTCGGCATCGGCCCACCGCCGCGTCAGATACCCGGCGAACGTGCGCTCGTAGCGCCGCACGAACGACAGCTCATAGGTGCGCAAGCCCGGCACCTGGCGCGTCAACCGATAGCGCTGCACGGAGAATTCGGGGTTCGCGGCGTACATGCGAAGGACGATCCCGGCGGCCTCCAGGACCACGTCCACGGCGTCCCGCGTGTCGTCCGCCGCGTCGAGGAAGGCCGTCATGTCGGCCAGGCAGCTCTCGTGGTCCGGGAAGACCGCGTCGTCCTTGGACGGGAAGTACCGGAAGAAGGAACGCCGCCCGACCCCGGCCCTGGCCACGATGTCGTCCACGGTGGTCCGCTCGAACCCGCGCTCCATGAACAGCTGGAACGCCGCCTCGGCCAGCACCTCCCGCATCGGTGCCTTCTTCTGTGCCTCGTGGACCTCGCGCGCCTCGCTCATGCCGGGAACGTAACACCGCACCGCCCATATTGGCACTACGTACCTTTACAGAGGGAACTGAGTGCCATACGTTGGTCGTGAGAGAACCGCTTGAGCGAGGAGAGCCGGCGTGAGCTTGAGGATCGTTGTCACTGTGAAGTACGTGCCGGACGCGACGGGGGATCGGCATTTCGC